>DATEJO010000274.1:0-43119 GCA_035277905.1 Candidatus Sulfotelmatobacter sp.
GCTCCCTGCAGCATCAGAGCGAGGTTGTCGATCTTCTTCCGCTTCGCGCGATCGGCGTACGAACATTTGTTTGCGATGAGTTGCGTATTCGATTCCAGCACCGTCTCCAGAATCCGCAAGCGGTTGGCTTTGAGCGAACTGCCGGTTTCTGTCACTTCAACAATCGCATCCGCCAGCATCGGCGGCTTGACCTCGGTCGCTCCCCACGAAAACTCGACCCGGACATCCACACCTTTATTCTGGAAATAATCCCTCGTCACCTTCACCAGTTCCGTCGCCACAATGCAGCCCGAAAGATCTTCAGCGCACTTCACGGGCGAATCTTCTGGCACTGCGAGCACCCAACGCACTTTCCCCCGGCTACGCTTCGCGTAAATCAGATCGCTGACGGTAACGACCTCCAACCCGCTCTCGATTACCCAGTCGAGGCCAGTCAAGCCCGCGTCGATCGCTCCATGCTCGACGTAGCGCGCCATCTCCTGCGCCCGGATCAGCATGCAATCGATCTCGGGATCCGCCGTCGTCGCAAAATACGAGCGCCCATTCGTGTACGCCGGTAGCCCTGCTCTCGCGAAGAGTTGCAGCGTCGCTTCCTGCAAACTGCCCTTGGGAATCCCGATGCGCAGCTTCATCGCGACTCCCTGCTCGCGCTTGCCGGCTCGGAAACTGGAATTCCTTCCGTAAAGCACGACCGCGTTCCACGATGGCAAACCATTCCTGCGCCCTCGACTTCAACGCGAAGCAGCAACGTATCGCGGTCACAATCGGTCAGCGCAGAAACCACTCGCAGCCGGTTTCCCGAAGTCTCGCCTTTCATCCACAGCTCGTTCCGAGTCCGGCTGAAAAACGTCACGTACCCCTTCTCAAGGGTCTTTTCGAATGCTTCGCGGTTCATAAACCCGACCATCAGGACTTCTCCACCGCGGTCATCCTGCACCACGGCCGGGAGTAGTCCGTTCATCTTTTCGAAATCAAGTTCTGCATCCATATCGGCAATTCCTCACTGGTAAAAATGAAAAGGCCCGCTGAACGTTCGCTTCAGCGGGCCTGATCCTGAAAATTGCGTTTAGATTAAGTCTTCATCTCAGGTGTGCATCCCCGCCGTCACGCTGTGCGCGTGATGATGGTGATGGCGGTGATGGACATGAGACTGCATCACAAGCAGATTAAAATTGGAGGCCATTCTGGTCAACAAAGATCGACAGCGGTTTTTTCGATACTTGCTATCGAAATTCCAGTTTCGCCGATCCGTCGATCTTTCGTGCTCAAAAATCTAATTCAGGAAATACTGCCGATACAGCGTATCTCTCTGTGCCGGACGGAAACCCGCATCGCGGATGATCCTCCGCAGTTCCTCTTCGGTCGTGCAATTCGTCACACCCGCGGCGCGCACAACATTTTCTTCGAGCATCACCGAGCCAACATCGTTTCCGCCAAACCGCAACCCCATCTGGCAGACTTTCAATCCTTGTGTGACCCAACTCGACTGCACATTCAGGAAGTTCGAAAGATAGAGCCGCGAGATTGCCAGGACTTTCAAATACTCTACCGCCGTCGCCTCGTCCCAGTGCCGGCCGCCCAACGCGGTGTGTTGCGGCTGAAAGCTCCACGGGATAAACGCCGTGAACCCGCCAGTCTCTTCCTGTAATTCATAGAGCTTTTGAAGGTGATTGATCCGATTCTCGTAATTCTCGCCGACCCCAAACATCATCGTCGCCGTAGTGCGCATTCCAATCTGGTGCGCCGTGCGATGCACGTTGATCCAGTCTTCGGTCAGGCATTTCAAGCGCGCAATCTTGTAACGCACTTCATCATCGAGAATCTCCGCCCCGCCGCCCGGAATCGAATCCAGCCCGGCATCCCGCAGCCGCAGGATGGTGTCGCGAATCGACAGGCCGCTATATTCGGCAATCGCGATGATTTCCGACGCGGAATAGCAATGCAGATGCACCTGCGGAAACCGCTGCTTAATGCCGCGCAGCATCTTTTCGTGCCAGTCGATCTTCAGGTCCGGATGCAGACCACCTTGCATCAGCACGCCAGTACCTCCGAGTTCGACCGTCTCGCGGATCTTGTCGTAAATTGTGTCGAAGTCGAGAATGTACCCTTCCCTCGCCGCCGGCCCCTTCAAAGGCCGATAGAACGCGCAGAAGGTGCAGTACTCGGTACAGAAGTTGGTGTAGTTGATGTTTCGGTCGATGATGTAGGTGACGACGCCTTCGGGATGCAGCTTCCGCCGCACCGCGTCCGCTTCCATCCCGATGCCGATCAGATCATCGGACTCGAACATCTCCAGCGCTTGTTGTTTTGTCAGGGACATGTTTCTTCCACAGAACCCTTTATTCTAACGAAGCACGCCCTACTCGGCCAAACACTCCACCTTAAGCAGTCGAACCGGCACCCTGAAACTTACTTGTCGCCCTCATAGTCCGTTCCTATACTTCTTTTCTGTCCGCTGTTCGCGCCGAGAACAAATCATCGAGTCCCAAGATCGTTTCGGCGCATGCTGACGGGCCGCTCCCACCCCACGCAAGGAGTAGTTCTTATGTCTCGCAAGTTGCTGTGCCTCTCCGCGTTCGTGTCCCTCATCCTGATTGCTGCCTTAACTATCAGCTGCGGCGGGTCTTCCAACTCGAACCTACAGCAAGGATGCACGGGCGGCCCCTTCAACGTTGTCGGAGACTGGCAGATCACGATTTCTGATAACGGCGGCGGCTCTGCCTCGGGTTACGGAGCCATCGATTCTTCCGGTCTTGCCTTGTTCTTCGATAACTCCCAGGCCACCGCAAGCACCGGAGACACGGTACAACTACCCAAGATCACTGGAGCATGTTCGTATTCGGGAGATCTCATCGCCTACGCCGAACCCGGCGGCCCATCCAGCGGCTCCATGATCACCGATGCCGCTCAAGGCAACGTAACCTCCGCCACCGCGATCAACGGCACGTTCACAGGATCCGGCAGCAATCCTTCGGGCACGTTTACGCTCACTCCCTTGACGGCGTTGACCGGCTCCCCCAGCGCCGTATCGGGACCCAAGACCCTCTTGGTTCAGGGTGCACTCAACGGCCAACCCGTGCTGTTGCCGCTCACGTCCTTCACCCCCACAGGTACCGACGCGAGTATGAGTTTTACCAGCACGGTGACCGCCCTCTGTGGAGCAACCGGCACGTTCACTCAGGTAAATACGGCGAACGTTTTCGATGTATCCATCACTTTATCGGGCACAGGTTGCGGACTCACCGGCACATTCACAGGAATTGGATTCGAGAGCAGTACCGACTATTTCAAGGATAACGGCAATAACCCTGACACCTACCTCTATGCGGACATACTCGACTCTACGAATACGTTTGTGATCGAGTTCTTCTAAAAGCGACTGAGTTGGCTAACTTCCCTGCCCTGAATTATTGGCGTCTTGCCAGAAAATACCCGCAAAGGGCATGACGGTACCCGAAGAGGCTTTGACAAGCCTTTGTGAAACTTCGCGGCCTTCGGGTTCACTTTTCAATCCAGCGCGGTAGCCCAAAATGTCCTAGCTCGGCTCTTTGCCGCTAATGACTTTAGTTACCACGACTTCTGGTTACCCGGCATGCGATTCTGACAATCTCTGCGAGACTGAATGCAGACTTCTGAAGGAGTCAGCCGATGAGCGTGAAGACGGTACCTGCCGGGGTAAAGCTTTCTCCGGAGGATATTCACATAAAGATTTCGGATGAGACAAAGTCCGAAAGTCTTCGATGGTATTTCCTCTTCTTCTTTATCTCAGGATTCTGCAGCATCCTCTATGAGTTGATCTGGCTGCGTCTCGCCATGGCTCAATTCGGCGTGACCACGCCCATGGTCTCGATTGTGCTTTCTTGCTTCATGGGCGGATTGGGCCTCGGCTCGTGGGCCGCTGGACGGCTGATTCGCACACAGGCTCATCGCCTCAAGATCGCGCCGCTTCAACTCTATGCTTTGACGGAACTCCTGATCGGTTGTGGCGGCGTCATTGTGCCCCTCGAATTATTGGCAGGGCGCTACGCGCTCGAACACATCGGCACGAGTCTGTCTCTTTCTTCGGGCGGATATTACATAGCCGCCGGGCTCTGGCTCGCGTTCACTCTGGTTCCCTGGTGCACGTGCATGGGAGCCACCATCCCTGTAGCGATGTTCGCCATCCGCAGTAGCCGGCCCGCGGAATCGCACCACTCTTTCAGTTTTCTTTACCTTGCTAACGTTCTCGGAGCACTGGCCGGCACTGTCATTCCGCTGCTGTTCATCGAGCTTTGGGGGTTCAATCGCGCCCTGCAATGCGGCATGGCGCTCAATCTCCTGATTTGCGCCACCGCCTATCAACTTGGGAAGGAAAGACCGCAGCAGTCCGCACTTCGTGAACTCTCCAACTCCGATGTGTCGAGATCGGCTTCAACGACCTTTCGTCAGATGTTGGGTAGCGGCACGCTCTGGCTGCTCTTCGCCACCGGCCTCACCAGCATGGGGATGGAGGTGGTTTGGACACGGCAATTCACCATTTTTGTTGGCACGTTGGTCTACTCGTTCGCGATGATTCTGGGCGTCTACCTGGCCGCGACTTTTCTTGGTTCGGTCGTCTACCGTCGCTGGATCCGCCATTACAGCACCGAAGGAACCCTGATTTGGGTGTTCGTCTGCGTAGCAGCCCTGATGCCGCTGCTGACTGCCGACATGCGCCTCAAAATCGCGACCTGGTTGCGCTTGCCCATCGGTCTTGCGGGCTTCAGTGGCCTGCTGGGATTCCTCACGCCGAGCCTTGTCGATCGTTACTCGAAGGGCGATCCCGATCGCGCCGGCGTCGCCTATGCAGTCAACGTTGCCGGCTGCATTTTCGGGCCCTTAGTCGCCGGATTTCTTCTGTTGCCTTACATGGATGAGCGCTACGCTCTCGCCGCCCTCACGCTTCCGTGGGTGCTAACGGGTATCTGGTTTGCCTTCGCAAAACCCGGATCGGTTCCGAAATTTACTTCTTCGCGGGCCGTACGAGTCGCCATTCTCACGGCGTGCCTCGGCGCATCGTGTGCATTGATCTTCTTCACCCAGAGCTACATTCAGAGAGTTCCAGGGGCCGTTATTCGCCGCGATAATACGGCCACTGTGCTCGCCGTCGGCCAGGGCATGCAAAAGAACCTGGTCGTAAACGGGGTCACGATGACCCAGCTGACGCCGCTCACCAAGGCAATGGCCGCAATGCCGCTCGCGATGCTCAACCATCTTCCCAAGAATGCGCTGGTGATCTGCTTTGGAATGGGCACCACGCATCGCTCGATGCTCGCCTGGGGAATCGATTCGACCGCAGTGGATCTCGTTCCGAGCGTTCCCGCCCTTTTCGGCTACTTCCATGCCGATGCACCGCAGCTTGTCCGGTCTCCGAAATCCCACATCGTGATTGACGATGGCCGCCGCTTCCTGGAACGCACCACGGAACAATACGACGTCATCGCGATCGATCCTCCGCCGCCGATTGGCGCGGCTGGGTCGAGCCTGCTTTACTCGCGCGAGTTCTACACCACCGCCAAGAAAAGACTGAAAGACGGAGGAATCCTGGCCCAATGGTTTCCGGGAGGCGACCGCACCACCGCATCGGCGATTGCACGCTCTCTGAGAGATTCTTTCCCTTATGTCCGCGCTTATGGCTCATTCATCGGGATTGGAGTGCACTTCTTTGCCAGCATGCAACCCATCCCGAGCCTCTCCGCCGCCCAGCTTGCCCAACGGATGCCACCCCAGGCAGATGCCGACTTCGTGGAATGGGGTCCATATCGAACCCCTGAACAGCAATACGCGTTTCTCCTGAAGAGCGAATTGCCGATGGACTGGATCATCAATCTCGACAAGAATGCTCCTGCCCTCACGGACGACCGGCCTATCAATGAATACGGCATATTACGAGTAATCGGCCTGCCACCGTATTGAGCAGAATCGCCGGAATCGGCTAGGCGCATGGCATTCCCTCTGCTCGCCGTTGACACCTTCGGCTCGCTTACCTAGACTGCCTGTGTACGCGAACTGCGAGGTCCGTGCATGGCGTGGCTGCAAAATAAGTTTGAAAAAAATTTCTTGATCTCCACGGTCGATTATGTGTTCAACTGGGCGCGCAAATCGGCGGTCTGGCCCATGACTTTCGGGTTAGCCTGTTGCGCGATCGAGATGATCGCTTCCTCTACGGCGCGCTTCGACATTGCGCGCTTCGGCTCGGAGGTCTTCCGCCCTAGTCCCCGCCAGAGCGATTTGATGATCGTGGCCGGCACGGTCACTCTCAAAATGGCGCCAGTCGTCAAGCGCATCTACGATCAGATGCCCGATCCCAAGTGGGTGATCTCGATGGGCGCATGCTCCTCCGTAGGCGGGCCCTTCAATACGTACGCCGTGCTGCAAGGAGTCGACAAGATAGTCCCCGTCGACGTTTATGTCACGGGGTGTCCGCCGCGCCCGGAGAACTTGTTCTACGCGTTATTGAAGTTGCAGGACAAAATCGACACCATGACGCTGGCGAAGAAGCCCACCGAAGTGCGGCTCAACGAAAACATGGTCGAGAACTTCAAGCGCCAGGTTATGATCGCGCAAACCTTGCAGCCGAAGTAGCTATCAGGACTCAGCATTCAGCCGGTTGCCCTCTTCAGACGCGCTTGGAGAAGCCATAATGGCTGAATGCTGAGTGCTGACTGCTGAGTGCTCGCTCCGCTATGCCCAACTTCATCAAGCTCACGACGCAATCCGAACTCCCTGCCACGAATGAGGCCAAAGAATTCCTCTGCGGAAGTAAGGAGATTTGCATCGCGAACGTGAACGGCGAATATTCCGCGATGGACAACGTCTGCCTGCATCAGGGCGGCCCGCTAGGACAAGGCATGATCGAAAATGGAAAAGTTGTCTGCCCCTGGCATGCGTGGCAATGGGATCCCAAGACCGGCTGTGCCGCGCACAACGCGAATGCAAGAGTTGCGGTGTACCCGATCAAAATTGAAAATGGCGACGTGTTAGTCGAAATCTAACCCATGTGCCCGGTCACCCACTTCCTCAGCGGCTGGGTGCTCGCCAACTGCGCGAAACTGGAGCGGCGGGAAACGAGCCTCTGGAGATGGCCTCTCCCACGGCCGACCGCGTTCTTGTGAGCGCATTGCGGCAGCGCTTCCCACAATCGGAAGGACTCGTCTGGGCCTCGCCTTGGGGATTTTTCCGCCTCGATCCCTTCTTCCAGAAATACTACGCTTCCACAATAAATCGCTCGCTCAGCCGTCTACAAAGACAGCCACCGTCCAAGCTTGAGGGGGAGATTCGACATGTCAGTATCCAAGCGAGCGCGCCGCTTCGTCTGGTTCGGGGTGATCTTTCTGGTCGTGATCGGGATTGCCGCCGTCACTCGGCGCACGCTGGTTCTGCTCTGGCCGGCGCAGTTCGGTGGGGGACAGTCCAATCCGGCCGCCGCACTCGACGTGGGATTCGCAAGGCACATGCAACTCACGCTGGTGCACATTCTGCCGGGGGCACTGTTTCTTGGCCTTGCTCCCTTACAGTTCGCGCAGGGCTTCCGGCAGAAACATCTGCAACTTCATCGCTGGTCCGGAAGAGTGCTGGTTGTTTCCGGATTGATCATCGGCATTTCGGCGCTGGTGATGAGTTACACGATGAACATTGGCGGGCCGAACGAAACGGCGGCGACGACGTTGTTTGCCATCTTGTTTCTCATCTGCCTGGTCAAGGCCTACCTCTACATCCGACGCAAGGAAGTGGTGAGGCATCGCGAGTGGATGATCCGCGCTTATGGCGTCGGCTTGGGCGTGGCAACGACGCGCCCGATCGTGGGAATGTTTTTTGCGTTTCGCCGGATGACTCCGCATGAGTTTTTCGGCATCGCGTTCTGGCTGGGGTTCACGATTACGTTTATCGCGGCGGAGGCGTGGATCGACTACACCCGGCAGAAGGCGTTTTCCCCTTTGCCATCTAGCACTTACATGTCATGACGAAAGCGCCATGGCGTAACTGTGATGACGTTGTGTTCCTGCAGGAACATTTCAACCCAGCAACCTCAGGAATGGGGCTCCTTGGCCATAGCCTGGGAAGACAGCCGCCAGATCCTTGTTGCCCATGTGTCGCGCCACCGCTTCGCCGATAACCTGCCGGAAGTCTGTCGTCAGCGCGAGATCGCGGCCTTCATACAGTTGGGACTGATCGAGGCCGGGCCAGCGTCCATAGACCTTGCCTCCCTTCACCGGGCCTCCCAGCACGAACATCACATTTGCGTGGCCATGGTCCGTGCCGCGATTGCCATTCTCATGGGCGGTGCGGCCGAATTCCGACATCGTCACCACTACCGTGTCCTCACCAAGGTCCCCCAGATCAGTCCAGAATGCGGCAATCGATTGCGAGAAATCCATGAGCACGTTGGCAAGCTGCCCTTCGGTGGAACCTTCGTTCACGTGATGATCCCAGCCGCTGATGTCGGCGAAGGCAACCTGCACGCCGAGATTCGCCTTGATGAGCTGCGCGAGTTGCCGCAGGCTGCCGCCAAACCGTCCCCGGGGATAATTCGCGCCGGGCGCAGCCTCGTATTTTTCCGGATTGGCCGCCTTGAGCATCTTGACCGCGTCAAATGTCTCTTCGCCCGTGCCATGCAACATGCTATCGGAGGAGTGGTCGTACATGGCTTCGAAAGCAGTGGCCGCAGGCGAGGCTTTCGGATTCCTTCCTCCCACGGCAAAGTCGTTGATATTGTTCATCGCGACGGCAGGCTCGGTTCCACTGAGAATGCGCGGCAGCGACGGCCCGAGCGCGATCGCACGAAATGGCGATGTCTGCGACGAATGCGGCAGATCGTGAAGAGAACGGTTCAGCCACCCATCCTCGGTCGCTTTAACGCCAGGCGTTCCGGTCTCCATGAAATCTTGCGCATCGAAGTGAGACCGCGTGACGTCGGGAGATCCAGCGGCGTGCACGATCGCGAGGTGCTTCTGCTGCCATAACGGCTGAAACGACGCGAGCGAGGGATGCAATCCAAAGAATCCGTCGAGATCGATCACAGACTTGTGGGGAATATTGATGCTGGGGCGCATCGCGTAGTACTGCTGCTCGCCGTGGGGCACAACAATGTTGAGACCGTCCGCTGCGCCGCGCTGGAAGATGACCACGAGGCGCTTCGGTCTCGACCCTGATTCAACAGCTCCGAACGCCGCCCGCGTGAGAAAGCTCGGCACCGCTGCCGTTCCGACGACAGCGAGCGCGCTGTTGCGAATGAATACGCGACGAGTAAGTGACATGTGATACTCCCCAGTACAAGGCCCGCTTGGATGGCAGGACTTCTGCCACCGAGGGCAGAGACGTTGCTCCCAACGTCTCTACTACCTTCGCTGAAATTCTGGCGACCCCAAGAGCAGGCCGGCGATCGTGCCCGCATCCGGTGGCTTTGCCGGCTTCCCCGACCCAGATCCGGCAGACTGCGATGGATTCCCCATTTGCGCCACGATCGAATCGTGCGTCTGTTTGGACACATCCGAAGCCAACAGCTTCGCTTCCATTGCGGAGAGGACGGCGGCGGAGTCATCCGACGGCGGACCGCCCTCCAATTGCGCGGCGTCGACTTTAACCCCGTGAACTTTGCCCGCAGTCAGCGACAGAGCAAAATTCATGCGATTCAGCAGCGACGAGGAACTCACCCATGTTTCCGCTTTCATCGAATATCCAGTCGGCGGCTGCGCCCCATAGAGAGGCATGCCCATGATGTTCAGCTGACGCGCTAGCGGCAGCGCGTTATCGACATCTGCTCCCGTAGCACGAACGGCCGAAGCCACGAATTCGAATGGCGTTTTCACCTTCGCCCGGTAGGTTGACTCATCCCAGAACTCCGGCGAATGAAACAGCGTCGAAAGCACCTCGCGGATATCGCCCTTCTTCTTTACAAAGGTCGCGGCCATCCGATCAACCAGTGCAGGCGGCGGATCGTCCGACACAAAGCGCTGCGCCAGTTTCAGCGAAATAAAATGCGCGGTCTGCGGGCTGGTCGCCAGCATATGCAGCACTTCCCTGCCTTCGCCTTCCCCGTTGGGCTTGATGCGATGTCCAAGCACAAATTTCGGACCGGGCTCATGCCTTCGCGGATCGAAGATGAACCCTCCGCCGTCAAACGGCCTTTCGATGGTCCAGCCCGTAAAAACTTTGGCCACTTCGGTGACATCGCGTTGCGAGTATCCGCCATTCACGCTGAGCGTATGCAGTTCGAGCAGTTCGCGGCCGTAGTTCTCATTGAGGCCGTTGTTTTGTCTCTTCCGCGGTTTCGGCCGGGCGGGAAAACGGCGCGGACGCCCGTAAGGGCCATAACCATACGGTCTCGCCGGGATGCCCTGAGCCTGCATCGAGTTCGGTCCTACGCTCTGCCAGTTATCGAGATAAAAGAGCATGGCGGGACTCTTGGCGACGGCGACAAGCAAGTCCTCGAATTTTCCCATGGCATGCGGGCGAATCACGTCCTGCTCGTACGTCGTGAGCATGAGCCGTTCGGGGCCTTTGCCGATGAACACGTTGAAGTGATTGAACCAGAAATCGGTCATCACCTGTTCGAGCTGGCGCTCGCTGTAGATGGCGCGCAGCAGCTTGGCTTCCGACAGTTCCGACATCACCACCAGCTGCGGATTGTTCATTGCCAGCAGAACTTCCCTCTGGCGCGGATCCATTCCGTCGAGAAAGTCCTGGCCCTTTCCGCCACGGAGCGTGTCGGCAAATGCGATCTGCTCTTCCGGAGTCATGGCCATCACTTTTTTGTAGCGCTCGTCCGGCGACAGATCGAATAGCGACTGAACTTTCAGGTCGGCGTAGAGGCGATCCTCGCGCGCTTTTGCTTCGGCAGCCTCCTCGGGCGTGGGTGGCGTGGACTTCGTCTCTTCCGGCGGAACTGCCTCGCTCGATGCGTCGGCCTTCATTGAGTTGTCATTGCCCGCGCCGTTCATCGCGCTCATAGAATTTTCAGATGACGACCCGGATGATGCCGCGGGTTCCGCTGTCGCTGCCGCAGCCGCGGCCAGTTCCTCCGCCGTTTTCGCGCTATCGTTCGCACCGGGCTCATCCGGTTTGGGCGCAGGCGACGCTTCCGGTTGCGATGTTGACGCAGTCTGCTGCTTCTGCTGTTTTGCTTCGTTTTTCTGTTCGATCTTCGCTTCGAGGCGCGCCATCTGGACGCGGTAGATCGCTCGTCGCGCCGGGTCGGAAGGCATCGGCCGCTTGCCATCCATGACCTTCTTCACCATCTGATTGTCGGGAAACTCGTCGGCAATTTCCTTAGCGCTCATGTGCAGGGTGCGGAAGGGCTGGAGGCGGGCTTCGATGGCTTTATCCTGAATCTTTTCCGGATGCAGCTGCTCGTCGATCCAGCGGTCGACACCCATTGCCATAACCTGCTGCACATCGCCGGGACGCGGGCCAAAGGCCAAGCGGTTGAGGGCGTGCACGGCGCGCTTCTGCTCATTGGCGCTCATCTGGGCAGCTTTTTCTTTCTTCTTCGCTAATAAATGCGGAACAGTGCTGGCGAGGGACAGGCAAAGCAAACAAGCCGAAAGCCAGGTCAATCTGGATCGCATGAATACTCCCGGATGGAAAAACCCTCCTGATTATGAACCCATTCGGAGGAAAAAGTTGCTGTTTCGGGTGGTTCGGGGAGAGTGGGAACTCGATGTAGTCGTAAGACTTAGCGGACTAGCACTCAGCTGTCAGCATTCAGCATTCAGCATTCAGCCACGAAGTGTTCAGCGGCTGAACACTGGCAACCGGGAACTCTCACGTGAGATACGTTTTGCCGCGGGACACTTTGTACTGCAACGTAGCCGCGAGGTGATCAATGTCAGTAGCCGCGATGTTCACTGGAATTCCTTCCAGCAGCGGAGCGCGGCTGCTGCCCACCGCCTCCCGCCGAATCTGAATCAGCAGGGCCTGCACGACATTCGGATCGAACTTGTCGGGCGCCATCCGCACCAGATCGCTCAATGCGCTGCCAACCGAAAGCGGAGCGCGATAGGGACGCGCACTAGTCATCGCGTCGAACGAGTCGGCCAGACCCACGATCCGCACCGCCATGGGGACATCCTCCTGCAGAAGCCTGTCCGGGTATCCCGAGCCGTCGCTGCGCTCATGATGCCAACGAACCGCCTCGGGAATCTTCGGCCAGGGAAACTGCACGGTGCTGACGATCTGGTGACCGACCGTTGTGTGGTCGGCCATCTCGCGGAATTCTTCCGGATCAAGCGCGCCCGGCTTGCCGAAGAGCCTGCGATCGACGGCGACCTTCCCGATATCGTGGAGATATCCTGCGCTACGCAGCGCTGCCACTTCTGTAGGCTCCATGCCCATCGCGTCGCCGATCGCCGCAGCATAGCGGCCTACGCGCAAGGAATGCCCGTGAATGTTGACGTGTTTTACGTCGATGGCTGTGGCGAAGGCTTCGAGGGCGTTATCGTAGAAACCGTGCAACGACGCCATAAGACGCAGATTTTCCGAGACGCGTTGCGCGATAGATTGCGTCAAGGCGTGGTTCTGAACCGCGAGCGCGACATAACTGCACAACAGATCGAGCGCGTCGAGCTCGCTATCCTCGTAGAGTGAGTCGCCCGGACGCCGTCCCAAACCGACGACTCCGGCCAGCCTGCCTCCAGCCTTCAAAGGCGCGAGGCACTTGAAGAGTTCTGGCGCGACGTTGCCATTGGAGCTCAGGAAAACGGAGTACGTCGAGGAATTCAGAACGATGGGCCCACGCGCTGCCGTAAGCGCATGCACGTGCTTGGGAAGGAGAGGAATGAAAGCGGGATCCGGCATCAGCGCGAAGCCTAGCGCCGCGGCCGAACTCAGCATGGCGGGCTTGTCGTTAAACAGAAAAAGAGCACCCTCGCGAGCGCCCGCCGCTTCCATAACGGCAGACAGCATCAGGCGCGAGGTTTCAGAGAACTCGCGCTCGGCCGTCAGCGCCGGCCCAAGTTCCGAAAGCGCCTCGACTGTGTGCAACAACCGCCGTAAATTGTTGGTCTGAATCGCCACAGACGAAGTGGGAGCCAGATCGCTAGAGCAAGATGAGCGTAACATGCGGGAAATATCCGCGGCGAGGGCGCGTTGTTGGTTACCTTGATGCTGTATTGACGAAGATGAAACTACATTGACAGATGTGATTCCGGGTAGGGACGGGCGTTTCAGGCGAATTGTGAGGGAGATCGGTATCGTGCATAGAACAGTGATGATCACGGGAGGGCGCGGATTCATTGGGCGCGCCGTAGCAGAGCTACTGCAAAATCCTGGAAATCGCGTCATCTCGCTCGATGTTCTGCCATTACAGGACTCTGGAGGTGAGTCTGAATCCCGCGTGGAGATTTCGTGCGACATCACCGATCGCGATCAACTACGGCGGGTGTTCGCAAGCCATGAAATCGATGGGATCGTGCATCTGGCGGCCATTCTGCCGACTGCTGCGCAACGCGATCCAGTGCGTGCCGCAGCGGTCAACATTCAGGGCAGCCTGAATCTGCTTGAGATGGCACACGAATTTGGAGTGCGGCGGTTTGTCTTCGGAAGTTCACTCAGCATTTACGGAACTTATCCCGTAGACCACATCGTTTCTGAATCGGATCGCGCCGCCCCTGAAGATGTGTACGGAGCAGCCAAATTGTATGTCGAGCAATTCGCGCTGGCCTTTTGCGATCGATGCAACCTTGAGTCGATCCGGCTGGAGTTTGTCAGCCTGAGGATCGGGCGCGTAGTCGGTCCGGGAAGCGGCTCGATGACTTCGGCATGGCGGAGCCAGATGTTTGAGTTTCTCCCCGCAAACGAAGCGAAGACGATCCATCTGCCCTACGCTGCGTCCGAAAGAGTTCTCCTGGTAGATGTGGAGGATGTTGCTCGGATGCTGGTAACTCTGCTCGAAGCTCGGGCATACAGACATTTCATCTATAACGCGGCATGCGAGTCGGTCGTCATTGCAGATCTGAAACGTGAATTGGAAGTCTTGAACCCAAAGCTTCAGGTTGCGACTGGGACTACGCCGGCGACGGGTAATCCTCGGTTGCTGGATTCTTCACGGTTCCGGCGAGAATTTGGATTTGAGGCTGTACCGATTTTTGAGCGGCTGAGGAGGGCTGCACGGGGCTAGAACCCGTCCGAAGCAGCGCCTCGCGAAAACAAAAGGTCTCTCCACTCCGCATTGCCTTCCGCTTCGCGGAACGCAATGCTCCGGTCTAGATGACAGTAGTTGTCGAGATGACGTTGAATCTCAGAAATGCTCGCGCAGTTCGGCAAAGGCGCCGACAATGAGCAGATTCTGATTGGGCGGGGCGGAGTTCAATTCTTCGTGCTCGAGAATCCAGGTATCGCCATGCGGAACAAAGACCGCGTGCAGGCCAGCGGCTAGCGCCGGATTGATGTCGGACTTTGGGCTATTGCCGATCATCCATGTTTGGTGATGACTGAGGCTGTATTTTTCGACGATCTCCAGATACATCGCCGCATTTTTTTCTGGAACGACTTCGGTAGCAGCAAAGTGCTGCTTCACTCCGGAGCGCTCGATCTTGCCGGTCTGCTCGAGCATTTCTCCTTTGGTTAGAAGGATCAATCGGTGCCGCGTGGAGAGATATTGCAGCGTCTCGCAGACCTCCGGCAAGAATTCAATGGGATGATTCTCGATCGACTGTGCGATTTTTCGAACCTGCTCGTGCATCTCCGGTGTCACGGGAACCGGGCTCAGACGTTCAAATGTGTCGACCAGCGCATGCGAAAAGCTGTGCAGACCGTAACCGTGTTTGACGATGCATTCGCGCTCGACGTCATTAAGAACCTCGCGAACCTGCTCTGGCGAAAACTCGTGATGATTCAGAAACGAAATAAAGCGGGCAATTGCCCGCTCGAAGTAGATATTGTTCTCCCAGAGCGTGTCGTCGGCGTCGATGAGGAGAGTTTGGGAGGGCAAGCTTCTAGCTCCTGGCTAAACTTTACGCAGCGCTATTTTGTGATGGTGGAATAGGCCAACCGGCAAACGTGAGGCCCGTTTCAATCCGCGCGCATTTGGCTAGAAGCTAGGAACTAAGAGCCAGCAGCTGGAAGCTTCGTCTCAGCCGATCCAGTCCACTCTAGCCTCAGGGCCGATGATTCCTGCTTTGTGCCCCATATCGAGCAGGCGGCGGACGGCTTCGCGTCCGTCAGGGCCGTAGTCGAGCGTGCGTTCGTTCACGTACATCCCGACGAACTTGTCAGCCGACGACGTGTCGAGATCACGCGCGAACTGCATCGCATAGGCGAGCGCTTCTTCGCGGTGCTCGAGGCCGTACTGAATACTCTCGCGCAGCGCAGCGGTCACGGACGACATCAGTTGCGGTCCAAGCTCGCGGCGGATGGCATTGCCTCCGAGCGGAAGTGGCAGCCCGGTAACCTTGTGCCACCATTTCCCCAGATCCACCACACGATGCAGCCCCGATTTTTCGTAGGTGAGTTGTCCTTCGTGAATGATGAGTCCGGCTTCGTACTTGCCTTCGAGCACCTGCGGAATAATCTGATCGAAAGGAACAACCTCTGTTTCGATTCCCGGCGAGAACAGTTGCAGCGCCAGATACGCGGTCGTCAGCGTACCCGGCACGGCGATCTTTTTCGCCTTGATCTCGTTCGCGCTGAAAGGCCGCGGCGAAACAATCATCGGGCCATAGGCTTCGCCGACGCTGCCTCCGCAGGCCATCAGCGCGTACTTGTCCTGGATATAGGGATAGGCGTGGAACGAAATGGCTGTCACATCGTAAACGCCTTCGCGCGCTTTCTGGTTCAGGGTCTCGATATCGCAGAGAGTATGGGTGAATCGCAGGCCAGGCGTGCGTACCTTGTGCGTGGCCAATCCGTAAAACATGAAGGCGTCATCGGAGTCGGGGCTATGCGCAACGGCTATCTCGCGGAGCCCGCTTCCGACACCTGTGCCGGTAGATTTTTCTGTTTCGGATACTGCGTCCATTCGGAGAACTCCAGAAAGCCTAATTTGCGGAACGGCGCCAGCGCCGCGCGATGCCAGCCGCAAGCATGATTTTGATGACCTCCGCGGCTACGAACCAGTACAGTCCGAGATAGGCCGCCTTTACCAATGAGTGCGTAAACAGGTACAGCCAGCTCAGGCCACCTGTGAACAGCGCGATCTCTGCTAACAAGCCCGCCATAACCGCGCGCAGGAAAGACTTCGATCCATGCTCGAAAATGTATCCTGCGATGAAAGCAACGAAGGGATAAACCAGCAGGAATCCGCCGGTAAGGCCAAACAACTGCCCGACCCCGCCCGGACCGGTCGGATTGAAAACTGGAAGTCCGACCATTCCCTCAACCAGGTACAAGACCATGGCGGCGAAGCCGCGGCGGCTTCCCAGCAAAAGTCCAACGATCAGTACGGCGAGGTTTTGCACCGTCAGCGGGACCGGTGTCAGGGGCATCAGCGGAATTGTGATACGAGCGCATAGCGCGACGAACAGGGTCGCGCCCACAATGACTGCCGCCTTACGCAACGCATCGAGCAGTCCCTCATGCGGAGCGGTTAACGTTTGAGTAGCCATTCTTGCCATCTCTTTCTCCCCAGAATCAAAACAAGTTCAGCGCTTGATCTGGCCCGACGGGTGCTCCCCGTTGTTCGCCGCTGCTTCGGCATGGGCTTTCTCCAGGCCCCGCCGCAGGTGCATGTACAGGGCGAGCACGACGCACACCACAACGAGGGTGCTCACGCCCAAGATCAGGAACCACCAGATCATTCGCACAGCAAGTTAGGATATCAGCTTCCGGCAACTAGCTCCTAGCCGGAACTGTGGCGGACGGGTTGCACGTGGAAAATGCAGAGCAGAGGGGGGCCGGCAGGTCTCCTGCCAGCCCTCGACTTTCGGGACTAGGAACGCGGAGCCGCCATTTCGGCCCGCTTCTGGCGCATGACTTCAACGCGCTTAATCATGAATTCCAGCCGGTTCTTTCCCCATTTCGTGCGCGTGAGTGCGGTTTCAATGTCCTTAAAAACATTGGGATCATTGAGCTTCTTGCGCAGGTCTTTGACGAACGGATGAATCTTTGCGTAGATCAGGAAGCATTCGCCACTGAATCCAGGCGAGAGGAAGAGATCTTCATTCAACGCACCGTGGATGAGAAACGAACAAACCATCCCCCAGTAGCCGCCCACCTGGCGCAGCCAGGAATTCTCCTGTGTGCCCATGGCCCACGCAACTTTTACAAAATCATCGGCATTCTCTGGGAAAAATTCTCCGGCCCACCACGCGCGCGCCTTGCGCATTTCCGCCTCGCGGCGAAGATCGTACAGCTGGGCAATCAGTTGAGCGTCAGCTACGGTCGCTTTCTTGGCCATTCATTTCCTCCGTTGTAGCAATGAGTAATGAGTCGCGAGCGATGAGCATACCAGATTGCTCATCGTTCAATACTCGCGGTTAATCGCTCAATGCTCAGGAACTGGCGGAATGCGCGCTTGTAGCCGGAGGCTCAGGCGGCGGAGGCGCTGGCCGTTCATAATCGCATTCTTTGTTGGGACACGCGATTACCGGCCCGGCTTTCAGATTCTTTTCGACCAGATATTCGTTGCCGCAGCTTGGACACTTCTCTGGGATCGGCTTATTGGCCGACGTGAATTTGCACTTCGGATAATTGCTGCATCCGTAGAACGTGTTTCCCTTGCGCGCGCGCTTTTCGACGAGATCTCCATCTTTGCAGGTCGGGCATTTCACGCCGATGAAGTTCTGTTTTACATACTTGCACTCGGGATATCCGCTGCAGGTGGTGAACTCGCCGTAGCGGCCATGGCGAATCATCATGTTGCGTCCGCACTTCGGGCAAAGTTCATCGAGCGGTATATCGGGAACTTTCTTGCCCTGATCCAGCCGCCGCGTCGTCTTGCAATCCGGATATCCGGTGCAGGCCATGAACTGCCCAAAGCGTCCGCGCTTGAGAACCATCACCCGGCCGCAGTTTTCGCAATATTCTTCCTGCGCTCCCGTCGCCTGCTCATCGGCGGAGTCGAGATCAGGCAGGTTGATCGGATTCTCTTTCGTGAATGTGCAGGTATTTGGATCGTCTTTGTCGTAGGTGCTGCACGCATAAAACGATCCGTGCTTTCCCCACTTGATCACCAGCGGCGCGCCGCACTTTTCGCACTTCTCGTCAGTGGGCTTCTCCATCCGCTTGATGTTTTCCATGTGCTTGGCCGCATACTTCAGGTCTTTCTGGAATTTCTTGTAGAACTCGGCCATGGCGTCTTGCCACTTCTCTTTGCCTTCTTCGATCTCGTCGAGTTCTTCTTCCAGACGGGCGGTGTACTGCACATCGAAAATGTCCTGAAAGTTCTCTACCAGCAGATCGGTTACGACCAATCCGATCTCAGTGGGAACAAACTTTCCGCCGATCTTCTGCACGTACTGCCGTTCTTGAATCGTGGAGAGAATGGCGGCATACGTCGACGGACGGCCGATGCCGCGTTCCTCGAGTTCCTTGACCAGCGACGCCTCGTTGTAGCGCGGCGGCGGCTCGGTGAAGTGCTGCTCCGGCTTCAGTTCGCGGAGTGTGAGCGTCTGTCCGGCTTCGAGCGCGGGCAGCTTGTGTTTCAGTTCTTCGTCTTCCTCGTCTTTGCCTTCCTTCGACTCTTCGTAAACCCTGAGGAAGCCATCGAACTTCAGAACCGATCCGGTCACGCGGAACCAGAACACCTCATTGCCGGCCTTCGCTTTAGCATCGATATCGACGGTGGTCTGGTCGAATACGGCGGGATTGATCTGCGATGCAACAAAACGTTGCCAGATCAGCTTGTAGACCTTGTACTCATCTTCTTTTAAGTACTGCTTGATCTGGTCCGGATGGCGCATCGCCGACGTCGGACGGATGGCTTCGTGCGCTCCCTGCGCTTCTTTCTTTTCCTTAAATGTATTCGGTGTTTCCGGCAGGTAGTTCTGGCCGTATTCTTTGCCGACGTACTCGCGCACTTCGGTAATCGCTTCGGGCGCGACGCGAGTCGAATCGGTACGCATATAAGTGATGAGGCCGACCGATCCTTCTTCGCCCAGTTCCACCCCTTCATAGAGGCGCTGCGCAATCATCATGGTGCGCTTCACGCTGAAACGCAGCTTGCGCGAGGAATCCTGTTGCAGCTTGCTCGTGGTGAACGGAGGCGCTGCATTGCGGCGCCGCTCTTTCTTATCGACGCTCCGGACGATCCAGTCAGCCGTTTCCAGAGCCTTGCGGATCTTCTCGGCTTCTTCGCCGTTCGGGATCTCGATCTTCTCTTCGCCCTTGCCGAGGAACCGCGCGTCGAACGCAGGAGGCTTCGCCGCGGCGAGGTGGGCGTCGATCGTCCAGTATTCTTTTTTCTCGAACGCCTTGATTTCCCGCTCGCGTTCGACGATGAGGCGAAGGGCGACCGTCTGCACGCGACCGGCGGAGAGGCCTCGCCGAACTTTGTCCCATAGCAGCGGAGAAACCTGATATCCGACCAGTCGGTCTAGCACGCGCCGTGCTTGTTGCGCATCGACAAGATTTTGATCGATCGAGCGCGGATGTTCGAAGGCCGCCTGCACGGCACGCTTGGTGATTTCGTTGAACGTAACGCGCTGAATACGCGGAGGAGCTTCGGGCTCACCCTTCTTGGCTTTCTTCGCTTTCTTCTTCTTGCCGCCGTCTTCGTCGAGTTCGTTGGCGAGATGAGCGGCGATGGCTTCGCCTTCGCGGTCCGGGTCAGGCGCGAGGAAGATCTGGTCGGCGGAGGCGGCCAGCTTCTTCAGCTTGGCGACAACCTTTTCTTTGCCGGGAATGACGATGTAATCCGTCTCGAAATCGTTCGCGATGTCGACACCGAGAGTGCTCTTGGGCAGATCTTTCACGTGCCCGAGCGAGGCCTCGACAGAGAAGCCCTTACCCAGATATTTCTGGATGGTTTTCGCCTTGGCGGGCGATTCGACAATGACTAAACCTTTTGACAATGTGTCCTCAATTTCGTTTGGTACGTTTTTTGAAGCTAGCACGAATGGGCGGACGGCAACAAGTTACGGAAAAAGCTTCTAGCTGCTAGCTACTAGCTTCTAGCTAAAAGCGTGGGCCTCAAGCGCTGCGCCAAGGCCGCGAGCATCCTCTGTATTTCCAGGACCTTTCCGACCAATTCCGTAGACTCATCTCTCGTTAGAAATCGCAGGTCGCGCTCTAGCAAAAGATGTTGCTCCAGTTCACTTGCAGAACCACGCGCGATCTGGATAAATCGCCGCATTTCGGGATCGGACCTGCGTCCGCATCCCTCCGCGATGTTCGCGCCGATTGATCCTGAGGCTCGCCGGATTTGACTTGTGAGTCCATACAATTCATCTCTTGGGAACGAACGCGTCCGCTCATAGATGATGACCGTCAACTCGTGAGCCTTGCGCCAAACCTTCAAGTCCTTGAAATCTTCCATTCGAAAATCCGTGCTTAGCTAGAAGCTAGGAGCTAGCAGCTAAAAGCTTTTTACAAAATTCTTCCCCGGCATCTGGCGAATTTTGCTTGTCAGCTCCAGTTCGAAGAGCGCCGCGAAGATTTCTGAGGAGGACATTTCCGATTCCAGCTTCTCGATAATTTCATCGATGTGCGTGGCTTCGTCGGCCTTGAGCAGGCTCAGGATTCGTTTCTCGTGAGGAGGCAGTCCGTCATCCGGAAATAGAGATGCCGATGCGGAGCCTTCGGATTCAGGCCGCGCAGGAGGGGTCAAGGCAAGTCGTATTTCTGCCGGGAGATCCTCCCACACGTCCTCCCAGGTCGCGACCAGCTTGGCTCCCTGTTTGATCAGTGTGTTTGGCCCCCAGGAATTCTTGTTGGTGACGTTGCCGGGCACGGCGAAAACGTCGCGATCCTGCTCCAGCGCCAAACGCGCCGTGATGCGCGTGCCCGAGTATTCCGCGGCTTCGACCACCAGCACTCCGATCGACATGCCGCTCAGGATTCGATTGCGAATGGGAAAGTTCTGCGGAGCGGCAAAGGTACCCAGTGAAAATTCAGAAATCAGTGCTCCGCCCAACGCCAGGATCTGCTCGGAGAGGCGAGTGTTTTCTTTCGGGTAGATCACGTCAACGCCCGTCCCGAACACCGCGACCGTCTTGCCTTTTGCCGAGATCGCTCCGCGGTGGCTGGCCGTATCGACACCGCGCGCCATGCCACTAATAATGACCAATCCTTGCGCTGCCAGATCGCATGCCAGACGCTCGGCCATTCCCGAGCCGTAGGGCGTGGGGTGGCGCGTCCCGACCATCGCGATACCCGGTCTAGTCAGCACCTCGGGATCTCCCCGCACGTAAAGGATCAACGGAGGATCGTAGATTTCCTTCAGGCGCGGCGGATATTGCAGATCATCCATCGACAACACGGCGATCCCGGCTTCTTTGGCGCGAGCGAGTTCCTCGCGCGCCAGCTCGGCGGATTTTCCAGTAGCAATGGCCTGGGCGGACACGGCCTGCAGTCCGGCTCCCTCAAGCTCGGTGAGTGAGGCGTGAAAGACTGCTTCGGGGCTGCCGAAATGCTCGACCAGTTTGCGGGACCGGGTCGGCCCGAGGCCTGGGGTCAAGGTGAGGGCAATCCATTCCAGAAGATGCGTAGCGGCGGGGGAAACGGCTGTTTCGGGCACAATTCTGCTCCGAGCGGACAGTAATTAGCATGCGAGAAGCATGTCAAGGTCAGATGTCACAATCTGTTTGTTAATATTGTGGAAAGAATGAGAAGGCTGCGAATCTCGGCCATTTCCTACCTCAATACCGCTCCCCTGATGTGGGACTTCGAGCACGGCGACGCCGGGCGGCAATTCGACATAAGTTACACGCTGCCATCAGGTTGCGCACGGGCGCTGGCGGAAGGCTCGGCAGACATTGGAATCATTCCCGCGGCCGCCTACACGCAGATTCCCGATTTGCAAATTCTTCCCGATTTGGGAATCGCGTCGCGTCAACCCGTGCGATCGATCCTGCTGGTGAGCAGGGTCCCTGTGGAAAAAATACGATCGATCGCACTCGATACGTCGTCGATGACCTCCGTCGCGCTGACGAAGGTGCTGTTTGCGAGCTGGCTCGGCAGCGGGCGTGAGTTCACTCCGATGGCTCCCGATCTAGGGAAAATGCTCGCCGATCACGACGCGGGATTGCTGATCGGCGATCCGGCGTTGAAGGTGGACCGCTCCCGATATTACACTCTCGATCTCGCGGAAGAATGGATTCGCTTCACCGGCAAGCCATTTGTATTCGCGTTCTGGGCGGTGCGAGCCGAGGCTCTACGAGAAGCCGACCCCGCACTGGATATCGCAAAAGTCTTTCGCGACTCGCGCGACCACGGGCTGGAGCCTGAAAATCTGGGCCGCATTGCACGCGAGTGGGGACCTCGCCTCGGGCTGACGGAAGCGAGCGTGCATTCGTATCTGACCGAGAACATCCACTACACGCTCGATGCTGCGTGTCTGGAAGGATTGCAGCTGTTTTATAAGTACGCCGCTGAGATCGGCGCTTTGCCTGCCGCGCCTGAGTTACGCTTCGTGGAAGCGGCGAAAGCGCTGGCCTCCTAAAAACACAAACGGCTTCGATTCCCATGAGCCTTTTTCAGCCCATTCCGAACGCTGGCGGCGTCGACGCAACCCGTCCTTTGGCCGACCGCATGCGGCCGCGCACGCTCGATGAATATGTCGGGCAGGAACATCTGATCGGTCCGGGCAAGCCGCTGCGCGTGCAGATCGAGCGCGATGATCCGGGATCGATTATCTTCTGGGGACCTCCCGGCACCGGCAAAACCACTCTCGCCAAAATCATCGCGAACATGACCAAGGCTGATTTCATTGAGTTCTCCGCGGTGCTTGCAGGGATCAAGGAAATCAAGCAGGTCATGGCCGATGCCGAACGCGCCCGCCAGTACGGCACTCGCACGATTGTTTTCATTGATGAAATCCATCGTTTCAACAAGGCACAGCAGGATGCGTTTCTTCCGCATGTCGAGAAGGGCAATATCCGGCTGATCGGCGCTACGACGGAAAATCCTTCGTTCGAAATTAACTCCGCGCTGCTTTCTCGGTGCCGCGTGTACGTTCTTCAGCCGCTGAGCGAGGAGCAGATCGTGCTCCTCTTGCGGCGTGCACTCAACGACCGCGAACGTGGACTGGGCGGCATGAATCTGAACGCATCCGACGAGGTTCTGAAGACGATCGCCAGCTATACCAGTGGTGATGCGCGTAGTGCGTACAACGTTCTGGAGGTCGCTGCAGGTCTGACAAAATCCCCACTTCTGGCAAAGTCGGCCAGAAATGGGGCACCCGACGAAAAGTTCGAGATTACAGACGACATCGTCCGCGACGCCTTGCAGAAGAGAATCCTGCTCTATGACAAAACCGGCGAAGAACATTACAACCTGATTTCGGCGCTGCACAAATCCGTGCGCAACAGCGATCCGGACGCTGCCCTGTACTGGCTCGGCCGCATGCTCGAGGCCGGAGAAGATCCGCTTTACATTGCACGGCGCGTCGTACGCATGGCAGTGGAAGATATTGGACTGGCCGATCCCAATGCGCTTTCCCTTTGCATGGCAGCCCGCGATGCAGTGGACTTCATCGGCATGCCGGAAGGAAATCTCGCGCTCGCGCAAGCGGTCGTCTATCTGTCGGTCGCGCCCAAATCGAATGCGCTGTACACCGCATATGGCGAGGTCCTGCAGGATGTGGAGCGCACCGCTGCCGAAGCAGTTCCACTGCATTTACGAAACGCGCCTACCAAGCTGATGAAAGGTCTCGGCTACGGTCACGGATATCAGTACGCCCACGATCTCGAATCGAAAGTTGCCGACATGCAATGCCTGCCCGACAATCTCCGCGACCGCGTTTATTACCAGCCGAGCGCTGAGGGAATTGAAAAGCGTATTCGCGAGCGAATGGAAGAGATCAAACGCCAGCGATCGCGGGCCCGCGAGGCCGCCGCTCCGCCGCAAAAGAAAGAATCTTAACGGCGTTTCCCGCATCTAGAAGCTATCAAAATCAGTGTGGATAGGCTGCTCTTATGGCTGCTTTGCCCAATCCCGCCTTCACTGAAGTTTCTCCCCGCGTTTTGCCTGCGGAGTTCGTCCAGGACCTGCAGCGGGTGCAGAAAGCCGCGCAAAAAATCACCTCGATCCTCGATCTCAACGAACTCATCGACAACGTAGTAACCGAGGTCACAGAGTGGTTCGGCTGTCTGGAAGCAGGCATCTACCTGCATGATGAAGAGCGCGGCGAGATGGTGCTGGCCGGCGTAGAGGGTTGTGACGCACACTGCAAGGGACTCCGCTTGAAGATCGGGTGCGAAGGAATGGTCGGTTACGTCGCATCCACGGGTCAGACGCGCTATGCCCCTGACGTGCGTAGCGATCCTTATTACATCGCGTGCCACGCCGCGATCCGCTCGGAAATCGCGATTCCGCTTCACGTAGGCGGACGACTCGTTGGAGTGTTTGCCGCCTCGCATCCCGAAGTCGATGGCTTCTCGCGGCAGCAAGTCCGGCTGTTGCAGGCCCTGTGCGATCACGTTGCCGTCGCGGTTTATAACGCGAGCCGACTGGTTGTGGAACGCGCCGAGCGCGCCGCACTGGACCGCGAAGCCGAAGAAGCGCGCGCCATTCAGCAGGCTCTCTTGCCGAAGAGTTCTCCGTACATTTCAGGCTTCGTGATTTCCGGACGCAGCGTTCCGGCTCGCGCCGTCGGCGGAGACTGGTATGACTTTATTCAATTTCCCGATGGGCGATTGGGAATTGTTCTCGCCGACGTGTCAGGCAAGGGAACTGCGGCCGCCCTGCTGATGTCGGCAACGCGCGGCATGCTGCGCTCTTTGGCTGAATCCTGCTGCACTCCGGGCGAAGTGCTAACAAAGTTGAACGAGTTGCTGGTCAATGATTTTCCCGCGGGGAAATTCGTGACTTTGGTTTACGCGGTTCTCGATCCTGCGACGCGGACGGTTGTCTTCGCCAATGCCGGTCACTTGCAGCCGTTGTTCATCGACGATCGCGGCGAACACTTCCTCGACGTAGAGCGCGGCCTGCCTCTGGGCGTCGCCCCGGGAGACTATTCCGAAACGCAGGTTTCGCTGTCGAAAGGCTCGCGGCTGATCTTTTACAGTGACGGAATCACCGAAGCGGAGAATTCGAAACAGGAAGAATTTGGACTCTGCCGTCTCGCGGAACACGGCATTCGTCCAGATGCTTCCGCTGTGACGATTGTCGATGACGTTCGCTCGTTCGCGAATGGTTCAGGCGTTCGCGATGATGCGACCGTAGTATTTCTGGGCGTGAACCGCTGATCTAGCGCATGCGCGCTCGATGTTCCTTTAGAATGCAGCGGTCCATCACGACAAAGATTCCGGCTTTCCGCGCTTTTTCTGCCGCCTTTTCGTGAACTACTTCTTCCTGCATCCAGACGGCGGGAACTTTGAGCTGGATCGCCTGATCCACGACTTGTTCCACAAATTCGGGGCGCCGGAAAATGTTGACGATATCGATCTTCTCGGGCACATCAAGTAGCGACGCGTAGGCTTTCTCTCCCAGACATTCCTCGATGTGCGGATTCACTGGAATGATGCGGTAACCGTGGCTCTGCATGTAGGCGGAGACGCCGTGGCTCGGACGCATCGGATTGCAGCTAAGCCCGACAACTGCGATTGTCTTCGCGCGTTTCAGCAGATCTGCAATCGGATCGGATTTTGGGGATGAAGCCAAGAATTCCTCAGACTATTTTTTATTGGCCGCTTCTAATTTTTGTTTGTACATCTTCAGGGCCAGTTTGCGGATCGTCTCGGAAACTTCTTTGTTGGCGGAAAGATTCTTCAAGTCCACCGCGAGAAGATTTTTCATCAATCCGAGACTCAGATCGAGCGGCGTTCGCGGATTGGCTACGAGATTCCGCACAACGATGTAGTTCTTCATGAATCGGCGTTTCAGAGGGATCTGGCGAAGCACGGCTTCCAGCACGTTTTTCTGGCTGGCGAATTTCTCGACCTCGCCGTCGGAAAGCTTCGGCGCTTCGAGCACCGCGAGCGCGACCACCTTGGTGCCGTCGCGGATGAGAAGCGAGCGTTCTTCCTTGTTGCCCTTCAATGCCAGTTGGATGCGGCCTTTCACGTCGAGGTGACTGATCTTCTGAAGCGCATTCTCGCGTTTTCCTTCGGCTGGCTTCTTTGCTTGAGCCGCTGGTTTTGGAGTCACTGCTTCCGGTGCTGGCGCGACCGCTGCTCCATCGGACCCGGGACTCGACGCCTCAGAAGTTTCGAGCACCGGGAAATAATCGCTACCCAGCAACTCAACGACTCCGCCGATCGCCTGAAAAGGCTTCTCGCCTTCCGATGCAATGTCGTGGGAGTGATCGTTCATGTATGCAGAAACGACTTCGTCATGCTCGGCGGTAGAAGGCGCTGATTCCTCGATCTGCTCGCCGGGCTCTGATTCTGTTACCGCCACTTCTTCGGAAGGAGCGGCCTCTGTTGTGACAGGCGCGGGTTGAGGAGCGGCGACTCTGACCAACTCGTCTGCCTCCTCTTTTTTCACGTAAGGATTTGCGCGAAGAGCTGCCACAACTCTGGGCATCGACCGGACCCTTTTGCTCTTAAGAATCACTTCCACGGTGCCGCGGAGAGCTGATGTGGCAAGCTTCAGCACTTGCGCCTCTGTCACTGAAGGATTTTCGAGCAATGCCGCGAGCAAGCTCGAACGCAGATTTTCCGCCGAAGTGAAGTAGTCCAGCACTTCCGCCGCAGTCTGCGGATTACCGGCGGCCTCGCGGGAAGCCTTTTCATCCCAACCGGCGAGCGTCATGCGCGCCGTGTCGCCAAAGACTTTGTTGTGCTTCGCGAGATAAACGAGGATCTCGATGTTCTCCGCAGGCGGCACTTGCAGCGCGCCACGCGCAGCAAACTGCATCATGTTCGAGGGCAGCTTCGAAGCGCGGATTTGATCAATCATGCGCATAAAGGCGGGCGCTGAGCTATGAGCGATGAGCTAATTCCGTTTCGCTGATTGCCTTTTACTCATCGCCTAATGCTCATTGCTGTTATTAACCAACGAATCCAGTTCTCTAACTGCGAGATCTAGCTCTACTGTGATGCGATTCGGCTTATGCTCGAGGAACACGTCCCTCAAGGTGCGATAGTACCAAAGAGTTCCTTCGCGCCCGCCGTTGAATCGTGACCACACAGATTCTCCAATGGCACGGTAATCGCTGATGATCGAGCGGACGTTGTTCAGCTTGTCGGCCGCCGAAACGAGGCGCGTGTCGGCCGGTTCCTTCTTCAGGCGGCGGATGTAGTTTTCTTTACGCTCGCGCCACGCCGGCTTGGGAACGACATAGGCATCCGTGCAGCCATCGACGATCTTCGCGACGCGAGTTCCGAAGCGCCGCCGAACTTCTTTGAGCATGGGCGCTCCCCCGCAATCTTCGACAACATCGTGCAGCAGCGCGGCGATAGCCAAATCTTCGTCGCCTCCAGCTTCGAGCACCAGCGAAGCCACGCCTATTAAGTGCCCGATATAAGGAATTGTCGAAGCTTTCCGCGTTTGGCCGGCGTGCTTAGTCGCGGCGAACGCAAACGCACTCTGGAATCGAGCCCCAAGTTTTACCTGTGCTCTCCTTCGTGATCCTTTGTGTCCTTTGTGGTTCACGATTTTTCCGCCCGCCGCGCCAGCAGATATGCCCGAATAAACGGCTGCAAGTCTCCATCGAGCACGCGGTCGACGTCGCCGACTTCCGTCTTCGTCCGGTGGTCCTTGATCATGCGATAGGGCTGCAGGACGTACGAGCGGATCTGCGATCCGAATTCGATGTCGAGCTTCGAATCTTCGATCTTCTTCGTCGCGGCCCGTTTCTTCTCCATCTCGAACTCGTAAAGTTTTGACCGCAGCATGCTCATGGCCCGTTCGCGGTTCTTGTGCTGCGAACGTTCGTTCTGGCAACTCGCGACGATTCCGGTCGGAATGTGCGTAATCCGAACTGCGGAATCAGTGGTATTCACGTGCTGTCCGCCCTTTCCGCTCGAACGGTAGGTGTCGACGCGTATTTCTTCCGGCTTGATCACGATGTCGATGCTGTCGTCGATTTCAGGAGAGACAAACACGCTGGCAAACGAAGTGTGCCGCCGCTTCGCCTGGTCGAACGGCGAAATGCGCACGAGCCGATGTACGCCAATCTCACTTTGCAGCAATCCGAATGCGTAATCGCCATTCACGGCGAACGTCGCCGATTTTAATCCAGCTTCTTCGCCAGGCTGATAGTCGTAGAGCACGGTCTCAAAGCCTTGCCGCTCGGCCCATCTCAGATACATGCGAAGCAGCATGTCGGCCCAGTCCTGCGACTCGGTGCCTCCGGCTCCGGGATGAATCGTGACGATGGCGTTGCGGGCGTCGTTCTCCCCGGAGAGCAGCGTCTCGGTTTCGAGCTTGTCGATGAGATCGCGCAGCGACGAAATTTCGCGGCCGAGATCGCCGTCGACATTTTCCCCTTCTTTCGCGAGGTCGAAATAGGCGGTAATGTCGTCGCCGCGGCGCTTCAGGTCGGCGTCAGTGGCCAGCACATGCTCGAGGCGCTTTTTCTCGCGCATCACCTGCTGCGAGCGCTGCGGATTTGACCACAGATTCGGGTCGGAGGCCTGCTTTTCGATTTCGGCTAGCAGCGGGCGGAGGTTTTCCGCGTCAAAGATACTCCCGGAGATCGTGGACCTTCTTGCTTAACTTTTCGTATTCCTGCTCGAACTCTTGATTCATGAGGACGTTTTGGCCTTCTGGCGATTATTTAAAGGTGTGAAGCGCGCGAACAGCGCCCCAATCGAAATTATCGCACAGGCAAAAGCGAACCAGTCGCCATGACGTGTATAGAAAGTAGTGACGGAAGTGAGGGTGTAAGGCGCGACCAATGCGGCGCGTACCTTGCGCGGCAACTGCGCTGACAGACGTCCAAGGGGATCAATGGATGCAGTCAGGCCGGTGTCGGTCGTGCTCAAGATCCAGCGGTCATTTTCAATGGCGCGCATGCGCGTTTGATTTAAATGCTGCGCCCACGCGCCACTGTCGCCATACCAGCCGTCATTCGAAATGTTCACCAGAACCTGCGCGCCGTTATCTGCAAACTGTCGCACTTCGTCGGGAAAAATGGACTCATAGCAGATAAAAACGCCAAGCTTTTCACCGTCGGCCACCAGAGGCTTGCGCCAGTTGCCGTGCTCAAATTGACCGACTTCTTTGGTCAGGCCTCCGGCAAAGGAAAAAAGCCGTGGAAACGGAAGATACTCGCCAAACGGGACGAGATGCACTTTGTCGTAACGCTCCGTCCATTGCCCGCTGGGGCTGATGAGAGCAGCCGAGTTGAATAGCGGCCCTTCGGAATTCGGTGTTTTGCTGTTGCTGCCGATCGCTCCCGTCACGATCCATGCGTTTGTGGTTCGGGCAATGTCGCTGATTGCGTCGCGGAACCTGGGATCATTCGTGAAGAACGGCGCGGGCGACTCCGGCCACACAATCAGATCGATCTTCGAACTCTGATCCTTTGCGACTGAGTTGACCGTCACGCCACGAAGATCTTGCAGGGTCTGCTGAAAATAGTCTGGATTCCAGTCGGCGGATACAGGAATATTCTGCTGCACCAGCAGAGCAGAATGATCAGACCGTGCAGGAGGTCCATCGACGAGTTGACCTGCCTGTAAGACGGCAGCCGCGGCTAGCGATGCCACGATCATCGCACCGCGCTTCTGTTTCGGTATCAGAAAAGCGGCGGCCAGCGCGACGTTCACCAGCGCAATCTCAAACGAAATTCCGTAGACACCCGTCCATCCAGCGATTCGACATAGCGCGACGTTGTTTACCTGCGCGATGCCCAGTAGGTTCCAGGGAAATCCTGTGATGCGGGTGCGGGCCAACTCGACCGCGACCCACAGAAACGGCGCCGTCACCAGAGCTCGCTGATAGGCGCGTGAGCGGGCAAGCCAGCCCATGAGCAGCCCGAAGAGTCCGTGGTAGAGGCCGAGATAGCAACAGAAGAGAAAGAGAACCAGCAGCGCGAGCGGCGTATCGAGCCCGCCGTACAGGCGCATGGTGTCGAAAATCCAGTAGCAGGTTCCTGCATACCACAAGATTCCGCAGGCATAAGCGAGCAGAAACCCCTGTCGCGGCGTGAGGGGCCGCAGCCTTACGATTCCGGCGATTTCAAGTTCGCTGGCGGCGCGTCCTCTCAGCAAGGCGACGATGAGCGGAACGAGTGCGAACCAGGAAAGAAAGTACAAGCCTGGCAGCGGAAAGATCAGTATCTGCAAAATCGCCGACAGGATCACTAACAACCAGGCGCTGGAGTGGATTTGGCGCACGGGCAAGGATAGCAGAGCAGCGCTCAGAGGCTAGGGGCCAGGGGCTAGTAAATCGGTATTGGGTTCAGCTTCGTCCGGACAAACGCTACGATTTCGTCTGTCACGTAATTTGGGGGAGTGATTCGGAAGACCGGCTTGTTTGCCACAGGCTTCAGAGATACCGAGTCCCATTCTGCTTGGCCGTTGTTTTCGTGCAGGATCACGGCGTCCGCGCGATCGAGGAATTCGCGGGCTGAATTTTTGAAATCTTCGGTCGCGGGATCGAGTACCGTCAGGTAGAGATCCGGACGCATGAACTTCAGCACGCTGTTCGATTCGAGAATCACGTTGCGCGCGCTTCTCAGGCGCTCTCGAAGTGTCGGCATGGCCTCGGCCAGGCGCCCCTGCTCGGTGCGCACCCAGAACACTTTCGCGGCGCCGGCCTGAAGAAACCGAGACGTATCTGAATCGCCAGAACGATCGCGCTCTTCGGAAATTGCCCACGAGTGATCGCCCGTCGCGCAATCGCAATCCTCGCCATTCGCCGAGCAGATCCCATGTCCATATTGCGTGATCTTCGCGGCGGTCCAGTCGAACTCAGGAAGAGCCGAGATCAATCCCGCGACAACGCTGGTTTTGCCTACATTGCGCGAGTGTCCGCCAATTACGACGAGTGCCACAGTCAGTCCTTCTTCGCCAATCGCGCCAGCGTCGCCAACTGCTTCAGATATTGCCTCAAGGGTTGCGCCGGAGTTCCCCAGAACGCGACGCCCTTGCCCCGCAGAATCTTGTTCGGAAGCACACCGCCCTGGCCGCCCAGCTTGACTCCTTCGCCGATGCGCGCGTGCTCGCCGATGCCGACCTGGCCACCGAGCACGACGCCTTTTTCGATCACAATGCTGCCGGAGAGTCCCGTTTGTGCGGCAATCACGACATCTTCCCCGATCTGGCAGTTGTGTCCGATATGGACGAGATTATCGATCTTCGCCCCGCGCCGGATTCGCGTTTCGTCGAGTGCACCACGATCGATGGTGGCATTCGCACCGATCTCGACCTCATCTTCGATGACAAGCCGGCCAACTTGCGGAAACTTTTCGTAGTGTCCGGTTTTGCGGTCACGCACATACCCAAAGCCATCGCTGCCGAGCACCGCGCCGGCATGCACGATCACATGATCGCCCAAGGTCGTTCCCGGATAAATCGTGACGTTGGGATAGATCTCGCATCCGCGGCCAATCTTGACGCCGGAGCCAATCGCGGAACCGGCGCCAATGCGCGAACCATCTCCCACACTGGCCCCGTCGGCGATCACGGCGAGTTCTTCTACGCGCAAATCACGGCCGAGCGTCGCACCTTGATGCACAGCGGCCGTGGGGTGGATGAAACCCCTGGCACCAGAATCGAATTCGCCGAGGAATTTCGCGGCACGAGCAAACGAGAGCTTGGGATGATCACTAACCAGCAGCGGCCCGTTCGAACGAGCCGACGCGGCAAACTCACCCGCAATGATCGCTCCGGCCTGCGATTGAAGTGCGGCCGCGAGATGCTTTTCATCCTCGACGAACACGAGATCTGTTTTCGATGCGGATTCGAGGCTGGCAACGCCGCTCACTTCCGTAGCGCCATCCCCGATCAGACGAGCGCCTATAGCGTCGGCAACTTCTTGCAGCGAACGCTTCATGGCTTCCACTTTATAGCAGGCAAGCGAAAGGACGGAAGTGCACTGGAATTCTGGTCTGCACCAGGGGGCAAGTTTAAAGCGGAGGCGTGCAGGTGGCGGTGCCCTGGCACATGATGTACGTGCCCGTAACCGAACCGTTGTCCTCTTTGGGAAGGCAATTTGTATCGCTGCTTGTCAGCGTCCACTGTCCCCAGAAAATCCCGTTGCTCAGCGTTCCGGTGGTCGTGCTCGTTCCATTGGAGGTGCCGCTCACCCCGCCGCCTTTCGTGGTCAAGGAAAGCACATTGCCCGCTACCGTTGATGGGGTCGCGACCGAGGTTACCGTGTACTCGAAACTCCCGTTCACTTGTCCTGACTGCGCGGTATTCAAAGTGGCTGTCCCGATCGCAGTCTCAGCGCCTATACCGGTCGCAAAGCACTGACCAGCATTGAAAAATCCGAATCCCGTAATGTTCAGTGGCCGGGGAGTTCCTTCGATCACGCTGGTCACGTCAAACGCGGTAACGAAGTTCAGTTGGGACGCTGGAAATAATGTACCTGTCCCGGCAGAAGGTTCTCCTCCCAGAAACTGAGCTTCCCAGTTTCCACTGGTTGTGGTGGTGACCGCGTTGTGGGGCTGGGTTCCACACCCGCACACTGCAAATTCCAGCACCAGCGCCAGTAGGACAAGCTTCTTCATGAACCTTCCTTGAATTGGGGTCTGTATGAGAATAGAGAGATGCGGGCAGGCTCGTCAATGGATGTAAGTTCCTCCGGATTTCGGCGCTCGGATTCCGGACGAGATCCCAATCAGTCGAGCTTTAGGTGTGCCGAAAACCGTAACTAAGCAAGGCTTCGTGGCAGCTATTTCGCCATTCTGCGCGAATGTCCCACAAATCCGGCGATCATGAAGACGGCAGCCATGCCGATCAAAAATCCGCCGGCAAATTCCGTGTATCGCCCATGCATCCAGTTATGCAGAAGAAGGCCGGTAGCCAGCATGAGCAGTCCGATAGGCAGTAATCGATTGAGTTTGCGTTTTAGCACAGTCCTCACCTCCCGAGGTCAGTCTGGGGCTCGGCGCACGGGGGCGCCGTCGCGAGCGTCTGCTTTCAGCAGGGCTATTTACGCGCCCCGTTTCGTCTTCAACTCCGCCAGCAACTGCTCGATGCGGTCCTGCTTCTCCAGCGCGGCAAGGCGGTCTTCGATATTGTCGGACGCGATCTCGGCCTTCGCCTGGCTGACGGCCTCCGAACGCGCTACTTTGCGCTTCATGCGGTCAAATGCCGCGGCTTTCGATCCATCGCCTGACGCCATTCGGGCGTCGCTTGCCTTACCGATGGCGCGGGCGCGGCGGTGCTGCGCGACCAGCAAATCGGCCTTGGCCTGAGCTTCGGCCAGCTTTTGTTCGAGCTGCCGCAAAGCGGATTTCAGGTTCTCCACCTGGGCCTTCTGATCCGCGAGCTGCTGCTTGAAGTTCTCCGTCAGATCGCGGTAGCTCTCGACGCGCTGGAGCGACGCGCGGGCCAGGTCGTCTTCTTTCTTGTCGACGGCCAGTTCGGCCTTGCGCATCCATTCGGCGACTTTTTCTTCATTGTCCTTCTGTTTTTTCTCCAGCAGGTGCTGGTCGGCGATCGCAATCGCCACCTGCGTCTTGACCTGCAGAAGCTGGTTCTGCATATCGAGAATCACCTGCTTGATCATCTTTTCCGGATCTTCCGCCTTATCGATCAGGTCGTTCAGATTTGCCCGGACCAACGTGGAAACGCGCTCTAGTAGTGCCATGGTGAACCCCCTTCTTTCGCTTTTAGCTGCTCGCTCTTAGCTTCTAGCTTTCTGTTTGCCACTGCTTCCTCTGTTGCTCACGAAACCCTCTTCTGCATCGCGTTGTGTGACTGATGCAGGACTGCACAATGTGGACACTCCGGTTCCTTTCGCCGGATCGACGCACCGAGCATGATCCCGATCGCGACGCCGATCCCAAGCCATACCCCGATGTGCCCGGCAACCACTCCAAACGCCGCGCCCAGCGCAGCACCCAAGACCAAGCCCAGTCCCGAATATTTCGGCTTGCTTTGCATAACCAGCTCCATATTCGCCTTCCGGCTTCCGGCTTTCGGCTCTCGGACCGCGAAGGTCAAGAGCCGGCATTCAGGAGGTCCACCTACGCGGGAACGGCCCCGGCCGTTCCCGCAGTACCCCTCGCTACGCCTTCGGCAACTCCGGCGGCTTCGGCGCCTTGTCGCCGATCTGGCGGATCTTGCCCAGCAGATCTGACAGCGGCATGCCCGAAAGCGTCTCGAATAATGCCGGCACCTGCGCCGCCATCTTCGTGATGTCGCCGGTGATCTTGTTCATCCCGGCGGCCTCGCCGTTGCCGGTGGAGACGATCGTGATCTTGTCGACATTTGACAGCGGACTGGCCAGCGCCTTCACGACATCTGGCATGCTGGCAAACAGCTTGTCGATCACGGCCGCCTGGTTGTACTCCTGATACGCCTCAGCCTTCACGTTCATCGCTTTGGCCTCGGCTTCGCCCTTTTTGAAGATGATCTCGGCCTCCGCTTCACCTTGCTGCCGGATCGATGAAGCATGTCCTTCGGCTTCGGCCATCAGGCGGCTCTTCTCGGCTTCGGCAAGCGTCTGAATCCGCTGACGCTCAATCTCAGCCTGCTTCAGCACGGTTGCGATCAGTTCTTTCTCGCGGCGGTTGATCTCGGCCTCCTGCACCTTGACCTGCTGCTCTCTCTCGACCTGCTGAACCTTCACCTGCTCGGCGATGACCTGCTGTTGCATGATGTTGGTCTGAATGTCGTAGGCCTTGTCCGCCTGCGCCTGCTGACGCTTTGTGACTTCAAGGTATTGCGCCTTCTTCACTTCAAGATCGCGCTGCGCCTCGGCCTGCTTCGCCAGAGACGCAGTTTCGGCCTGCACGCGCTCCTGGTCCGCCTGCGCTTTGGCAACTGCGGATTCCCGCTGTGCCAGGGCTCGCTTGATTGCCGTATCGCGGTCGGCTTCAGCCGCGGCCACGTCAGCATCGCGCTTGATGCGTGCCACATCGGGACGTCCCATGTTGGTGATGTACTCATTTTTGTCGCGGACTTCTTTAATCGTGAACGAGATGACTTCCAGGCCCATCTTGTTCATATCGTCCGCGCAAGTCGAGCGCATGCGGTCGGAAACCATCTCCGGCTGCTTCACGATTTCTTCTACCGTGAGCTGGCCGATGATGCCGCGCAGGTGGCCTTCCATCACCAGCCGGATCAGACCTTCGCGCTCCTGGTCCGTCTTGGTCAGGAACTGCTCTGCCGCCGTGCGAATCGACTCGTCGTCGGATTTCACTTTGATCTGCGCGACAGCCTCAACTGTGACGGCCACGCCCTGTTTCGTGTAGAGATCCTGCTGCGGAGCCACGTCGAACGACATCAGTTCGAGCGAGAGCCCGCGGCAGACCTGCACCATCGGCAGAACCATCGTGCCGTGGCCCTTGACGACTCGCGTTCCACCCAGACCATAGACGATCAACGCTTCGTGCGGCCCAGCCTTGCGGTAGATCCTCGCCAGTCCGCTGATCAGGAACAGAATCACCATCACTCCCAGCGAGACGAAGATCCAGATCACAGCCATGTGAGAAATGCCTTCGAACATAACGCCTCCTCTTCAGAACCAGCCCTCAGTTCTCAGTCATCAGTTCCCTGCTGCCCAGATTCGGCACGCAGTGAGAACTGAGAAGTGACAGCTGAGGACCTATCGCCTCGGCATGAGCCGCATTCAAGTTGAATCTCACAATCGCATGATTGCCGTACCACACGACTCCAAGCACGACGTAAGCCACGACCAGAACTGGCCACGATGCTGCCGGCTTCAGCGAATGCGCTGCCAGCGCAGCGAGCGTGAACACAACGAGCATCACGCTCATGATTCCCAATCCCGCCTGCAACGCGCCTTCCCGCGAGGTGAAGCCGTTCGGCTGTCCGTTTACGTTGAAGTGAACCGCCATGCGCGCGGGGAATTGATCCCAGCCGCGCCAGTACTCGAGAGCGCTCAACGGAAGCGCCAGCCACATCACCGCGACCAACGACTTGTACCAGTTGCCGTTCATCGAATTCCTCCAGAACTCCTTCAGCCTGATTGCTCGCTAGCGAGTTGCTTCGGTCGTCTCGTCCTCTTCGCCCGACAGCTCGCTCCACAGCCGGACATAGGCGATTCCCTTCTCGTAGCGCGTGACCACAACTTCGATCCCCTTCGCAATCGCTGCGCCGTCCTCGCTGCGCGCTCCACAGACGCGGCGCGTGCCCGCCTGCGAATAGATCAACTCACCCGTTCCGCCCTGACGAATCGGAACCGAGAGCCGCCCGAGCACGCCGACCATTTCGAAGTCCGCGGGATCGAGGCATTCGTCTTCCGAAATCAAAACCTTGCTGAGGAACAGGAAGATAATTCCTCCGCCCACCAGTCCGCTGAGGACGGCCACGAACAACCCCATCCCAACCCATAGCGCCGAAAATCGGGTTAGCAAATATCCTGTGCCGCCAAACCACGCCAGGAAAGCTGCGAGCACCGGCGGATTAAACGGCGAAACGCTCACGCCACGCTGAGCCGCTCCCGATCCTGCCGACTGAACAGTTCCACCTACCTTTGCTCCGCCAACCGGGCCGTGCGCAACTGGACCGTGTGCTACGGGAGCATGTGCGACCGGCACGTGCCCGATGCTGTGCCCGTGGAAATGAGGCAGATGCAAGCGGCCGAATCGCGATCCCCCAAAAATAAAAGAGAAGAAGCTGAAGCAAAAACCAACGGCGAAGCAGATCAAATAGAAATCGGACCAGGTCATCGCATCCGCCTCCCCTCATCACGCGCAGCCCTCGCTCCGCTCGCCGCCTCCGGACGCAATGCCTCCAGCAACCGATCGGCCAGCCCGGGGGTATCGAGAATCGCGCCCAGCAGCAAAAAACAGCGGCGCGTATCCTTCTCGCGCGCGGCCTTAATCAACACATTGCTAACCTCAGGGTCGCTCGCAAACCGTTCCGAACCCTGCAACAACCAAACATCGAGCTGGCCTTCCGTCGTGCGCAGATCGGAAGTAAGCTCTGCGTGATATCCCTCGGGATCATCTACAAGAAATCCGGGATGAACCTTGAAGAACTTCGCCAGCAGCGCGCGCGACGACTGAGTCATGTGCGGACGGGATCCGTTTTCGATCTGCGACAAATACGACTGGCTGATTGTCGGTCCCTTACCCCGCCCTTTCCCGCGGCCGTTTCCCATCTCCTCGCGAATCGCGCGGACCAGTTCCAGCTGGGTCATCGGACGGCCCAGCCCGCGCAGTGATCCTTCCACCTCGCGCAGGTACCGGATTTTTTCGCCCAGCTTCATTAACGTTCTCTGTATTTCAAATCGAGATATTTATATTGCAATTTGTAATTATTGTCAAGAAATGTATATATCGCTATTTCAATGACTTAGCCGTTAGCAATGAGCAATGAGCAATGAGTGGGCGAGCAAGCATTGCCCACACAGAAAAGATTCAGCTTACGGCTGCTCCTCGCGACTCAGGACTCACAACTCAGGACCAGACAAAAAAAGCCCCCGGGTTGGGCCCGGGGGCATGGGGACTATTCTGTGGTGTCTTCTTCTGTTGGTGGAACTCTTGCTTACTGGCGGCGCCCGTTGTGCTTCGCGCGGTAGATCTGCTTCGACTGCCGGTTCAGTTGCCGGTTGACCTGCTGCTTCTCTTGCGGGGTGAGTTTGCCGCCGTTCGCGGCGCGGTCGTTGCGCACTTCGTTGTTGATCTTCGCTTCGTTGTTTTCGAGGTGCGAGGCTTCTCCAGAGGTCAGCTGGCCGCTGTTGACCCCTTGCGAGATGCGGTCCTGTTGGTTCTCTTCCCGCTTGCCCACTTCGCTCTTGGGATCGGTGTTCTGCACGGCCGAGTTGTGCTTGTCCCGATAGATCTGCTTCGAAAGCTGATTCTGCTGCTTCGTGATGACTTCTTTGTCAGCTGTGGTCAGCTTGCCGCCATTCTCGTTCGACATCGCGTGCTCTTCTTTATTGATGTCGGCTTCCTTGGTTTCCAAATTCTTGGTCTCGCCCGCTGTCAACTGACCGCTGTTGACGCCCTGCCCAATGCGGTCCTGCTGATTCTCTTTGCGCTGCTGAATGGTTTGCGCGGTGGGCGCGGTCGCGGGCGCCGGTGCGCTTTGGGCCACAACGGGCAGCGCGGCGAACGCCAACGCGGTGCTGAACAACGTGATCTTGAGGGTGCTCTTCTTCATAGAGTTTCTCCGTTAAACCTGCTCCTGAGTTCGTCCTGCATTGTGGCCACGGCAGAAGAAACACAGGGTGTCAAAAAATGTTGCGCGGAAAACTTACAGAGCACGCCAGAAGGCTTACGCCCGGGATAACTGCTTGAATCACCTGAAATTAGGGACGAACGTGTTTCAGAGGCCGGCTTCGATCCTAGATCGCGGGTCGAGATAATCGCGCAGCGCGTCGCCGATGAAATTGAAGCTCAGCACCGCCAGCATGACCGCTATCGCAGGAAATATTACGAGGTGCGGCGCGTCGAACAGATGCGCGCGGCCGTCGTTGAGCATGGTCCCCCAGCTCGCGGTCGGTGGGGGAACGCCAAGTCCGAGGAAGCTCATCGTGGCTTCGGCGAGAATCGCTCCCGCCATGCCGATCGCAGCCTGTACAACAACTGGCTGAATGATATTCGGCAGAATATGCCGCGCGATGATACGCAAATCGCTCGCTCCGAGCGCGCGCGCTGCCTCGACAAATTCCCGTTCACGCGCAGCGAGAACCTGCCCGCGCACCAGGCGCGCATAGCCGACCCATCCGCCGATCGAAAGGGCGATGACGAGGTTGAATATTCCCGGACCACGGAATGCGACGAACGCGATGGCGATCAGAATTCCTGGAAACGAAAGAAACGCGTTCATCAGTATGACGTTGACGAAGCGATCGATGCCTCCACCGTAATAACCGGCGATGGAGCCGATGATGAGGCCTATGCCCAGCGAAGCGCCGACTACGCAACTGCCGACCACCATGGAGATGCGCGCTCCGTAGATCACGCGTGAAAGAATGTCGCGGCCCAACTCATCTGTCCCGAACCAGTGCGCGCGCGACGGAGGATCCAGCCGGACCGCTAGATGAATCGCCGCAGGATCCTGAGGCGCGATCCACGGGCCAAAGATGGCCAGAATCAGAAACATGATAACCAGCACCACACCCAGTGCCGCCAACGGATTATTCCGGGAATGCCCAGCGATGCGGCGTCGAAGCGACCCGCCGGTGGACACGCCGAGCGACTTCGCCGCAGTCTGCTCCGTTTCCATCTGCAATGGACTCATCACTGTCGAATCCTCGGATTTGCCACCGAGTACAAGACGTCGGTCAGAAAATTCACCGCCACATACGTCAGCCCGATGACCAGAATGCAGCCTTGCACCACGTAGTAATCGCGGTTTGAGATAGCGTCGATCGTGAGCCGTCCGATCCCGGGCCAGGAGAAGATCTTCTCGGTGACGATCGCGCCGGCCAGTAATGCTCCGAATTGCAGGCCGAGAACGGTCAGCACAGGGATCATCGCATTGCGCAAGGCATGCCGGTAAACGACCGTGCGTTCGGGCAGCCCTTTGGCTCGCGCGGTGCGCACATAGTCCTGGCCAAGTTCTTCCAGCATCGACGTCCGCACCATGCGGGTCAGGATCGCGGCCAGCGAGCCTCCCATCGTGATTGCCGGAAGCACCAGATGCGCGGGAGATCCAGCGCCCGACACGGGCAACCATCCGAATTTGATGGCGAAGATCAAAATCAGAATCGGACCAAGAGCAAAATTCGGGAACGACAATCCAAACAGGCTGACGACCGAGAGCACGCGATCGTCCCAACGATTTCGGCGCCGCGCTGAGCGAATTCCCGCCGGGATCGACAACACGATCGCCACGAATAGCGACGCCAAAGTCAGCTGCAGCGTGTACGGATATCGCTGCAAGATCAGGCGCGTCACGCTCTGGTTGTAACGAATCGAGCGGCCCAGATTTCCGTGCAGCACGCCTTCCCAGTAGCGCACGTACTGCTCGCCCAATGGCACGTCGAGCCCATAGAGATGGCGCGTCGCGGCGATGTCCGCTGCTGGGGCGCCCTCGCCGAGCATCTGCTGAATTGGGTCTCCGGGGACAAGATGAATCAGCAGGAAAACAAAGCTGACCACCAGCCAGATCACTGGCAGCGTGTAGAGCACGCGTTGAAAGAGAGTCTTCAATTCTCAGTCGTTGGTCGTTGGTCGTTGGTCGTTCGTCGTTGGCCTTCTCAGCCGCGAGCTATCACCAGGTGCTAGATTCCGTGCTTCACCGCCTGCGCTTCGCCTTCCGAGTGAGATGTCTTTTCAATTCTCACTCGCGCGATGCGGTGGCCTTCCAGTTCTTCGACCGTGTAACGCCGGCCTTCGAATTCGAATGAGTCGCGCAGATTTGGAATCCGCTGCAATCGGGCGAGAATGAATCCGGCCAACGTTTCGAAGCCCGCATCGCGCGGCAGAGTCAGGCCGTACTCCGCTTCCAGATCGCGAATGTTCACCGCTCCTTCCAGCACCAGCACCGATTCATCTTCGAGATCTGGCTCGCTCGGCGACACGTCGAACTCGTCTTCAATATTGCCGACCAACTGTTCAAGAATGTCTTCGACCGTGATCACTCCAGCGGTCGAACCGAATTCGTCGACAACAACGGCCAAATGGCGACGGCGTTCCTTGAACTCCGCGAGCAATTCCGCCAGCACCTTCGTCTCCGGGACGACGACCACATCGTGCATGATCTGGCCGATCTGCATCCGCCCAATGCGCGTTGCTGTCGACTGCCCCAGATTGCTCAGGCGCAGCCGCATCCACCGCATCAAGTCTTTGTAATACAGCACGCCGACGATATGCTCCGGACCGCGCTGCGGATCGTATACGGGAATCCGCGAATGCTGCCCCTCGACGACGCGAACCAGCGCCTCATCCAGCTGGAGATCCGAAGGCAATGAGAAGATATCTGGCCGCGCGACCATGACTTCCCGCACCGTGATGCTATCGAGTTCAATCGCGCTGTGGATCATTTCCTCCTGGAATTCGGGAATCTGTCCGAACTGCCGGCTTGCCGTGACGATCAACTTCAATTCGTCCGGAGAATGTACCGCGCCACCGCGCCGAGCCATCTGTGCACCGAACATCCGTAAGACCAATCCTCCCGATCGCCGCATAAAGAAAAGTACGGGCCGGGTGATGGTAAGAAAGGCTTCCATCGGGGCGGCGACCGCCAGCGCAATCTGCTCGGCCCGCTGCAAGGCAAGCGTCTTCGGCACCAATTCGCCTAGGATCACGTGCATATACGTGATCAAGGTGAACGCGATGGCAATGGCTATGCCGTGGGCGTAGATGGCGACGTGCGGCAGCCGTTGCACAAAATGCAGATTGCCGACGAGCCCGGCGACCATGGGCTCGCCGATCCAGCCCAGCGTCAGGCTAACCATGGTGATGCCAAGCTGAACCCCGTTGACTACTTCGTCAAGATTCTGGTGCAGGCGCTGCACGATGCGGGCACCGATGCGTCCTGACTGAATCAGCTGCTGGATGCGGGTATCGCGCACGCTCACCAAGGCGAACTCGGCGGCGGCGAAGAAGGCATTGGCCGCCACCAGGAGCACGATCAGAAACACCCGGAGCAGCACAAAGGCGATCATGGAAGGCTAATTCTAACATTTCAAAGTAGTTGCGAAATACCGCGGATGGCCTTCTGTGAGTTCACAACTGTGTCCCCGCTCACAAAAAATCATGCGGTGAATGCGCTATCCTTTTTAGAAGCGACTGGTCTAACCCGCAGGCAGAAGAAATACCACTGCTGATCGGACCCATGGAACTGAAGCCTGCAAGCTCCGGGGTCGCAATGGAACGGCGTTTGCCGCGTCCTTTCAAAGAATGTTTTCTGAGAACGAAATTCAAGGAACTTAGATTACGCGACATACGTAACAGGGATTGAGGGTGCGATGGCTCCCAATCTCCAGTTGGTGGTACATACAGGAGGATTTGTGAACGGTAACGGCAATAATGGAAAGAAAAAGCGCCGCAGACTGATTATTTGGGGCAGCGTCGCAGCAGTGATCGTCCTGATTATTGCAGGCGGCGTCTTCGCAGCGACGCGCGGAGGTACCAAGATTGATCCTTCGAAACTCGCCAAAGTGGAGAAAGGTGATCTCGCCAAGAGCGTCGTTGCGACCGGCAAGGTTACTCCGATCACCAAGGTCGAGGTGAAGTCGAAGGCCAGCGGCATCGTCAAGAAGCTTTATGTGGATTACGGAGATCGCGTGAAGAAGGGCCAATTGCTGGCACAACTCGACAAGGTTGAGATCGAAGCACAGGTCGCGCAGTCGCGCGCGGCTCTGCAGGCTGCCGAGGCGAATCTGACCAGTTCGCAAGCTGATTTCCAGCGCGCCAAAGTCGACGCCGAAGGCCCGGACGTTCCTCTGCTCAAGCGCGCGTATGACCGCGACGTCAGCATGGCAAAAGACGGCGTGGTATCCGAATCCGCCCTGGAAGACGCGCAACGCGCCTACGAACTCGCGCTCAACAAGCAGAATGTTGCCAAAGCCCAGGTCACCGTGCTGAAGGCCAAGATCGCTCAGGCGCAAGCGCAGGTATCGGAGGATGAAGCCAACCTCAAGCAACTCGAAGAGCAGCTGAGCTACACCGATATCGTTTCTCCGATCGACGGAATCGTCCTCTCGCGCGACGTTGAAATGGGGGATGCGGTCAGTTCCATCCTCGTGTTGGGATCGTCCGCCACACTGGTAATGACGCTTGGCGACACCAGCGAAGTTTACGTAAAGGGCAAAGTCGACGAGAGCGATATCGGAAAGGTCTATCTCGGACAGCGCGCCCGCATCAAGGTCGAATCGTTCAAGGACAAGACGTTCGACGGCAAGGTCACCAAGATTTCGCCGATGGGCGTTGAAAAAGATAACGTCACGACGTTCGAAGTGCGCGTATCGATCCAGAATCCCGGCGGCGAGCTGAAGGCCGAAATGACCGCCAACGCGGAAATCATTCTGGAAGAGCACAAGAACGTTCTGCAGATCCCCGAAGGCGCCATCATCTACGAC
>DATEJO010000275.1:0-10439 GCA_035277905.1 Candidatus Sulfotelmatobacter sp.
GAACATCTCCATCGGCTGAATATGGATGTGGCAGTCAGTAATCATAAGAGCAGTGGCCGGCGGCTAGTGGTTAGTCGTTCGCCGACCGGCAAGGATAACAGACATCTGCTCTCCGTCATCCTTCCACGAAAGAGTCCGTCAGTTCAATTCTGCTGCGGCCAAGACGGCCCGCTTCGTGAATACTCGAATCATCTCGCGGCGATATTCCGGCGTGAGCGCCGAGGTCGTCAGCGGCTTCGCGGTTCGCGCCGAGAGATCCCCTACGGCCTCGGCCAACGATTCGTCAATCATTTTCCCGGCCAACAATTCGGGCGCTCCCTTCACTAAAACAGGCGCGGGATTCACTGCCGTAATCCCGATGCGTGCGTCGGAAACATGTCCGTTTGATCGCTTCATAACGACCGCTACACCCGCCAACGGATAATCAATCGATCCGCGCACTCGCAACTTACGATAGACGCCGTGATATCCGGCCGTGGATGCGGGCAAGAAGACGCGAGTGACCAGTTCATTCGGCTGCAATTTGCGGTATGTGTCTCCCAGGCCCGTGTAGAAATCCTCAAGGCGAACTCGGCGCACTCCAGCGGTTCCAGCAATTTCGATCTCCGCTTGCAGGCAGAGTAAAGCCGGAGGCGTGTCTCCCGAGAATGCCGCCCAGCATTTCGTCCCACCCGGAGCGACGTGACAGAGATCCCCGTCTTTCTTGATGCAGAACCCGCAGCCTTTGCGCCATGTCAGCGACTGGTTGTACCAGAGGCAGCGCGTGTCGAGGCAGATGTTTCCCCCGATCGTCCCCATGTTGCGCAGGACCGGAGAAGCCACGGTCGCGGCGGCTTCTGCCAACACAGGAAAACTCTGGCGAAGAAACTCGGATCGCTCGATGGAACGCAGCGTGGCTAGCGCGCCAATTTCCGCGCCGCCATCCGGCAGTGGACGAATGTCGCGCAGTCCTCGAATCGCGCGGAGATCGAGCACATATTCGGGCTCGAAGAGTTTCTGCCGCATGGAAGGAATCAAATCGGTCCCACCAGCCAGCACGCGGATAGCACCGGCGTGCGTGGCAAGATATTCGATCGCCTCTTCGACTGATCGAGGCCGCAGCAGTTTGAATTGCGGAAGGCTCAATCGGCACCTCCGTCCGCAGAGACGCCGGATCGTGAAGGATCAAGCTCGTGCCGTACCGGCCCTTTGCCCTTAAACCAGAGGGATCCGCCGTGTTCGCGGCATCGCGCAGGCGCGGTGGGATCTATGCCTTCCGTCAAGTTCAGAGCTTTTGCCGTTTTCTTCGCGCGAAGCGCGGCAAGAACTCTCTCCGGCGTGAACGGCGCTTCATGCAATCGGACTCCGACTGCATCGTAGATGGCATTGGCAATCGCAGGAATCGTCGCGGCGAGAGATCCTTCGCTGCATTCTTTGGCGCCGAAGGGCCCCTCCGGATCGATGCTCTCCACAATAATCGGCTCGACTTCCGGAGATTCCACGGCCGACGGGCTCCGATATTCGAGCAGCCCCGGATTCATTAGCATCCCGTCTTTCCAGACCATTTCTTCTGTGAGAGCCTGGCCCATGCCCATCCAAACCGATCCGATGATCTGGCCTTCGACCGAAACCGGATTCAACGCGCGACCGCAATCATGCGCGGCCCAAACTTTGTGAACGGTGACTTCGCCGGTTTCCTCATCAACGCTGACCTCTGCCACCTGCGCGGAATAGGAATAAGCTGGCGAGGGACCCACACCGGCACCTTTGTGCTTGCCGCCCCGCGCTTCCTGCGGCGGAGCATATGAGCCAGTACCAGTGAGCGCCCCATGAAAGTCGATGGCGGCCACCACAGCTTCTTCGAAAGTCATGCGTTCCTTCGGGCCCTCTTCTTTGCGCTTCTGTTGCAGCGACCCGCGAAGGATCTGGCCTTCAACGCGACCTGAAACGGTAGGCGAGGTGCCTTCCGCAGTGGCAGACGCACCCGCATGCGCATTTTGTTTTTCGACGATATCGCCGCGAAAGATCAATTCCTCCGGCGAACAGTTCATCTTTCGAGCGGCCGCAGCAGAGATCAGTTTTTTCACTTCATTCGCTGCACGCAGCGTCGCATTGCCTGCCATGAAAGTTACGCGGCTTGAGTACGAACCAATGTCGATGGGCGTCAGGTCGGTATCGGCGGCGATCACGCGCACACGTTCTAAAGAACAGCCAAGAGTCTCCGCGGCGATCTGGGCCGTCATCGTATCGGAGCCTTGTCCAATTTCGGATGCGCCCGTGTACACGACCACTCCGCCATCACGATCAATCTTGATATTCACCGTCGAGTGGGGCATGTCGGACCGGATGATAGAATTCGCCGCACCGCTCACGTAATGACTGCAGGCGATCCCGAGTCCGCGACCTTTGGCCAGCTTGCCTTTGCGCTGCTTCCAACCGGAACGCTCAACTGTTTTCTCGATGCATTCTGGCAATCCATAACTCTGAACGCGGAGCCCATTGACCGTGATGCAGGGTGACTGAAGCAAATTGCGGCGGCGGATCTCTGCAGAATCGATGCCGATTTTCGCGGCCAGTTCGTCCAACTGCGACTCGAAAGCGAAACGAACATTCACCGTGCCATGGCCCCGCATCGCACCACAAGCTGGCTTGTTGGTCAGGACGCGGTATCCATCGTATTGAATGTTCGGGATGTCGTAGAGCGCCCCCAACAGCGCGCCGGAATAAAGAATCGTGACGACGCCGTACGAGCAGTACGCGCCGCCATCCTGCACGACGCGCGCTTTCACGGCAGTGATACGTCCGTCGTTCTTCACTCCTGTTTTCAGATCGACGATTGTGCGCGGGCGGCCGCGATGCGCCCAAAAGACTTCCTCACGCGTGTATGTAATCTTGACCGGCGCTTGTGCCTTCCGCGCTGCAACCGCTGCGATAATCTCCAGCGGAATCACCTCGCTCTTGCCGCCGAATCCGCCGCCGACTAGCGGCTTGATCACGCGGATTTGCTGCATCGGCATTTCGAGCACGAGCGAGAGCTTGTGCTGCAGGTAATACGGCACCTGCGTGGAAGACCAGACCGTCAAGCGCCCTGGCTTGCCGGTATGCGGATCGATTTCAAACGATGCCAGCGTAGAGTGCGGTTCCATCGCGGCATGCGTGACTTCGTTCGCGATGAAGCGCGCCTCAGCGATCTGGTCGGCCTCGGCGAAGCCTTTATCGGGATCGCCGAAAACGTGGTGATAATCCTTCTCAAGATTATTGGGCTTATTGTCGTGAATGAGGTCGCTCTGCGCCTTCATCGACTCTTCTGGATCGAAATAAGCCGGTAACACTTCGTATTCAATATCGATCAGTTCGAGAGCCTTTTCCGCAATGGCTTCAGAGACTGCAACGACACAGGCGACGTTATCGCCGACGTAGCGCACCTTGTCGAGCGCAAGCGGGTACTCGTCATGGCCTACGGGAAGAATGCCGTATGTCTTGGGAGCATCTTTGCCAATTACCACAGCGACCACGCCCTCGACCTTCTCGGCGCGACTGGTATCGATGCTTCTGATTCGGGCGTGAGGATAAGCCGAATGCAGAATCTTGCCGACCATCATCCCCGGAACGCGGAGGTCGTCGGTGTACTTCCCAGAACCCGTCGTCTTTTCGGCTGCGTCGACCATCGCGGTAGGCTTGCCGATGATGGAGAAGTCGGTCGTTGGTCGCTGGTCGTTGGTCGTTGGCTGACTCATGTTCTCTAATCGGTGCTCGGCACTGCGGAGCGCTCTGCCTCAATTGCTGACCGAATTGCCTGATACATCTGGTTATAGCCGGTGCAGCGGCAAAGATTGCTGCTCAAAGCATGGCGGATTTCAGCTTCGGAGGGATCGGGGTTCTCGGCAAGGAGCGACTTCACGGTCATGATGAAGCCTGGAGTGCAGTACCCGCATTGCGCTCCGCCCCAGTCACCGTATGCCTTCTGGATCGCGGTCAGACTTCCATGCTCACTGACGCCCTCGATGGTCGTGATCTCCTGCGCTTCGCAGCTTGCCGCCAGCAAGGTACACGACATCATGGCAACGCCATCGACGAGCACTGTGCAGGCCCCGCAAGAAGAATCATCGCAAGCACGCTTTGAGCCAGTAAGCTGAAGTTGCTGTCGAAGGACGTCCAGCAGCAAGGCGCTCGGCTCGACAGCCGCCTCATGCGAGCGGCCATTCACGCGAAGTTCGATGAGTTCTTTTTTCATAGCTGTGAGCTGTGAGCCGTGAGCAATGAGCAGTGAGTTCTAAGTAACCAGGAGGTTGCTCATCGCTCAAAGCTCACCGCTCATGCTTCTTTCAGTACACGGGCACCTTCGGATCCACGCGCCGTGACCATGCATCGATTCCGCCTCGCATGGACTGAACATTTTCGAAACCTTGTTGCCGCAGCCAAACCGTCACATTCATCGATCGCACTCCACGGTGGCATAGCACGATAATGTGATCTTCGGGATCAAGTTCCTGATGCGCACGGGACGGTATATCACCCATCGGAATCAGTTTGGCGCTACTGATCTTGGCCGTTTCAAATTCCCAAGGCTCTCGCACATCGAGCAAAGTGAATGCGTCTCCTGCGTCCAGCTTGCCTTTCACCTCTTCGGGAGTAATCTCGTAATCCATCGCTGCGCTAGTTCCCGGTCCACTTCGGCTGACGCTTCTCCATGAATGCACGAATACCTTCCTGTGCATCCGCCGTCTTCATCAGTTCGTCAAAATAGATCTTTTCCGAGCGGGCAAGGCCTTTGTCGAAATGCATGGAGTCCCATGCGTACGATGCCTTCTTGGCGATGGCCAATGCAGCCGGACTCAACTTCAGCAGCGAGTTGACGCACTCTTCGACTGATTTAGACAACTCGGTCAAGGGAACTGCACGGGTTGCCAACCCGATCTCGGCTGCCTCTTCGCCGCTAAACATCCGCCCGGTCAAGATCAGTTCCGCAGCGCGCTTCTGGCCAACGAGCGCAGCCAATGCCGTGCAAGCTACGGGCGGATAACATCCCAATTTGATTTCAGGAAATCCCCACTGCGAATCCGGCGTCGTGTAAACGATGTCGCATACCATCGCCAACTCAGCGCCGCCTCCTAGACAATGTCCCTGAACCGCGGCGATCGTGACCTTCTTGGTCGAAACGAGACTCCGGATCACCGGATGGAATTTGCTCAGCATTTCTTCCACTTTGTCCGGGGTGTGTGCAGCAACGTCAACTCCGGCGGAGAATGCTTGGCCCTGTCCGGCTAATACGATGACTGAGATATCGGCTCGCTGATCCAGTTCCGCCAACGTGCCTGACAGTTCCTCCATCAACGCGATGTCGATAACGTTCAGCGGCGGATTCCGCAACTCAATTCGCGCAACACGGCCTTCCACATCGCGTGATGTGCGAACCAGTTTCGACTCTGCCAATGTCGTCGTCATCGGTCTATAGATTGATCGCCGACTTCCTTACTTCTCCGATTGTTGAAAGCGGGTCACGCGCTCCCGTCTTTTCGGCGATCCACTTCTTTTCGGTGTCGATGATGTCGAGCAGCAGTTTCTTGTCGGCTGCGGACGGCATATATTCCTTCAAATGCTCTTCGTATGCGCGGTCATCCAGCGGTTCGCCCGTCTGCGCGTGGAACCTCTGCCCGGCCCATCGCCCAATCGCGCGATTGAACTTGATGTTTGGAGCATACAGCTTCGCTTCGCCGGGCTTCAGATATCCATTGAAGCGCTCGATCAGACCAGAGACTTCGTCGCGATACAGATTTCGGTTGTAGTCGTTTAGGTCATCGAGATCAGCCGTCTTATCGTTCTTCGGTTCGTCATAGCGTCCCTTGATGCCCCACACATAAGCCCAGTGCGCCGATGAAGAGTGATCCGTACCAAACAAATCGTAGGAACTGGAAATCCACTTATTCAGATACTTCTGGATCAGCCATCCCGGAATCACCTGCGCTTCTACGATGCGACGCAGTCCGTCGTTGCCCGTGCCCATGTGGAACGCTTCTTCGCGAAGCATGTATGACATCGATCGTCCCAGCGGGGCGAAGGCGGAGAACTTCAGCATCTGCAACTGGAACTTGCCATCGCGATCGACAAAATCGGTGTAGGTGAAAAAGTCCATCCAGTTGTCGACATCGACGTTGAAGGCGCCGAGCAGGCGTTTGTTCTCGAAAGCGCGGCGCTCCAGCATTTTTTGCGCCTCGACTTTTCCTGAATATCCAAAGTGATCGACCAGCAAGGCGCACATCTGCCACCCATGACGCATTTCTTCAATCATGACGCGCGTAATCGCGCGACGATCCCAATCAGTGGGAGCATTGTCGAGCAAGTTGCGCTGTTGCTCGACGCTGGCAAATTCCGTGTCACCCTGATAAACAATCATGTTCATCAGCGCGTCGCGCATCTGCTGGGTTGGAATTTGGCGCAGGTTCTCCCACTTGCGGCGGCCCTTATAGTGGCCGAACTCGATATCCTCAGTGTCGATCGCGCCGTAGAGAGTGTCGAATTTGAAGGCCTCGATATCTTCCGTGTTGACGCCAATTTCCTTGCGCCAGTCGTTGAACAGGCCAATCCAGTCACTGAATGTTCCGATTTTTGCTACTTTGCCTGGCATCCCACTAATACCTCTCTGCTGCTGTATGTATAGCAATCAGCCATCACAGATTCGGCGTGGCTGACTGCCAAATGCTGAGTGCTAATTGCTTCCTATCCCATGTTCAGCCACACGGTTTTTAGTTCCGTGTAATGCTCCATCGCGTGCGCTCCCAGCTCGCGTCCGAAGCCCGAACTCTTGTATCCGCCAAAAGGCAGCGCCGCATCCATCAGACCGTACGTGTTGATCCACACCGTTCCGGCCTTCAGCCGGCGCGACACGACGTGCGCTTTCTTCACATCTTTCGTCCATACGGCAGCGGCCAACCCGTATGGATTGCTGTTCGCCTGCTCGATGACCTGATCCAGATCATCGAACGTCAGCACTGAAAGAACCGGGCCGAAGATTTCTTCGCGCGCGATCTTCATATCGTTTTTTACATCGCCGAAAATTGTCGGTTCGATGAAGAATCCCTTGTCGCCGTTGACGGAAACGCGATTTCCGCCCGCGACGAGCTTGGCTCCGTCCTTCTTTCCCGCATCGATGAATCCAAGCACGGTCTGCATCTGTTCCCGGCTGACGATCGCGCCAAGACGCGTCTTCGGGTCCAGTGGATCTGCCGGACGCATCTTCCCCGCGCGCGCCACAAGCTTTTCGGTGAATTCATCTTTGAGTTTGCTTTCGAGGAACAGCCGCGAGCCTGCGTTGCACACCTCGCCTTTACCGTAAAAGATGCCGTTGATCGCGCCTTTCACGGCATTGTCAACTTCGGCATCGGCAAACACGATATTTGGAGACTTCCCACCGAGTTCAAGGGTCACTCGTTTCAGTGTGTCTGCCGCCCCGCGCATGATTTCCTTCCCGACGGCAGTGGAACCGGTGAACGCAATTTTGTCGATGCCCGGGTGAGCGACGATCGCCTTCCCTGTCTCAGGACCACCGGTAAGAATGTTCACCACACCGGCCGGAAATCCCGCTTCGGTTACGAGTTCCCCGAACTTTAACGTCGTCAGCGGAGTCTGTTCCGCGGGTTTCAGAACAATCGTGTTGCCACAGGCCAGCGCCGGACCAACCTTCCACGATGCGAGCAGTAGCGGAAAATTCCACGGCACGATTAGTCCCACGACGCCCGCCGGCTCGCGCAGCGTATAGGTGAACGCAGTCTCGAATGTGTTCACCGTCTCGCCGTGAATCTTCGTCGCCAGCCCCGCGTAGTACCGTAGAACGTCTACGACCATCGGCATATCGACGTAGCGCGATTCGAAAATCGGTTTGCCGTTGTCGAGGGTTTCAAGTTCGGCAAGCTCGTCGATGTTCTTCTCGACCAGATCGGCAAGCTTCCACAACAGGCGGCCTCGCTCGCTGGCGGATAGCTTGCGCCAAGCGCCGTTGCGGTCTTCGAATGCTTGGCGCGCAACCTGGACAGCGCGATCCACGTCGGCATGAGATGCTTCTGCGACCTGGGTCAGAACCTCCCCGGTCGCCGGGTTGATCGTATCGAAGTGCTTCGACGCATCAACCCACTCGCCGCCAATGAGCATCCCGCCCGGTTTCAAAGTCACTTTTTGCGCGGTCAGCATGAATCACCTGTCAATTCAAAAGCCGGACGGCCGACGGCGACCGTCCAACACGAACAGTTCCTACTTCGCTTTAAATGTCGCCGGCCGCTTCTCTACGTAGGCGGCCAGACCTTCCTTCGCATCTTCGCTCTGGAAGAGTAACTGCTGGTTCTCGCGCTCGACGGCCAGTGCCGATTCCATGGGAATCTCCCACCCGGTCTGCACAGCACGCTTAATGCGTCCAACAGCCTTCGCAGCTTTGTTCGGCGGACAGAACTGCCGCGCATACTCCATAACGTTCTCCATGAAGCCTTCGCGCTCGAAAATGTCGTTAACCATTCCCAGTTCCTGCGCCTCTTCGAACGAGAACGTATTGCCCGTTACCATCAGTTCGATTGCTTTGCTTTTTCCCACGAGCCGCGACAGACGCTGCGTGCCGCCAGTTCCGGGCAGAACGCCGAGATTGACCTCGGGCAGACCAATCTTGCCCGCGTCTTTGCGCGCGATGCGGATATCGGCCGCCATGGCGATCTCGAGTCCACCACCGACGCAGTGGCCATTGATCGCTGCGATTACCAGTTTCGGGGTGTGTTCAAGCCGCAGCAGCATCTCGTTCGCGTGCAAACAGAAGTAATACTTGAACGTCGGATCGACGCTGGCCAGCATCTTGATGTTCGCACCCGCCGAGAAAAATTTATCTCCGGCACCAGTCATCACGATCACGTAAGCGTTGTTGTCCATGCGCGCCTTGAGAATCGCGTCATCGAGTTGGCGATTCATTTCGTACGTGTACGTGTTCGCCGGCGGGTCGCACATTTCAATCACCGCGACACCGCCGTCGGTGCGGTAGTTCACAAGCTGCTTGGTGGATTCACCGGTTCCCGGTTGCATTGTTGTCGCCATCGAGATCACTCCTTAAATGTGAATGTCGGAACTCTTTTGCTTCACCACTCGGCGGCTCTTTTCGCCCGCCATCACTCCCCGCAGGAACAAATCACCCATCTCTCCCGCAATCGAAGCTGCGTCGGCATCGACCCGCGGATTGTGCCAGGTGTAAATCCAATTCATCATGCCGAACAGGCTCAGCACGGCGATGCGGGTCGAAAACTCGAGGCCGCGCTCCCGCTTTAGATCGTCCAAAAGACCGACGCAGATCCGGTAATACTCGCGCTTGATTGCCGCCACCTCAGCGCCAAAGCCGTTCTTCAGCACCTCGTCCTCGTGCGAGAGGACCTTCATGGCGGCCTGGTTCGACAGAAAATATTCGAGGTGATTCAGAATGAAGATTCGGACGCGCTCTTCGGGGTCGTCAACCCCCTGCAGGCGCGCTTTCAGATGCTGCACAATTGTAGTGAACGTGTGCTTCTGGATGAGGTAGAGCAGCCGCTCTTTCGACTCAAAATAGTAGTAGAGCCCCGCCAGCGACATGCCGCTCTCGCGTGAAAGATCGCGCATCGACGCGCCCTCATAACCTTTCTTGCAGAAGACCTCGGTAGCGTGGGTAAGGATCTCAGAAAGACGGCGGTCGTAGCGTGTAGCTGGGGCAAGCGCGGCGCGATGCCGCGCAGTCATCCGCTTTGCTGTAGAAGGAGTCCCCATAATCCCCGACCCGCAGATAATTCGAACGTTCGTTAGAATCAGTATACGCCCTGTGATTCAAATCACAAAGCGCCTTCAACTACCTTGTTTTATTTTCTAGTAGTTTGGTCAGCAGCAATGGCCGTAGCGACCCAATCGGGAGCATCGTTCAAGTCGGCCTCGCGCGAGGGTTCGAACATGAAGTAAATCCGTGCCTCTGAGCCTCAGTGGGGCGTGCGCTTAATTACGAATATCGGCCAACAATTGCTCGACTTCTTTTTTCACATCTGCGGTCAGTGGAAGGAATGGCAGCCGGGCCGGCCCTCCGTAATAGCCGTTGAAGTCCATCCCATATTTGATGCCCGGAATGCCGAGTTCGCCCGCGATTCTCTGTGCAGCGTTGATAATGCGCTCCTGCTTCAGGCGCGCCAACTCGGCGTCTCCTTCTTTCCATGCGGCGTAGATCTCGTAGCAGGCCGTGGGTGCAGGGTTGGCAAAAGCGAGAATGGCGCCGACGGCCCCCGCTTCGAGCGATGGATGCAGCTTCTGTGCTGCTCCTACGAGCACCTGAAATCCAACTTCCTTCTGGCGCGTCTTCATCTTTCCTACGACGGTGACCGCCGATGAAGAAGGCTTCGTTTTCGAAGATCCCGAAAGCGCGCCTACAGGAACCAGTTCCCCGCCATCCGCTGGTGTGGCTGCGGCAGCCGCAACCATGC
>DATEJO010000276.1:0-10233 GCA_035277905.1 Candidatus Sulfotelmatobacter sp.
AGTTGTTCCCGCGAAGTCACGAGTAAAGAACGGTTCAGATGGTCAGGACTTGTTCAGACCTTTTCGCGCCGTCCAGGGTTTCGCGGACTTTGCGGGCCAGGGCCTTGGGGCGGTACGGCTTTTGGATGAACGCGATGCCCGGTTCCAACACTCCCTGACAAACGATGGCATCGTCGGTGTAACCCGAGGTGAAGAGAACCTTAATGCCCGGCCGCTTCACTGCGATTGCATCCGCCAGTTGACGCCCGCCCATTTCAGGCATGATCACGTCCGTCAGCAACATGTCAATCGCGCCGTCGAACGCTGCGGAACGCTGCAGAGCCTCCTTGCCTGAGCCTGCTTCGATGACCGCGTATCCCAAACTCTGCAGATATTCGCAGGCAATCTCACGCAGCGACGCGGAATCCTCGGCCAAGAGAATGGTCTCTGAGCCGCGCTGCGGCGGCCCGTCCGGGTCGCGCCGTCCGGCGGCAGAGCCGACCTGCTTTACGCGCGGCAGGTACACCTTGAAAACGGTCCCCTTCGCAATCTCGCTGTAAACCCAAATGTATCCGCCACTCTGCTTGACGATTCCGTAGACGGTCGCCAGGCCGAGTCCCGTTCCCTTGCCGAGTTCCTTCGTCGTGAAAAATGGATCGAATATTTTCGACTGCGTCTTGTGGTCCATGCCACAGCCGGAGTCCGTAACGCTGATCACAACGTAGGAACCCGGGATGGCCGGAGGATGGAGCTTCTTGTAAGCATCGTCCAGCTCGGCGTTGGCAATTTCGATCGCCAATTTTCCGCCATCGGGCATGGCATCGCGAGCATTGGCCGCCAAATTGACGAGAACCTGCTCGAGCTGGCCCGGGTCGACGCTGACCAGGCCGGCGGAGGAATCAACCGTTATGGCGAGCTCGATGCTTTCTCCGATCAAGCGCGCCAGCATTTTTTCGATGCCAGCCAGGACCTCTCCAGGCGCGATCACTTGGGGCTGCAGGATTTGCTTGCGGCCAAAAGCCAGCAGTTGACGAGTGACGTCGGCGGCGCTGGAAGCCGCTTTCCTCATCGTTTCCATTTTCCCCAGAGCCGGGTGATCCTGCGGCAATTCCAGCGATATCGCCTCGCAACATCCCATGATCACGGTGAGGAGGTTGTTGAAGTCATGGGCGACGCCGCCTGCCAGCTTGCCGATGGCCTCCATGCGCTGAGATACACGCAAGCGCTCTTCCAACTTTTTCCGCGTGGTGATATCGACGATCGCGGCGGAAACCAGCAGTTCCCCTTTCGTATTCAGAGGACCCAGGCTGATCTCGATGGGAAATTCCGTCCCATCTTTTCGCCTGCCGAAGAGCTCCATTCCGAGACCCATGGGCCGCGCATGTGGCTGCGCCGCGTAGGTTGCGCGGTGCTGTTGGTGGGCAGCTTGGAGCTTTTCGGGCAGCAGCATCTCGATGACCTGTCCCACCAGTTCATTGCGTGCGTAGCCGAACATGTTCAGCGAATGCGCATTGGCGTCGACGATGCGTCCTTTGGCATCGACGATAACGATTCCTGTCGCCGCGGTTTCCACCAGCATGCGGAAGCGCTCTTCGGCCAGCCGTCGTTCAGCGACTTCTTCTTCCAGTCTTCGGGTGCGCTCTTCGATGGTATGGAATCGTTGCGCGTTCTCATAGGCGACAGCAACGTAAGCGGCCAAAGCGGTGAGAATCTGAGCGTCTTGTTCGCTGAACGCCAGAGAGTCAAGCTTGCCGGCGACATAAATCCAGCCGTAAACGCGGTCGGCGACGCGAAGCGGCGCTCCCAAAAAGCTTCGAATGGGCGGATGTTCCGCGGGCAAGTCCAGGCCCTCGGGGTCGGAAAACGCGCTGAAGGCGCGACGCGCTGCCCGCTCGCCGATGATGGAGCGAAAGACGGCCCCGCCGAAACCGAGGCGCGAGATTTTATCCGCCAGGGCGGGTTCAGCACCAAACAGTCTGAAGCACGCGAGTTGCGGCCCTTCACCGGAGAGAATCCCCAAGCCGCAATAGTTCGCCCCGATGGTCTTTCTAGCGCCGTTGCAAGCGGCTTCCAGCAGCACCTCGGTTTTGTTGGACCGCGCGAGATCCAAACCTAGCTCCAAGAGGGCGGCGAGGCGAAGGCTGATGGCATCCAGTTGCTGGCCCTTTTCGTAGAAAGCGTCGATGAGCAGAGGGATTGCATCACCCTGCGGCAACTCCGGCGGGGCGGCCGGGCGTCGCTCCGGCCGCAGACCCAGAGCATCGTGGATGGTTTCCAGGGCCCTCTCGGGATCGCACGGCTTTAGGATGAAGCGGGAGACACCGCAAGCGGCGCCAAGCGATTTCGTTTCCTTATCGAGAAAACTGGCGCTGTGGAAGATGATCGGCACGTTCCGCATGGCGTCCAATTTACGCAGAGCGGAAACGAACTCGTAGCCGTTCATCGTGGGCATCAGGATGTCGGAGAGAACCAAGTGAGGGTTATACCGCTGGGCTTGTTCCAGCCCTTCCCTTCCGTCCCGCGCTTCCAAAACCTCGTGGCCGAATGGAGTTAGCAAGGCCCGGTATAAGTCGCGGCAGCCTTGGTCGTCATCGACGATCAAGATTCTCGACTTGTTGACGGATTCCATCGGGTTAACGCACCATGCGTCCCGCATCGCCGGTCTTGGCGAGAGCCCTCTCGAGCACGGTAAGGAACTCGTCGTTATCGACGGGCTTCTGCAGAAAGGCCTCGGCGCCGGCTTCCAATGCGCGGGATTCGTTGGTCAGCGGGTCTCGGGCGCTGACCACAATGATCGGCACGAGCATTAGATCGACATTGGATTTGAGGCGCTGCATAACCACAAAGCCGTCGCCACCCGGGAGACCGAGATCGAGAACGATGATGTCCGGCTTCTCCTTGCGCGCCGTGCTGATCGCGGAGATGGCGTCGTGCGCGACCACAAGTTGATATCCGTACGCTCTGAGGCGCACGGCCATTGCCCGCACGTTGTCCTTGTCGTCCTCAACGAGGAGCACTTTCCTGTTGTTCATTGCATTCCTCTTTCGTTCTTAGTCTCTTGAATTGATCCTGCAAGTACCCAGCCACACAGGCCGCGCAACCATCGAAAGTCAGCCCTTGTGTGAGTTGAACTAAGTCGATTACCTGGCTGTCGACGGCACACAAGACACCGGCTGACGCCAAGTCGTCGCAGCGCGAGAGTTGCTCGCGAATTCGGGAAACCATCACTGCGGCGCCCCGCGCGTCCGCGCGAGCAGCTATGCCAAACAGAACGAGGTTGTCCCAGTGCTGGGCCGGCAACAAAATATCCAGATCCGGCAGGCTGCAGCGTTCGAGAACCCGCTGCACTCTGAAGACGGCTCGCTGGCGATCGCGCTCATGCGTCCATCCAGCGGAAGAAAAGACTTTCACGGTGAGGAAAACTATCCGGGGCGATATGCGGCCTTCATGGACCAGGAGCGGAGCAATCAAACTGTTCAGGCTGAAGACCGGCAAGGTGAAATGGAAGGTGCTTCCCTCGTGGCATCCGGCCTCGACCCAGATGACGCCGCCGTGCCTCTCCACGAGTTCCCGGCAAATGTAGAGACCGAGGCCAAGGCCCTGGCGACTCAGATGATTGTCTCGTTGTGCTTGAAAGAGACGATCAAATATCCGCGTCGCGTCCTCGGGCTTGATCCCGCAGCCGCAATCAGCAACGGACACGCGGACAAAATGGGGATCGTGTTCGAGCATTTGCGCGCGCAAGCTGATCACGGCCCCAACTGGGGAGAACTTGACGGCGTTGTCCACAAGGTTGGTCAATACCTGAAAGATCCTTTTCGCATCCGCATGGATTGGCGGCAGGTCGGGCGCGATATCTTGCTTCAGCTGGATGTTCTTGGCCGCAGCGGCAGCGGACTGCGATTTCATCACCTCCCCGATCACAGTCGCGATGGAAATCGACGATCGATTGACGGTGAGCTTTCCAAGGTCGGCGCGAGAAGCCTCGAGCAGGTCGTCAATCATCGTTTTTAGCTGGTCGATGTTCCGGAGCGAGATTTCCAGATATTCACGCTGATCCGCTGGGAGCGGCCCAGCAATGCCATCCAGCAAGATGGTCGTGAACTGGTGAACTACCGCCAGGGGAGAGCGAAGCTCGTGGGACACGTGGGACAAGAACTCGCTCTTCGTGCGCAACTGCTCCTCGCGGCTTCTCAGCACTTCTTCCTCCGCCTTCTGCCGTTCGGCAATTTGCATTTGCAAAGCGCGGTTCAGACGGTCCAGTTCCGCTGTACGCTCCGCCACGCGCCGCTCCAAAGTGGCGTTGAGTTCTTCGGTTTCCTGAATTTTGTCGTACAGCTTGTTGCTCAGGACTTTCACCGCCTCTTCGGCCGCGCGCGCACCCTCTTGAACGGCTCCGCCCCGGCCGGCGCGCGTCGCAAGCGTTTCATCGACGATCCGCAGCACTTCCGCCGGTTCGGTTGGCTTGCACATAACGGAGGAGACGCCGCAGGCGCGAGCCAGAGCCCGGGCTTCTGACTCGAGGTAAGTCGCGCTGTGGAAAATAACCTTTGGCTGGGGAATTTGTGGCAACGCGCGAAGGCGAGTCACAAACTCGTATCCATCCATAGCCGGCATGAGAATATCGGTGATGACCAGCTCCGGCTCCTCGAGCTGTACCTTTTCGAGAGCCTCCGCGCCGCTGGATGCCTCCGCCAAATCGTGCCCTTGGTAGCCGAGCAGCGTGGTCAGAACGCTCCGGTTGAGCGGCTTATCGTCGACGATCAGGATCTTCGCCATCTTCAAACCTTTGGCAGGCATTCCTTCAGTTCAGTCAGTAAGACTTCCGGTTCGATGGGCCTGGCGATGAATTTCCTCGCACCTTGCCCAAGCGCGCGTTGTTGCTCCTGCCGGGACCACACAGAAGAGGAAAGAAATACAAATGGGACGTCGCGTAGCTCGGGGTCGGCCTTCACCAAACGCATGAAGTCATAGCCATTCTGATGCGGCATGTGCACATCCGACACGATGAGATCGGGTGGCGTCTGTTGCGCCACGCGCAAGCCTTCGTCGACGGAGTGCGCGGTGGTTACGCAGTAGCCGGAAGGCTCGAGGATGCTGCGAAAGAGGTCGATGTTGGTCTGGGTATTGTCGACGAAAAGAACGAGGGCAAGCTTTCCACGTTTGTGAACTACGGATGTGGCAGAAGGAACGGACTCAGTTGCCGCCTGCGGCGCACTGCCCAAATGAGAAGAAGACGGCAGAAAGGCCTGTACTTGAGAGTGGAAAGCTTCGGGGTCAATCGGCTTGGCGATATACCCATTGAAGCCGGCACCTAGAATTTTCTCGCGATCGCCGACCATGGCCAGAGCGGTGACGGCGATCAGTGGAATACGGCTGCAGTGCGGGTCTCGCCGCAACTGCCGCACCACCTGGTAGCCGTCCATGCGAGGCATGTGAATGTCGAGGAGCACGAGATCCGGGCTTTCCGCCCTGGCCAGGTCGATCCCTTCGAGACCATCGTGTGCCTGCAAGGCTTCGTGCCCGAAGGCTTCGAGCAGATACACCATGAGTCCCAGATTCGTGGGATTGTCTTCGACTATGAGAATACGAGCCGTGGAACCTCCTCGGAGACGGGAACAGCGATGGTGAAGCGGCTGCCCTTCCCGTGCTCGCTTTCAAAATGAATTCTTCCGCCGATCATGCCAGCCAACTTTTGGCTCACGTGCAATCCCAGGCCAGTTCCCTCATACGAGCGCGTCGTGGAGCTATCGACTTGCATGAAGGCTTGGAACAGGCGGGCTTGATCTTCCTTGCGGATGCCGATTCCGGTATCCACCACACTGATTTCGGCGAGGCCGTGCCCATGGTCTCGGACGGGGTGAAGCTCAATGCGCACCGTGCCGCTGTCGGTAAACTTGATGGCATTGTTCGTGAAATTGATCAGGATTTGCGTCAGCGAGCGCCGGTCGGTCTGGATGCGGATATCTTCTCCGGAGAGCGAGACTTCGAACTTGAGGTTTTTGCCTTCAGCCAGAGCACGCAAGGTGGTGCTGACCTCCTCGATGATGGAGTGGCAGCTCACAGACTCCATGTTGAGCTCGACCTTCCCGGATTCGATTTTGGCGAGGTCGAGGAGGTCATTGATGAGGGAAAGGAGATGCCGGCTGCTGGCTTGAATAGTGCGCAGCTGCTTTTCCTGGTCCACGGTCAGCGGCCCGGGCAGCTTCATCAGGAGCGTGCCGGTGAAACCGATGATGGCGTTGAGCGGCGTACGCAGTTCGTGGCTCATGCTGGCGAGGAAGCGGTCCTTGGCCAGGCTGGCGTTTTCCAGTTCGACGTTTTTCTCTTGGAGTGTCTGCTCGAAGCGTTTTCTTTCGGTGACGTCGCGCGCCGCAGCAAAGACGCCTTGCAGCTTTCCGGTCTGGTCGTTAAAGGTGGTGGCGTTATAGCTGACTACGGTTTCGCGGCCGGTGATCGAACGAGCGGTCAACTCGTAGTTGGTCACGCGGCTCTCGCGCAGCACCAGGCGAATGCCCTCTTCGGCGCGGTGCGGATCCGTAAAGTAGTCTTTGAACGGCGTGCCGATCAGTTCGTCGCGCGTGCCGCCCGTCAGCGCTTCCATCTGCTGATTCACGTCGGTAATGATGCCGAGCGGATCCGTGGTCATCAGCGCATCGATGTTGGATTCGATCAGCGAGCGCGTATAGAACTGCGAATCGCGAAGCTGTTTCTCCAGCCCCTTTTGCGCCGTGGTGTCGCGGGCACCGGCCAAAATGCCCAGTGCGGCCCCCGCGGTGTCCGCAAAGACGCCTGCGTTGAAGCTGACGGGAATGCGCCGGCCATAGCGGGTGATCAAGATCAGTTCGTACCCGATGACTCTTTTCTCGGCCAGGGTCTGATGCACGCCCGCGCGCGCGCGATCCGGCTCGGTGAAATATTCCGAGAACCGCGAATTGATGAGATGCTTTCTCGAGTAGCCGGTCAGCCGCGTAGCTTCTTCATTGACGTCGGTGATGGTGCCATCCGGCGCAATCGCGAAGAGGGCGTCCGCGGACGCCTCGATGAGCGAGCGGTTATAGACTTGCTGCTCGGCAAGCTGCAGCCCAAGGCGCGCTTGCTCCGATATATCGCGCGCGGAAGCGAAGATTCCCTGAATCTGCCCATCGGGAGTGCGAAAGATCGAAGCGTTGAACGACACTGTGGCCTTGCGGCCCGTCTTGGCCCGCAACACCAATTCGTAGTTCGTCACCGTGGATTCCGCCAGGGTTCGCTTTACTCCGAGGTCGGCGCGCTCCGGCTCCGTGAAGTATTGTTTGAAGATGGAGCCAATCAGCTCTTCGCGCGTGTAACCAGTCATGCGGCACATCTGCTCGTTGACGTCGGTGATGAACCCCGTTGGATCCACAGTGATCAGGCCGTCGACTGAGCTCTCGATCAAGCCGCGCAAGTAAATCTGCTGCTCTCGAAGCCGCTCTTCGAGCCGCACGCGGTCCGTGATGTCGCGCGCCGAAGCAAAAATTCCGCGTACTTTGCCGACGGGATCGCGAAACACCGAAGCGTTGAATGACACTTGCAGCAGCCGCCGCGTTCTGGAAATAAGCGTCAGCGCATATTCCGTCACGATTCCGGTGTCGAATGTCTGCTTCACTCCTGCCGTCGCTTTATCGGGTTCGGTGAAATAGTCCCCGAACGGGCTTCCGATGAGCTCCGTGCGGGAATAGCCAGTCATGCGGCACATCTGCTCGTTCACGTCGCTGATGACACCGAGCGGGTCGACGGTGATCAAGCCGTCGACGGAGCTCTCAATCAGGCCGCGGTTATACGACTGCTGCTCGCGAAGCTGCTGCTCGAGGGCTTTCTGTTCGGTGATGTCACGGGCCGCGGCGAACACACCCTGGAGTTTTCCGGTCTGGTCGTTGAACGTCGTGGCGTTGTAACTGACTGTCGTCTCGCGGCCCTTCTTCGATCGTGCCGTCAATTCGTAGTTGGTGACTTTGCCTTTGGCAAGCACGAGACGAATGCCCTCTTCCGCCAAAGTGGGGTCGGTGAAGTGATTCTTGAACGGCGTACCGATCAATTCTTCCCGCGTGCAGCCCGTAAGCGCTTCCATCTGCTGGTTCACGTCGGTAATCACGCCGAGAGAATCCGTGGTCATTAGCGCGTCGATATTCGATTCGATCAGCGATCGCGTATAAAACTGCGAAGCCTGCAATTGCCCCTCGAGCTGCTTCTGCGCCGTAATGTTGCGGGCCGAGGCAAAAATTCCTCGCACATTGCCGTTCGGGTCCCGGAAGACCGCAGCGTTGAAGGACACCGGAATCTGTTTGCCGCTCGCGGCCTGCAACGTCAAAACATAATTGGTAACTGACCCCTCTTTGAAGGTCAGACGGACGCCTTCCGCGGCCAATTCGCGTTCCTGGAAATAATCCGGAAACGAGGAGCCGATCAGCTGGCTGCGGCTCTTTCCCGCCATCTGGCTCATTGTTTCGTTGACGTCCATGATGAGCATTTGCTCGTTGACCGTGACCAAGCCGTCGACCGAAGCTTCAATCAGCCCGCGGTTGTACGCGCGTTCTTCGGCCAATTGCGTTTGCAGTTTTGCTTGGTCGGTGATGTCGCGGGCCGAGGCAAAGATGCCGCGCACTCTGCCGGTGTCGTCTTTAAAGATCGCGGCGTTGAAGGAAACGAGCAATTCGGCACGGTCTTTTGTGCGCAGCGTAAGCTCGTAATTGGTGACCGCGCCTTTGTCCAGCGTTTGCCGCACGCCATCGGCGGCGTTCTTCGGATCCGTAAAGTATTGCTGGAATGGCGTGCCGATTAGCTCCGCCCGGGTGTATCCAGACATCCGGCACATGGTTTCGTTGACGTCGGTGATGCTCAACAATGGATCGACGGTGATGAGGCCATCGAGCGATGCTTCGATCAAGCCGCGGTTGTAGGCTCGCTCTTCGGCCAGCTGTGATTGCAGTCGCGCCTGCTCGGTGATGTCGCGCGCGGAAGCGAAGATGCCGCGAATATCTCCTGAAGCGTCCCTGAAGACCGAAGCATTGAAGGAGACTCGCAGCGATGTGCCGGCGCGTCGCGTGAGAGTCAGCACGTAATCCGTCACGACGCCTTTTTCAAACGTCTCGCGAACGCCAGCCATGGCACGATCCGCGTCCTGGAAGTAGTCCGAGAAAGGCGTGCCGATCAATTCCTCGCGCGTATAGCCGGACATTCGACACATCTGCTCATTCACGTCGGAGATCGTTCCGGAAGGGTCGACGGTAATGAGTCCGTCGACCGAAGCCTCGATCAGCCCGCGGTTATAAGCTTCGGACTCGCGCAGTTGCTGCTCGAGCTTTTTTTGCTCGGTAATGTCGCGGGCGGCGGCGAAGACGCCTTGCAGCTTATTGGCCGAGTCTCTGAACGTCGAGGCGTTGTAGGAAACCACGGTCGTGCGATTGTCCTTCGACCGCGCCGTCAACTCGTAGTTGGTGACCTTTCCTTCGCGCAAAACGAGGCGAATGCCCTCTTCGGCGCGCGCCGGATCGGTGAAGAACTTCTTAAACGCGGCGCCGATCAGGTCTTCACGCGTGTAGCCCGTCAGGGCTTCCATCTGTTGGTTCACGTCTGTGATGATTCCAAGCGGGTCGGTGGTCATCAACGCGTCGATGTTGGACTCGATGAGCGACCGCGTGTAGAACTGCGTTGCCTTAAGCTGCTCGGTCAGCCGGATTTCATCGGAAATATCCTTAGAAATGAGCAGAAAGCCGATAGCCTTGCCGGTGGAGTCTCGGCGTGGAGTAATGACCACGCGTGCGGTGAACTGCTCGCCATTCTTTCTGCGCCGGTGAATGGTGCCTTCCCATTTGCCGTCGCGTAGCGCTGCGTCGATTAGTTGCTTCGGCTTGCCCGATTCCACATCTTGCGAGACATGCAGGATGGAGGAGTTTGCCCGGCCAACAACTTCCTCGGGCTCGTATCCATAGAGCCGGCGCGCGCCCTCGTTCCATAGCAGGATTTTTCCTTCCAAGTCCTTGCCGATGATCGAGTATTCCGTCGACGATTCCAGAATGTTCGCGATGAAATCGACGGCTTCCTGCGCGTTTCCGACTATTGCATTGTCAAAGAGCTTGGTCTTGCGAATCTCCTCGGCGAATCGCAATTCATGGGAAATGTCCTTGGAAATCAGCAGAAAGCCGATCGCTTTCCCGTGCGCGTCGCGGCGCGGCGTGATCACCACTCGCGCTTTGATGCGGCGCCCGTCCTTTCGAACGCGGCCGATGACCC
>DATEJO010000277.1:0-6384 GCA_035277905.1 Candidatus Sulfotelmatobacter sp.
ACTTTTTTGTTGACAAGCACACTCTGTTCGGAATATTACATGTCCCATTAGTGGGGTGTGATGGCGTTCCGGGGTGAACGCCCAACTTAAAAATGAGAAGCAGGAGGCTTTCCAACATGTATTGTCCCTCCAAGAATACTGCACGTGTGTCTCTGATTTCCTTCGTTGCTCTGCTCGCTGTGGCCCTGTGCCTTTTCGCATTTGCGCCTGCCGTGACTTTCGCGCAAAGCGCCAATAGCGGCACAGTTTCAGGCACGGTTGTCGATCCATCGAATGCCGTTGTCCCCGGCGCGACCGTTACGCTTGTAAATACGGCTACGTTAGCCACGCGGACGACTACATCGAACAAAGAGGGGCAGTATGTGTTCGCCTTCGTCGACCCCGGCAATTACTCCATCAAAGTTTCCAAAACCGGTTTCAAGACCACGGTAGTGGCGAATCAGCAAGTGCAGGTTGGTCTTCAGGCGACGGCGAACGTGACACTGCAAGTCGGCGAAACTTCCACGACCGTCGAAGTCACCTCCACTCCCGGCGCTGAACTGCAAACTTTGAATGCCACAGTCGGCACAGCGCTGAGCGGCGCGATAATTCTTAACCTTCCAAATACGACTCGCGACGCTTCTACCCTCGCGGTCCTCCAGCCGGGCCAGAACATCAACGGAAATACGGGCGGCATGGCCAGTGACCAGAACTCGTTTCAATTGGATGGTGGTTTCGCCACCGACGACATGAGCGGCGATAACAATACCTACATCCGCGGATTCGGCGGTGATACGGCAGGCGGGACGGGTGCATACCATAGCGCCGGTTTCGCTCAAGCGCCTTCAGCGGTCGTGCCCATTCCGGTCGCCAGCGTTCAGGAATTCAAGATTTCTACCTCGAACCAAACGGCCGATTTCAACGGCGGCGGCGGAAGCCAGACGCAATTGGTAACGAAGCGCGGCACGAAGACCTTTCATGGCAGTGCGTATGACTATTACCTGGACAATAATTTTGGAGGAGCAAACACCTTCGATAACAATCGCCGCGCGATCAAGCAGCCCGGTTCGCATTTCAGCCGTTTTGGGGCGGCCGCCGGCGGAGAAATCCCGCACGTGAATTTTGCAGGAGGCAATTGGTTCATCTTTGGCAACTATGAAGGATTCCGTTTTCCGCAGAGTACCATCTTCACGCGCGCGTTTCCGCTTCCTTCACTGCTCGCGGGAATTATTCACCTCGACGGCCAGACTGTTAACCTGAACAATGCGGCTGTGATAGACCCGGGCTGCGGTACCCTTATCGATCCTACGAAATGTCAGATTACGGCGGCCAATGGTTACACTCCAGGTGCAAGCATTGCGCCTTCCGGATCAGATCCACGCGGTTTGGGTCCGAACCCCATCATCCAGAACCTCTGGAATACGTTCCTGCCTCTTCCTAACGACTGTTCGGCTGGTGACGGCCTGAACTTCTGTGGATTCTCTGGCCCGATCAGCCTGCCACAAAAGAGCAACTTCCTAGTAACGCGGATTGACCATGATTTCGCCAAGAACTGGCACTTCAATGGCACGTATCACTACTACAAGCTGACGAATACGGTTTCTGATCAGTGGGACATTGGTGGATTCTTCCCTGGCGATGCGAAGGGAAAGTATTCGGCCATCCGTCAGAAGCCTCAGGTACCGTGGATCTATACCGCTGGCTTGACCACAGATGTCACTCCGAATCTGACCAACGACTTCCACTTCAGCTTCACGCGTAACTGGTGGGCGTATGGCGATCCTAGTGGCGTGCCCAATACGGCTGGCTTCCCAGGCAACTTGGAGGTTGGAGGAGAAAACAGCGGTAGCGACACAACCAATGCTCCGATATTTGCCCCGTACAACACCAATAACCAAAGCACCCGCACTCGTTATTGGAATGGCCACGATTGGATGTATCGGGACGACGTTACTTGGATAAGGGGGAATCACCTCTTCCAGATGGGTGGTGCCTATCAGCGCAACGTGGACACTCACCAGCGAAACGACAACGGCCAGAGCATCAACACCTTTACGCAGTATCTTATCGGCGAGGGGTTCGCCACCGACCTCACTGGTTCTGGCATGGACCTCAGCGGCGTCACCCCAGCGGCCGTTTCGGCAAACGGCGATGATACGATCTTCCAAGGCTTGTATTCTCAGGTTTTGGGTATCGTCAATCAAAGTCAGAGCTTGTTCGTTCGCGATGTCGGCAACTCGATCAACGGCTTGCCGTTGGCACCGAGAGGCTCTTGCGCCATTCAGGGCATTGCCGCTACAGCCGATTGTATCTCGTCGCCGCCGCTGCTCAACCACAGCATTATCCCGCTGTATAACCTGTATTTTAGCGATTCCTGGCACCTGAGGCCGACGTTCTCCCTGAACTATGGCTTGGGGTGGACGGTCGAAATGCCGCCGTTTGAAACCAATGGTGGCAGGCAAGCCGTCATGGTGGATGGTACAAATCATATCGTCAGAGCAGCCGACTACCTGAACAATGAAAAGCAGTCCGCGCTTCAGGGTTTGGGTTTCGCGCCGTTGCTTGGTTTCTCGGCGGTCCGAAATGTCCAAGACTCCTCGAAGTATCCCTACGATCCATATTATTTGGGTCTTAGCCCGCGCATCGGATTCGCTTGGAACTTCAGGCCCGATACTGTGGTTCGCGGCGGCTTCGCGCGAATTTACGGCCGCATCAACGGAGTCAATCCTGTGCTGGTGCCAATGCTCACGCCGGGATTGATGCAGCCGGCTACCTGCTTGGGGCCGCAGAACTCAACCAATGGGAATGGCGGTTGCAGCACGACGGCAGCAGCAGCGGATGCTAGCACGGCTTTCCGAGTCGGCACGGACGGATTCACTGTGCCTCTTGCCGCGCCAAGCGCGTTCCTTCCGCAGCCGTGGTTCCCCGGTTTCAACGATGTCGGGACGGGCTCTGGTGAGACAATTGATCCTGTATTCCATCCGAACCGGTCCGACGAGTTCACCCTCAGCGTTCAGCACCAGTTCGGACCGAAGATCATTGCCGAAGCTGGGTACATCGGTCGCATTCTCAGGAATGAGATTCAGTACTACAGCCTGACCAATGTTCCTTACATGATGACTCGCGGTGGGCAGACTTTCGCCAATGCATGGGCCCAAATTATGATCGCTACGAACTACGGTACCGTAAATACAGCAACGCCACCGATACAACCGTTCTTTGAGGATGCCCTCGGCGGCGCAACCTCGGCCTACTGCAGCGTTTCGACCAGCTGCACGGCGGCGTTTGTGGCCAACAACGTTGGGAACATGAAGTTTTCAGACCCGTTTGATGCTTGGGCCAGTGTTTCCAACCAGGAGGCGTGGGTGTTCGGTCGCAGCTTCACCAGCGATCCGATCGATGCGACTTGCCCTGCATCCTCCAACGGGCTTGGAATCGGCTGTGGCGGTCAGTCTCCATCTATAGACACCACGGTGAGCAATGGCTACGGTAATTACAACGCCGGTTACCTGCAGTTAACCTTCTCCGACTGGCATGGTTTGACCATGAAGAGCAACTTCTCATGGAGCAACGCGCTTGGTACCGGAGACGTCGTCCAGGCCACCAGCTCATATTCAACTGTGGATCCATTTAATCAGCACAACGATTACGGCCCGCAGTCCTACAATGAGAAGTTCGTGTTCAATCTCTTCATGAATTACGCGTCACCCTACTATGCCAGCCAGCAGGGAGTCATCGGGCATCTGCTCGGCGGGTGGAGCATTTCTCCACTGTTCGTGTGGGGCAGCGGCTTCCCGGTCGAGATCGGAACCGCCAACTTCGACTGCGGAACTCTCGGGGAGTGCAACACGAACTTCATTGGCTCGTTCGAGAACGGAATCATCGCCCAGGATCTCCACTACAACGCTACGAGGAAAGACGTAAAGGGCTCGGTTTGCGGCACTCGTGGCGCGGGACTCAACGTGTTCAGCGATCCGGACGCGACCTGCCCGCTCTCGCGAGGTAAGTTCGGCGGTCCGGTCCGCAATCCAATTCTGGGTCTGGATGGACAGATCGGCGGCGGCGGTCCAGTCACTGGCTTGCCTTTCTGGAACTTGGACGTGGGCATCAACAAGAAGATCAAGATCAGCGAGCGGTTCAGCAGCTCACTGTACTTTGACTTCACCAACGTTGCGAACCACATGCAGCCGCGCGACCCGGCGCTCAATATCTTCAGCCGGTCGTCATGGGGCGTGCTAGGTGGCGGCGGAAACGTTCAAGCCAACACTCCTCGCCAGTTGCAGCTCGGCATCAGCGTGGATTGGTAGAACGCACCTAACTTCAACCTTCACAGGCCGGGAGCCACAAGCTCCCGGTCTTTTTGTTTTGCTGCATGCAATCTCTGCCCCGGCCCGAATTTAGCCCGAAACATAGCGAACAAAACGCGAATACGGCCCTGATTCCCACAGAAAATATTAGAAATTTGCGTAAGGCCAGTAGAATCAGCCACATCACAATTTCTAATCGATAAGTTTCTGCCACATTTCACTCCTCGAATTTCCGCAAACTTCGAATTTATTCCGCGTAAATCCTCATTTGTGATAGATTTCCACGTTTTCTGGACGAATGTTTTCGTCTTTCCCGGAGGAAATAATAATGATGCGCTTTCGCCATTTTGCCTTTGCTGCACTTGTGCTCTTCGCCTGCGTAATTCTGCTTCCCAGCGCGTCGCAATCGCGCGCCGCTTCGAACGCAAACGCCGCGGTCACTCGAACGACCGCGCCAAAGAGGCCGTCTGCTGCGGCCAAAGCCGCTACGCCCGACGCAGCTAGCCGCGAAGACGTTCCTGCGCGCGACCCCAAGCAGCCAATCGACGAGGCCTACACTGCCAAGATCCAGAAGTACACCACCGAACCCTACTTCACCTCGCCGCTCGTCAACTACCTGCCAGCCTCAAAGACCGTCCCTACGCCCGAGAAGGTCCTCGGCGACGTCTCCGGCGCGCCCGGCATTCTCCCCTACGCCGAACAGGTCTACGACTACATGCGCCTGCTCGCCAAGGCCTCCCCCCGGGTACGTGTCTACTCCATCGGCCACACCGAAGAGGGCCGCGAGCAGATCGCCGTCGCTGTTTCCTCCGAAGCCAATCTTGCGCATCTCGACGCCAATCGCGCCGACCTCGCCAAGCTCGCCGACCCGCGCACCATTCACATGGACGACGCTGAAGCGGACCGCATCGCCGCCTCCGCCGTGCCCGTCTATTACATCACCGGCACGATCCACTCCGTCGAGACGGGGGCCCCCACCGCCCTCATGGAGCTCGCCTATCGCCTCGCCGTCGACGACAGCCCCTACATTCAGGACATCCGCGACCACGTTGTCACGCTGATCACGCCGGTGGTCGAAGTAGACGGCCGCGACCGCATGGCGGACATTTACAAATGGCATCTCGCGCATCCGCATGAAAACTATCCGCAGCTTGTCTACTGGGGCCACTACGTGGCGCACGACAACAATCGCGACGCCATGGGCATGACTCTCGACCTCAGCCGCAACGTCCTCAACACGTTCGTCTCGTGGGACGCGCAAGTGCTACATGACCTGCACGAGTCCGTACCCTATCTTTACGACAACACTGCCGGCGACGGCCCGTTCAACGCCTGGGTGGATCCCATCCTGACCAACGAATGGGAAATCCTTGGCTGGCGGAACGTGCAGGACATGACCAAGTTCGGCATGCCCGGCGTTTTCACCCACGGCGAATTCGACACCTGGTCTCCCGGCTATCTGATGTTTTTCGCCGCCATGCACAATGGCATCAGCCGCCTTTACGAGACTTTCGGCAATGGCGGCGCGGATACCGAGCAGCGCACACTCGAGCCCAGCGAATATTCGCGCATGTGGTGGCGCCAGAATCCGCCGCTCCCCACCGTGCTCTGGTCTCAGCGCGACAATAACAACTACGAAGAGACCGGCCTGCTCACTTCGCTGCACTTTTTCTCCGAGAATCGCGAAATGTTCCTGAAGAATTTCTACCTGAAGTCCAAGCGCTCGGTGATGAAGCCGGAAGAAGAAGGGCCGGCCGCCTATGTATTGCCTGCGAATGACCCGCGCCTTGAATCGCAGTCCGAACTCTTGAAAGTTCTGCAGCTCCAGCACTGCGAAATTTCGCGTGCTACTTCGGAGTTCTCCGTCACCGTTCCGTCCAGCGCGCAAACCGGCCACTCGCACGCTGAATCCAAATCCGAGCGCGCCAGCTCCGAAGAAGCCGCGAAAACCACCACCATGAATTTCCCCGCGGGCAGCTACATCATTCGCATGGACCAGCCCTATTCGCGCATCGCTGACGCGCTCCTCGATTACCAATATTGGAGTCCCGACGATCCGCAGAAAACTCCCTATGACGATACTGGCTGGACGTTTGGC
>DATEJO010000278.1:0-25139 GCA_035277905.1 Candidatus Sulfotelmatobacter sp.
TCTTTTCGCTGCCGCTGCAGAATCCTCTGCGCCAGCCGCAATCCTTCACGCGTGTTCGTGTAATAAGGTCCAACCTTCACCCGCGCCAGCTGCGACAACGGAATCTCTTCCGCCGAATCGTGAAACAGCACCAGCGACAGCGAATCCCCCGGATATTGTGTCCGAATCAAGTGCGACAGCGCCATCGCCACTTTCTTCGCCGGGGTGAACCGATCCTCACCGTATAGGATCATCGAATGCGAGCAATCCAGCATCAGCACGGTCGCGCACGATGACTGATATTCGCACTGATGCACCTGCAGGTCGGAATACTCGATATTCAGCGGCAGCCCCAGCCCTTCGCGCTGGATCGCATTCGAAAGCGTTGCCGTAATATCCAGATTCAGCGTGTCGCCAAACTCATACGTCTTCGACGATCCGCTGGCCTCGATGCCTGTCGCCAGATCGCGCGTGTCATGCCGGCCGAAGCTCGATTTCCCCAGCGACCCGAGCAGATTGCGCAGCGACTTGAAACCGAGAAAATCCAGGCTCTTATCCGTGATCTCGAATCTCGCCTGTTGTGCCTCGCCCGTCTGCCCGCCCGTGCTCGACCGCCGCGCCGGATCGTGCGGCTCATCAACCGAGATGTAATCTTCCTGCTGCATGCGCTCGATCAGCTTTTCGATGAGTTCATCCAGTTGACCGTCGGCCATCATCTGCTCGATCTGTTCGCGCAGATTTTCGTCGAACATCTCGCCGTCCATCAACGCATTCTCGATCGCCCGCCGCAGTTCGTCGAGCGTCTGCTCGCCCTGCGGCATCTCGTACCACATCGAGTCCCGAAATCCGCTCTGCAGCAGATAATCTGCCAGCGCGCTGAGCAGGTCCTCCATGCTCATCTCGCCCGCCGGATCAGGCACGTATTTGGAATAGCGAATCCGCTTCATAAAAGTAGCTATGAGCAATGAGCAGTGAGCCATGAGCAAGAAGTGACTCGGGAAGCGATTTGCTCATTGCTCACCGCTCATCGCTCACTGCTCAATTAAACTGTCTTCTCTGCCGGTACGGCCGTTCCTCTTCAAATGACTTCTCCCGCACCGGTTCGGGCTTCTTTTCTCCTGCCTTGAACACCCGTTCTTCACTGCGCCCGATGCGCTTGTGCGCGTGCAGGCCTTCAAGAATGAACTCCGCTGCCGACACCTGCTGCTCCGCAGCATCTTTCGGAGAAATCCCGAGCGGCCCCAGTTTTTCGGTCAGTCCCTGAATGCCTTTCAGATTCTCGAACGCCTCCGAGGCCGGAATCGAATCCGACAGCTGAATCTCTCCCCCCAGATCGAACCATTGCACGATCTGCTGCACATTGGCTCCGGTGTAGTACTCGTCATACGTCTTCGCGATGGCGGTGCGTATCAGTTCGCGTCCCACAAAGTCCGCTCCCTTCATCTCGCCTTCGTACTCGAGTTCGAGCTTGCCGGTAATCGCAGGCAGCGCGGCGTAAATATCGCTGATGCGCGGAACCACCAGCCTCTCCCTATTTCGGATCGCCCGCCGCTCGGCGTTCGACACGACATTCTCCATCGCCGAAATCGGCAGCCTTTGGCTCACGCCCGATCGCTTGTCGATCTTCTTATCCTCGCGCGCTGCAAAGGCCACGCGCTCGATCACCTGCTGCACATACGGCGGCAGGTGCAGCGTGTTCCCATTCCGCCGCGTCCACGCTTCTTGTGCCGTGATCGCGATTCCTTCCTCAACGGTTGCCGGATAATGCGTCCGAATCTCCGATCCAATGCGATCCTTCAGCGGCGTAATAATCTTGCCGCGCGCCGTGTAGTCTTCGGGATTCGCGCTGAACACCAGCGCCACATCCAGCGGCAGCCGGATCGGATATCCCTTAATCTGCACGTCGCCTTCCTGCATAATGTTGAACAGGCCGACCTGGATTTTTCCCGCGAGGTCGGGTAGTTCGTTGATCGCGAAAATCCCGCGGTTCGCCCGCGGCAGCAATCCATAGTGAACCGTCAATTCGCTCGAGAGTTCGTGTCCGCCACGCGCCGCCTTGATCGGATCGATATCGCCTATCAAGTCTGCAATCGTCACATCGGGCGTCGCCAGCTTTTCGACATAGCGGTGCTCCGGAGTCAAGTACGCGATCGGCGTAGCGTCCCCAAGCCGCGCGACCTCTTCGCGGCAGTGCTTGCAGATCGGCGCATAGGGATCGTCGTGAATCTCGCATCCCGCCACGTATGGCATCTGCGGATCGAGCAGCGTCGTCAAGGCGCGCAGGATGCGGCTTTTCGCCTGCCCGCGCAATCCGAGCAGAATAAAGTTGTGGCGAGAAAGTAGCGCGTTGATGATCTGCGGAACGACCGTGTCATCGTACCCCACAATCCCCGGGAACACCGCGGCATCGCCTTTTTCCCGCAAGCGCGCGACCAGATTGTCGCGCAGTTCGTCTTTCACCTTTCGCGTGCGCAAACGCTCTTCCGAGAAATGGCTGCGGCGCAGATCACCCAGCGTGCGCGGAACACTCATGAAAGGAACCCCCACCGAAAAACTTTCCCCGATTATACGCCCCATCGCGGAATGGATTTGTCACTCGCCCGCGGTGCGATCAGTGCACATGCCCGTTCCCGCCTGCGCTTTGGCGCGTTCGTGCCACGCGTCGCAATTTCGGCAGGATGCCCTCCAGATACGCTGCGACTTCCTGAATCCGTTGCACCTCGGACCGCATCCCGAGCAACTTCTGCTTGAAATCCAGATCGAGCGGCAGCGATCCCGCGAGATAAAAAGAGAGCTGATTCTGATCGGCCGCCGAAAGATCCTGCACCGCTCCGGCCAGCGACAGAATTTCCAGATGCAGCTGGATCGCCTTCACCTTTTCCTCCTGCTCGGCCATTCCCGGCTCGTCGGGCACCATCAGCACTTCCGCGCGAAGGAACGACCGCTCCTGGTTCACCTCCAGCACTTCGAATCGCTTGCGGCCTTCTGCAATTAAATCCAACCGTCCGTCCGGATATTCCTTCGTCACGGTGATGATCTCCGCCGTACACCCGACTTCCGCAATGCCCTCCTCCAGCGCGCGCACCACGCCAAACGGCGCATCGTTCGCCAGGCATTCTCCGATCATCTCTTTGTAGCGTGGTTCGAAAATATGCAGCGGCAGGGGAGTGCCCGGCAGCAGCACGACCTCGAGCGGAAATAAAGGAAGAAGAGACACGCGGCCTCCCAACACGGGCAATCCGTTGGATGCGATTCTACGATACCGCGTACTCGTTATCTTGACTTGCTGCGCTACACGGAATACAACGCGAACATGGAACTCGACGGCAAGGTAGTCGTAGTCACCGGCGCTTCGATGGGCATCGGCGAAGCGATCGCAAAAAGATTTGTTCAAGAGGGCGCATCCGTGGTTCTTCTTTCTCGCGATTCCGCCCGCGCGGAAGCGGCTCGCGCCCGGATCGGCATTCTAGAGCGCACGGTCGCTCTCTCCTGCGACGTCCGCCATGCCGAAGAAATCGACCGGGTCCTCGCACTTACCCTGCATCACTTCAAGCGGATCGATGTCTGGATCAACAACGCGGGCCACGGACTGCTCGACTCCGTCGCTGAGTCCGACATGCATGCCTGCCGCGATCTTTTCGAAACCAATTTCTTCGGCGCACTCTCGGCCATGCAGGCGGTCATCCCCGTCATGCGTCAGCAAGGCGGCGGTTCAATCATCAACATCTCCAGCGTCGCAGGACACATTCCCATCCCGTTTGGAGCAATCTACAGCGCCAGCAAATTCGCCCTCAACGCGGTGGGAAAGGCAGCCAATCTTGAACTCAAGAAAGACAACATTCACGTCCTCACCGTTTGCCCGGGATACGTCCGAACCGCGTTTGGGGAGAATGCCGTGCGCGGCCACGAAATGAAGAGAGTGCGTCCGGCCAGCGTGCGCGGCATCTCTGCCGAGCGCGTCGCCAACGCCACGCTTCAGGGATATCTAAAGCGGAAAAGGGAAGTCATCGTCCCCTGGACGATGCACATAGCGGCGAAGCTCTATCAATTATTCCCGAGCCTGGTCGAGCGAGGCATGAGCAGAATGGCGAAGTAAAAGGTTTCAAAGTCACAAAGTTTCAAGGTTTCAAAGTCGAAACGCTGCGCCTGGTCCCTAACCCCTAGCCTCTGGCCCCTACCCAATTTCCCCCAGCATCGCTTCCATCTCCGACTGTGCGTGCAAGTTTCCCGTCCGCCGCGCCGAGGCGATCCCATCCTGCAGCATCTTCTTGGCGTCTTCCGGACGCTCCGCCCGTACCAGCGTCTGCGCCGCCATGAAATATCCCGCCGTATAGTCCGGATGGTTCTCGATCAATAACGCAAACTCTGCCAGCGCCCGGTCAAAGTCGCCCTGCTTCGAATACTCCATTGCCAGCCCGTAGCGCGCAAAGGCGTCTTTAGGATTTTCAGTCAGGATTTCGTTCAGTGCGGCAATACGATCCATCGGTCTTCCTCGCCACGAGATTACTACACTCCCGCACTCCAAACGAAAGCTGGCGAGATACCGACCGACTGATTACAATGGCGAGTCCCGTAAAATTCCACGCCGAGAGAAGTCGACATGGCCTGCCCCTACTTCATGCCCATATCGCGAATGGAAGGCGGAAACTGGCCTCATCCCACGCGGCTTCCCCTCGGCTGCGGATGGAGCGGGCACTGCACGGCTCCCGGTCACGAAGGCCAGGTCCCGACTACAGACATCATCGAAAAGTTCTGCAATCTCGGTTACGCGGCCAACTGCACCTGGGCGCCTCTGCGGCGCAATTGGGACGCCGTTCGGTTCGCAGTCTTGCCGCCGGAAGGATCTGGCACAAGCTCAGCCGACATCAATCGCGCGCGAATACTCCGCCTCGTCTACGTATGCGAGCGCAATCATCGCCCCATCGATCACGGAGAACTGGAGTTTGATCTCTCGCGCTCCGACTGGACGAAACGCCACGAAGACGTCCGCATTCAAAAGATGGCGGAATGCTTTCTCGAATCGTATTTAAAGAAGAAGTCATAGAAGACTTAAGGAAGAAGAATGCCCGACGACAATCTCTCTCCCCGACCCGTCCGCGACTCGCAATCTGAAATGGCGGAAATCGTTCTTCCCAACGACGCCAACCCTCTTGGCGCTCTCCTCGGCGGACGGCTCATGCACTGGATTGATCTCGCCGGAGCCATGGCCGCCCACCGTCATTCGCGCAACTACGTCGTTACCGCCTCCGTCGATCACATCGATTTTCTGGTTCCGGTTCGCGTCGGCGATCTGGTCATTCTCCGCTCCTCCGTCAATCGCGTATTCCACACGTCGATGGAAGTCGGTGTCCAGGTACACGTCGAGAACTACATCGCCGACACTGCCCAGCATGTCAGCTCGGCGTACCTGACATTCGTCGCTGTCGACGGCGCGGGCAAGCACCTGAAGGTTCCGGCCGTGATCCCCGAAACCGACGAGGAACGCCGCCGCTACGAAGATGCCGGACGCCGCCGCGAGATTCGCCGCGCCGAACTCGACCGCCGCCGCAAAGTTCGCCACTAACAGCGAAAACGTGATCGGAATCACATCCAAGGCCCCGCCTCTCGCTTTAACGTAACCCGTACCCCGAGGTCGCCATGGATAGCGCTCTCTTAGTGCACCGCCTTCACTTCGCTTTTACCGTCACCTTCCACTATCTGTTCCCGCAACTGACCATGGGCCTGGCGCCGCTCATCGTGGTGCTGAAGACGCTCGGTCTTCGCCATAACGACGAAACCTACAATCAGGCCGCGCGTTTCTGGGCCAAGATCTTCGGTATCAACTTCGTCATCGGAGTCGTGACCGGAATCCCCATGGAATTTCAGTTCGGCACGAACTGGTCGCACTTCTCGCGTTTCGCCGGTGGCGTCATCGGCCAGACCCTCGCCATGGAAGGCATGTTCGCCTTCTTCCTCGAGTCCGCCTTCCTCGGGCTATTCCTCTACGGCGAGAAGCGCCTCAGCCCGCGCGCTCACTGGTGGTCCGCCCTCGCGGTGTTTCTCGGATCATGGCTCAGCGGATTCTTCATTATCGCCACCGACGCCTGGATGCAGCATCCGGTCGGCTACATGCACGCGCCCGACGGATCCGTGCAACTCACCAGCTTCTGGGCGCTCGTTCTGAATCCATGGGCGTGGTGGCAGTACGCGCACAACATGTGCGGCGCGGTCATCACCGGCTCGTTTGTGATGGCCTCGATCGGCGCGTTTTATCTGCTGTGGGAAAGATTCCACGACTTCGGACGCCTGTTCGTTAAAGTCGGCGTGACAGCCGGCCTCATCGCCTCGGTCATACAAATCTTCCCGACCGGCGACGGCCAGGGCCGCATGATCGCTCTCAATCAGCCCGCAACGCTTGCCGCGATGGAAGCCTTGTTCGAGACGCAGCCCGGCGCGCCGCTCATTCTGATCGGACAACCGAACGTCGACGAAAAGAAAATCGACAATCCGATCGTGCTGCCGAAGACTCTGAGCTTCCTCACCTATCGCGCATGGTCGGCGGAAGTGAAAGGACTCAACGCCTTCCCGCAGGATCAGTGGCCGACCAGCATCGAACTTCTTTACTACAGCTACCACATCATGGTCGGGCTGGGGACGATCTTCATCGCGATCATGGTGATCGCGGCATTTCTGTTGTGGCGCGGCAAATTGTTCGAGCAGCGCTGGATGCTCTGGACTCTCATGCTCGCCCTGCCGTTCCCCTACATCGCCAACACCGCCGGCTGGATGACCACTGAAATCGGCCGCCAGCCCTGGCTCGTCTATGCCCTCATGCGCACGGCTGACGGCTATTCCAAAACGGTCTCAGCCGGAAACGGCTGGTTCACGCTATTGGGATTTTTTGGAATGTACACGGTGCTGGGGATCTTCTTCCTGTTCCTGGTTCGCCGCGAAATCGAACATGGACCGGAAGCCGTAATCCCGCACGCACCCGTGCCTGAAGACGCCCGGGTTCTGGTAGGCGCCGGAAAGTAGCGCGTAGGGACAGCCGCCTCGGCTGTCCGGCGGACGCAAGCCCGCAAAGGTCTTTTCAGAGATTGAAAAGTTCGTATCAGGGCACGGCTTCAGCCGTGCCGCCAAAAGCGGGAATCATTACCGGGGCTTTAGCCTCTGAGGAACGCAATTATGGAAACACTCTGGTTCATGATCGTCGCAGTGATGGTCGCAGCCTACGTCGTCCTCGACGGCTTCGATCTCGGCGCCGGCGTCATCTATCTCGGGGCCGCAAAGACTTCCCACGACCGCCAGGTCATCATGCGCGCCATCGGCCCGGTCTGGGACGGCAACGAAGTCTGGCTCCTCGCCGCCGGAGGCACCCTCTACTTCGCCTTCCCGCTCCTCTATGCCTCGAGCTTCAGCGGATTCTACCTGCCGCTCATGATGGTTCTATGGCTCCTCATGCTCCGCGGCATCGGCATCGAACTCCGCACGCACATGGAAAACCACGTCTGGCGCGGATTCTTCGACGTCGTCTTCTCCGTCTCCAGCATCCTGCTCTGCATCTTCTTCGGCGCGGCGCTCGGCAATGTCGTCCGCGGAGTTCCTCTCGGTGCCGATGAATACTTCTTCGAACCGCTCTGGACCAATTTCCGCCCCAACTTCGGCCCCGGCACCAGCAACGGCATTCTCGACTGGTACACGGTTCTCACCGGTGTGATCGCCCTCGTCACGCTGACCGCGCACGGATCGCTCTACGTCGCGACCAAATCTGAAAACGATCTAAACCACCGCGCCCGCACCACAGCGATGTGGGCCTGGCCCGTGCAACTGCTGCTGACCGTCGTCGGACTAGTCGCCACCGTTTCCATACGCCCCGGCGTCCTCGAAAACTACAAGCATCACTACATGGGATTGCTGATTCCCGTGCTAGTCTTTGGCGCTCTTGCCGTCATGATGCACGCCATGATTCGCCATGCCGACAAAATCGCCTTCGTGGCCTCGGCCATCTACATCGTCGGCATGCTAGTCGGAGCGGCCTTTGCGCTGTATCCCGTCGTTCTGCCGGCAAGCACCGACGCCGCGCTCAACCTGACCATCTACAACACCAAAGCCGGAGAACACGGCCTGGCCGTCGGATTCACCTGGTGGATCATCGGCATGATCCTAGCCCTGACCTACTTCGTCTTCCTCTTCCGTATGTTCAGAGGCAAAGTTCGCCTCGAAGGCGAAGGCTACTGAGAATCAACCGAGTGGTTTTGGGAAGGGCACGGCTTCCAGTCGTGCCGCCGAGCCCTATAAAAGGCGGGGCTTCAGCCCCTGAGGGAGACATCTGCTGCCCTTCTGCGTAGGGATGATCCGAGGGATCCTCCCCGGAAAGGGTGAAAGAACCACCGCCCATCAGGCAAGCGTAGCGTGAATCCCTAACCCCTCCGCCACCCGCCGCAATTGTTTATCTCGAGTCCACAATAACGTCGGCGGATCAAGCAGCGCCGACGCAATCAACTGCGCATCGGCCAACCCAATCCCAAGGCTAAACAAACGCCGCGCCTCGATCATGTGACGCAATTCCGCCATTTGTGCCACGCGCGCCTGCGGCAACAGATCGAGCATGGCAAGCGTTCCGGCCCGATTCCGCAGCGATCCCAACGCAAGCTCCGCAATAATCCACGGATGAATCACGATCCGACTCTGATTCAGAGCCGCTTCCATCTCCTTATCCCCCGACCGGAAATGGTCAAGCCAAACCGATGTGTCGGCGAGAATCAACTCTGTCGTCCTCGTCGCCGCGGAATGCTCTTCAATCCAGGCATCGAACCGCCGAGAGAAGCCAATCTGCGAGCGCTCTCTCGTTCGATCAGAGCCTTGAGCGCCTCCCGCACCAGCGCCGTCTTCTCTTCGACTCCCGTATATTCCTGCGCGACGCGGATGAGGTCATCGTCAAGTGCAATAGTCGTCCGCATAAAACCCTCCAACGCATCAATTATAACATCAAATGATGTCGTCTTCAGTGCTCATTCCTGAATTGTTGCCTCGATTGAATCGGCGGTTATAATCTCAATTCTTCACGATGGAGCAAGTTCCACCAGCAATTGGAAGGGCGCGCCTCGATCAGGACGAAACAGGCCTCCGCATCCTCATCCCGGCAAAATGGAGTTGGTACACATTCATAGCCGAGCCGGTCCTCGGACTGTTTCTCGGGATCGTCTACATGCCACGCGTGTGGGACTCGAAGGCTGCAGTCGTCGTTATAGGCGGCATCTTAGCTGTCACAATTGTGCGAAGGTGGCTTTGGAATATCGGAGGCCAAGAGAAAGTTCTCGTGACAGCTGACCAACTCAGCGTGAAATACGGCATCTTTGGGATTGGCTGGACAATTCGCTACAAGTTGAGCGGAATTTCAAATTTCCGATACTTGCCTCCATGCAATACCTACCACTATCACGAGAATCGAACCCTGGCTTTCGATTATGAATTTATGCCCCGCAGGGTCGGAAGCTATCTGAGCGAAGCCGAGGTAAAAGAATTGATAAATGCGATTCAGAACTCCGCAGAAACACTTTTTACCTCCCGAACACCACGAGAAATCGTCTCCTCTGCCCCTGTATAATCTCCCTTTGGGGTTCTGCGCGATCTTCCTCGATTCAGCACTCCCAATTCCATTCAGGAGCCGACTCCTTTGAACGCTCACATGCCGCATCAGCACGGACCCGCGCCGCAAGGCCCCCAGCCACTCCCGGGCGTCGACGCCATCATCGCCGTCGGTTCCGGCAAAGGAGGCGTCGGCAAAACCACGCTCTCGGTCAACCTCGCCGTCGCGCTCTCCAAGATGGGACACAAGGTCGGCCTGCTTGACGCCGACGTCTACGGCCCCAACGTCCCGCTGATGCTCGGCGTCAACTCGCAGCCCCGCATGATCGGCGACAACCGCATCGAGCCCATCGAAGCCTTCGGTCTCAAAGTCATCTCCGTCGGATTTCTCAATCCCGGCGACAAACCCGTCATCTGGCGCGGACCCATGCTCCACCAAATCATCCGCCAGTTCCTCGGCCTCGTCGAATGGGGACACCTCGACTACATGGTCGTCGATCTTCCCCCTGGCACCGGCGATGTCGCTCTCTCGCTCGTGCAAACCGTTCCGCTGACAGGAGCGGTTGTAGTTTCGACTCCGTCCGATGTTTCTCTGCAAGACGCTCGGAAAGCGATCGAAATGTTCCGCCAGATGAAGGTCGATATCGCGGGCGTGGTCGAAAACATGAGCTACTTTGTCTGCCCGCATTGCCAGCACGAAGTCGATATCTTTTCCCGTGGCGGCGCCGAACTTATGGCTAAGCGCTTCGACGTTCCCTTCCTCGGCAGCATCAGCCTCGATCCGGAAGTCCGAAAGTCAGGAGACAGCGGCAAGCCGGTCGTTCTCGAAGGCGAAAACTCTCCGCACGCGAAGTCGATTTACGAATTCGCCCGAAAGGTAATCGACCGGGTAGGTGAAATCAAGGCCAACGCCCCTGCGAACGTAATCCAGATCCAGTAGCCCTGAAGCAACGGGTGTCATCCTGAGCGCTTTTTTTCTTGCGCGAAGGACCTATGCATTTTGCCCGCAGCATTTGCGATGCCGACAACTCCATAGATCCTTCGCCGCAACAGATGCCACTCAAGATGACAATGCTTTTTTCGTCGTACTGAATCGCCGCAGTCGCCAAATCGCCGCCGGTTCCCCACCCCCCAGAATCAACTCCGCCATCATCTCCCCGAGTGCCGGACCATGCTTGAACCCGTGCCCCGATCCCCCGCCAACCAGCCACACATTCTCATTCTCCGGATGCCGGTCCACAATAAAGTCTCCATCTGGGGTCTGCTCATATTGGCAAACTCGGCTCTCGACCAGCGGCGCATCCTGCAGGGCAGGGAAGCGAAACGCAACGTACTCGCGAATGCCCTTCAACGTTTCCGGACTGACCACCCGCTCTCCACAAGTCGGATCGAACTCCGGCCCTCGCGTATCATCTGCAATCTTGAACCCGCGCCGGTCGCTCCCGGGAATGCCGTAGCGGAACCTGCCGCGATGGTCGGCCCACACCGGGAGATGTTCATCGGTGAATCGCTCATCTCCGGCGGGTGCGCCGAAGAAAAACACGTCCTGCTTGGTCGCACAAACTCGGCTGCCAATCGCCCGAGGAAATAAGTTTCCCAACCAAGGCCCGCAAGCGAATACATATTGACCCGCTCTGACCTTCGATCCATCGGACAACCGCAGCTCCCGCAGCGGACGATCCTCCAATCCATCACCTACCACCGCAGCCTGCCGATACTCCCCGCCCGCCGCCACGAACGCCTCCACCACTGCCGCACAACTAGCGCGCGCGTCCAAATACCCGCACTCCGGCTCGAAAATCCCCCACTCGATGCCCTCAAAATTGATCTGCGGCCACCGCTTCCGCATCTTCGCCGCCGCAAGCTCTTCAACGGGAATCTTCGCCGCTTTCAGCACCGGTATCGATCCGCGCTCGAACCGATCATCGCGCCCGGAAACCATCCACAACACTCCGCACCGATGTAGAAACTCCCTCTTCCACTTCCGCTCATACTTCGCCCATAGCTTCAGCGCCCGCGCTGCCATCTCGGTATAAGGCTGATCGGGACCATACGTGCCCCGCATGATCCGCGTCTCTCCGCCGGATGATGCCCGAGAATTCCCCGGACCCCAGGCGTCCAGCAGCGTGACCCGAGCCCCGCGCTCAAGCAGTTGCAGCGCAGTCCACCCCCCAAAAGCCCCAGCCCCAACAACCGCAATGTGTGCTTTAGTTTTCATGTTCAGGAACTTTCAAAGTCCCAAAGTTTCAACGTTTCAAAGACCCAAAGTCAAACGCCCAGCTTTTGAATTTGAAACTAGAAACCCGAAACTAGAAACTCGACACTTTGAAACCTTGAAACTTTGAAACTTTGCCACTTTGAAACCTCGCCTCTTCTTGACACCTACCCGCCCTGTTCCTAGAATCCCAACAGGATCATAACTTCGATCCAAAACCTAAGCTTCTGCATCTAAAATAGTTAAGGAATGAGCCAGAGGCAGTTGCTCCCCTCGGCGCTAGCCGCCCGGTTTGAGACAATTGACATAGAGAACCATGCCCGCTGAACCCAATATCGGGAATCGCGAACGCGAAATTCTGACCGCCATCGTCGAAACGTTCATCTCGACCGGTGAGCCCGTAGGATCGCGCACGCTCGCGCGTTCCAACCGCGAAGGTCTGAGCCCCGCCTCCATTCGCAACGTCATGGCCGATCTCTCCGACGCCGGATTTCTCGAGCAGCCGCATGCCTCCGCCGGACGCGTGCCCACCACCGAAGCCTACCGCTATTACGTCGAGCAGATTTCCGGTACAGCGCGCCTCGCCCCGCAGGAAGAAACTATGATTTCCGAATCCCTGGCCGGCATCACGGACGTCCAGGAATTCATGGAGCGCACCTCGCACGTGCTCTCTCTCATTTCCCGAAACGTCGGCGTGACCATTGCTGCCAGCGGCCCCAAGAACGCCCTCGAGCATGTTTACTTCTCTCGCCTGGGAGACCAAAAGGTTCTCGCCGTGCTCGTGACGCGATCCGGCCTGGTTCGCGACCGCGTCCTGCGCCTCGATCTGCCTCAGGCCGATCTCGACCTCGCCGCCCGCTACATCAACGAAAATTTTCGCGGCTGGACCATGGAATCCATGCGCACCGAGCTCTCCCGCCGCATCGAAAAAGAGCGCAGCGATTACGACCGGCTGATGAATTCCATCGAGCAGCTCTATAAGCAGGGAGCTCTGGCCGCCGAGCAGGGATCCCAGGTCGTCTTCGTTGAAGGTGCGGCCAATCTGCTCGCATCCGAGGAAAACCGCCAGCGCCTCCACGAGATGCTCAAGACGCTCGAGGAAAAAGAAAAAGTCGTTCAGCTTCTCGGAGCCTATCTCGACGTGAAGCAGGAAGCGGTCCGAGTTGTCATCGGCCTCGATCAGGCTCTGCCGTCGATGCAGAATTTCGTCCTGATCGGTGCTCCGGCTCACGCGGGCAATGAAGTCATGGGATCTCTCGCCGTCATCGGCCCAACGCGCATGGATTACCAGCACACCATCACGGCCGTGTCTTACATCGCGCGCCTCTTCGACAAAATTCTGAATGAATCGGAGTAATACCGCAGTTATGGGGAAATCGAACGGAAAGCAAAAAGTAGAAACAGAGAATCTTGACCTGGAACACGAACTTCCACCCGCTGATGGCGACGAGAATCCCGGCCCATCCGCCGCACCGGCCAGCGAACTCTCCGGAGTGGAAGCAGAGCTTCAGAAGGTAAAAGCCGAACGCGACAACCTGCTCGACCGCCTCGCCCGCGCGCAAGCGGAATTCGACAACGCCCGCAAGCGCGCCCAGAAAGAGCAGCAGGACTTCCGCGACTTTGCGATGGTCGACGCCATCAAATCCCTGCTGCCCGTCATCGACAACTTCGAGCGCGCCCTGCAGGCCAAGTCCGACTCCGGTGAGTTCCGCACGGGGATCGAGCTCATCTACAAGCAGCTCCAGGACGTCCTGACGCGCCTCGGAGTTCAGCCGATCGCAGCCAAAGGCCAGCAGTTCGATCCGCACGTTCATGAGGCGATCGAAATGGTCGAGACGTCCGACGCTCCCGATCACGAAGTGCTCGAAGAGTGGCAGAAGGGCTACAAGTACAAAGACCGCTTGCTGCGCCCCGCTATGGTGAGGGTCGCAAAGAATTCAGGGAAGTAAAGAGCGTCCTGCGCAGTCCCAGCAAGCCTATTTTTTCTTTAGCGAAAGGTTGATTTGACCACCAACGCGAAACGAGACTATTACGAAGTGCTCGGAGTCGGGCGCACCGTGACCGAAACCGAGCTGAAAAGCGCCTATCGCAAGCTCGCGCTGCAATACCATCCCGACCGCAATCCCAATAATCCGGATGCGGAAGAGAAATTCAAGGAAGTCAGCGAAGCCTATGCCGTGCTCGCCGACTCCGAAAAGCGCTCGATGTACGACCGCTTCGGCCACGCCGGACTCGGCGGAGCCGCCAGTGCCGGAGCCGGTTTCGATCCCACGGTCTTCCAGGATTTCAGCGACATCTTCGGAGAGTTCTTCGGCTTCGGCGACATGTTCGGCGGTGGCGGACGCCGCCGCACCCGCGTACAGCGCGGCGCCGACCTCCGCGAAGATCTCACGCTCGAATTCGAAGAAGCTTTCTTCGGCACCGAAACAAAAGTTACGGTCCGCCGTCACGAAGCCTGCGAAGAATGTCACGGTTCTGGATCAGCCCCCGGCAAAGCGCCCACGACGTGCCGCTCCTGCAACGGACGCGGTCAGGTCCGCTATCAGCAAGGATTCTTCAGCATCGCGCGCACCTGCCCGACGTGTCAGGGTACAGGCAGCGTCATCACCGATCCCTGCCCGAAATGCAAGGGCGACGGACGTCTTCTCCGCCAGCGCATCGTCGACGCCAAAGTTCCTGCCGGCGTCGAAGACGGCACGCGCATCCGCTTCGCCGGCGCCGGAGAAGTTGGCCAGTTCGGCGGCCCTGCAGGCGATCTCTACGTCGTTCTTCACGTCAAAGATCATCCCTTCTTCGCGCGCGAGGGTAACGATCTGCATTGCGTTGTGCCCATCTCCGTGACGCAAGCCGCCATGGGCGCCGAAATTCGCGTCCCCACCATGGACGGCGAACACACGCTCAAAATTCCCGAAGGCACGCAGCCCGGAACGGTATTCCGCGTTCGCAACAAAGGCGTCCCCGTGCTGAATGGACATGGCAAAGGCGATCTCTACGTCGAAGCCCGCGTCCAGGTTCCCACCAAGCTCAACAAGCGCCAGAAAGAACTCCTGCAGGAACTCGATGTCCTGTCGAAAGTCGATAATCAGCCGCTGCTGCGATCGCTGCTTGGCAAAATGAAAGACATGTTCCAGTAGAGCGCTTTACCCGATAGCATGTCCCAAACACACATTGTCATCCCGACCGGAGCTTGCGTTTCCCGAAGGGAAGCGCAAGCGCAGTGGAGGGACCCTGTGCTCATGGGCGATCCGGCATGACCCGCCGCCGCTGGATCGCCGACGAAGTCTCCGGAAATCGCGCCGCTCTCACCGGCGACCATGCCCACCATTTGATTCGCGTCCTTCGCGCCCGCACCGGCCAGGAATTCGATATCGTCGCGAATGGCGTCCTCTACAATGCAGCCGTCGACACCATCTCAGAAGATCGCGTCGAGTTTGAATTAAAAGCAGAAATTCCGGCCTCTACTCCAGCCCCCGTCACAATCCTTCTTTCCATCTTCAAATTCGACCGCATGGAATGGGCGATCGAAAAATGCACGGAGCTCGGCGTTTCAAAAATCATCCCTGTCATCGCCCGCCGCACTGACGCTCACCTCGCCTCCGCATCCGCAAAACGCGTCGACCGCTGGCGAAGAATCGCGATGCAGGCCAGTGAACAATCCCGTCGCGCGAGCCAACCCGAAATTTCACAACCGGCCCGCCTGCAAGACGCGCTTGAAATCCCTGGCGCATTCCGCATCGTGCTCGCGGAGAGCGAAACGCACTCGACTCTTCGAGGGCTGGTGGCGTCTAACTCGAGCAAAGAAGTTGCACTCGCGATCGGACCCGAGGGCGGTTGGACATCCGAAGAACTCGACGCCTTCAACAAAGAAGGATGGGCTCTGGCCTCGCTCGGCCCCACAATTCTCCGCGCCGAGACGGCCGCAATCGTCGCCACTGCCGTCGCTATTTTAGAATTGAGCGAGTAGTGCTTCGCTGATCGAAAGGGGGTCCTTCATGAATCATGGACACATTTACTTCGAAATCCAGGCCGATGATCGGCAGCGAGCGGTCAATTTTTATTCCAAGGTGTTCGGATGGAAATTTTCCGAAGTGAAGGGCCTCCCGATTTCTTATTGGACGATTGAGACCGGAGGCTCAAGGGGTGGTCTCCTGCAAAGGCCGGCGAAGACTCCCCCTCCGCAAAGCGGTACCAACGCTTTCGTTTGCTCAATCGAAGTCGAAGATTTTGACGCAATCGCAAAAACGATTGGTCAGTTCGGCGGGATCGTCGCCCTGCCCAAGTTCGCCGTGCCCAACACCTGTTGGCAAGGATATTTCGTCGATCCTGAAGGCAACACGTTCGGAATCTTCGAAGTCGACGAAAACGCCAAGCCCTAGGAGCAGAGAAGTGGCGGCGAAAAGATGCGGTCGCGAAAGAATTCCTGACCGTTTCCGCACAGCCTTCCTCATCCCATCAGGTGGTATCCTGACCGACGATGCCGGTGAAGTCGATTCCCCGTCCCACTCCGTTCATCCCCGACGAACGCCAGCGCCAGGCCATCGAGCACCTCCACGGCCCCATGCTCGTCGTCGCCGGAGCCGGAACCGGCAAGACGTCGGTTCTCACGCACCGCATTGAGCGCCTCGTCGGCGAGGGACATGCGCATCCCGATGAGATCCTCGCCCTCACCTACACCGTCAACGCCGCCGACGAAATGCGCGACCGCGTCCGCAAATTGCTCGGCGGCAAAGTCGTCCAGGCCCGCACATTCCACGATTACTGCCTCGACCTGCTCAAGCGCGCGCACAAAGATTTCGGAGTCCTCGACGAGAAGGATCTCTGGATCTATCTTCGCCGCCGTATCCGCGAGCTAAATCTCGAGCACTACATCCGCGCCGCGAATATCGGACAGTTCCTCAACGACCTGCTCGACTTCCTCAGCCGCTGCCACGACGAACTCGTCACGCCTGAAAAATACGCAGACTACGTCGGTCGCCTCGAGCGCGGAGAAGTCCCGATTCCGCGCGTGGCCAAATCAAAAACTCCCCTGACTGACGACGAAGTCGTCGGCCGCTGCCGCGAAATCTCGCGCGTCTTCTCCACCATGGAGAAATGGCTCTCCGACGATAATCTCGGCACCTTTAGCCACATGATCACGCGGGCACACGCCCTGCTCGAGGGCGATCCTGCCATGCTCTCCGATGCCCGCTCGCACGCCCGCTTCATCCTCGCCGACGAATTCCAGGACGCCAACTTCGCCCAGATCAAAATCCTCGCCTGCCTCGCCGGATCCGACGGCAATCTCTTCGCGGTCGGCGATCCCGATCAATCGATCTACCGTTTTCGCGGCGCGTCCAGCGAAGCCTTCCAACTCTTCCACCGGAATTTCCCCAACTCTAAGCTTGTCGTTCTCGAAAAGAATCGCCGCTCCACGACATCCATCCTCCGCACCGCCTTCACCGTCATCAATGAGAATCCGCCGGTCTTCGCCCGCAATTCGCAGGGAACACTCGCCTATCAGCGCGCGCCGCTGCAATCCGCGCGTGACGATGACTCCACAAAAAATGGCATGCAGCCGGTGAATTCTCTGGTCACGGCCATCATCCTCAAAGATCGAACCTCCGAGGCCGGAGATCTCATCGCCCACCTTCGCGAGACGCAGCGCAAACTCAAGTGCAAGTGGTCGGATTTCGGCATCCTCTACCGCTCTCACTATCACCGCGATGAAGTCGTCCATGAACTCGCAGAGGCTGGCATCCCGTTCGTCATTGAGAGCATGGACGTATCCGACACTCCCGAGGCCCGCGATCTCTTCGCCTGCCTCAACGCCGTCGTTTCTTCCGGAGACGACGTCAGTTGGTTCCGCGTCGCAGCCTTGCCGTGCTTCCGCGTCGATCCCGAGCAGCTTCGTCAGACGATGCGTGCCATCGCCCGCGACAATCGCGAATCGCAAGTCGTCCCGCTCTCTGCCGCGCTCGATCGTGTCCGCGGCGGAGTAGAAGTCCTCGCCGCAGTTCAGCAAGCCCGTGAACAAATCCAGCGCCTCAATGCCAAAGGCCGCGCCGCTCTCGAAATCATCGTCACCCAGTTCTCGCTCGACAGGAGCTCTCCCGTCCTCCAAGCCGCGCTAAAATTCGTCGCCGATTGGGAGACAAAGAAGATCAACAAATCGACCGATCTCGAAGAACTGGTCGACTACCTCGAATATTTCCGCGAGGCGGGAGGTGTCATCCCGCTGCTCTCGTCGAGCGACAACGCCGTTCGCCTGATGACCGTTCACGGCGCCAAGGGACTCGAATTTACTCACGTCTTCATTCTTCGTGCCAGCTCTCCATCGTTCCCCTGTTCTTTCAAAGAAACGCTGGTCGCGTTTCCTCGCGAGTTGCGCGATCCCGACTCGCTCACGCAGTCCGACGACAAAACGCTCCACGGCGAGGAAGAACGCCGCCTTTTTTACGTCGCCATGACCCGCGCGCGGGACTCGCTGCGCATTTACGCCCGAGAGGGAACTGGCAAGACCGACAAAACGCCTCCCGGCTACCTGCGCGAGCTGATTGCCAATCGTTCTGTATCGCCATACTTTCGCGCCATGCCCGCCAGCGGCGCGCAAACGACTCTCGACCTAGCGGCCGCAGCCTCTCCGCTTTATCCCAACGAGTCGCAAACCAACCTCTGGTTCGAACTGCCCGTGCTCGATGGACTGCACAAGCGCCTCAGCGCTTCCGCCGTCGATACCTACGAACGCTGCGGATTACGTTTCAAGCTCGAACGCGATTGGAAGATTCCCGCCCGCCCAGCCGCCGCCATGCAATACGGAGCCGCGATCCATCGCGTGCTCAAAACCTATTTTGATTCCGTTCGCCTCGGCCGCCCCAAGACCGACGACGAACTGATCGCGCTCTTCCGCCAGGATCTCGCCGACGCAAAGATCCAGGAGCAATATCAGTTCGAGCTCTACGAGCAACAGGGAATCACGCAGCTCACCGACTTCCTCGGTACGGCGCGCTCCATTCCAGCCAGCCAGGTTCTGCAGACAGAAGAATCATTCGAGATTCGTCTCGGCGACATCACGGTCGTCGGGCGGATCGACCGCATCGACAGCCGCCCCGACGGAACCGTGGCCATCATCGATTACAAGACCGGAAACGCGCGCGATCAGGAAGACGCCGACGAAAGCCTCCAACTCTCGCTCTACGCCATCGCCGCGCAGGAGAAGTGGGGATACAAAGTTGGCGCGTTGATCTTTCAGAACCTGCAGGAGAATTTTCCTGTCATCACCAGGCGCAGCGAATCAGAACTGATTGCGGCGCGCAACCGGGTTGAGGATGTCGCTCAATCCATCGCCGACGGTGTCTTCAATGCCAGGCCGGGCATTCATTGCAACTTCTGCGCCTACCGCAGCCTCTGCCCCGAAAAAGAAAAGCGCATCCCGAGAATCGATACGCTCACATCACGCCCAAGCTGAAAAATTTCGAGCGCCGCACCTATCACCCAAAAGCCACGCTGTCATTCCGAGCGAAGCGAGGAATCCCTACCCTCGCCGGAATGCTCGCCACAAAAAACTTAGGGGACGCATTTCGCGTCCCCTTTTGACTTCGTACTGAACCTTACTTAGTGTTTCTTTTTCTTCTTTGCCTTTTTCTTGGTTGCCATTGTTCCTATTCTCCCTTCCATTCTTCATGGAAATTTTGCAGTGGTCTTCTACTGCAACTAGTTGATGTATAGAGTTATTGAAAAATGAAGTCAAGAAAAAAATGATGGTTCCTTCGCGCAAGTCGTGACACCAAAGTCATCGCGAAAGAATTTTCTTGCCGAATGTCAACTGGAATTTTTGTCAAATCACCGCAGAAGCTCTCATCCCCTTCTCGAAGAGTCCTCCAATCACTCGCAACACGTGTCGACCACTGCGAAACTTCCGGACCAATGAAGTCCGCACGCGCAACACTCGCTGCCCTGTTCGCCTGAGACAAATCTCCATCCGCTGCATCTATAATGACGTGAGCGAAATCTTCGCGGGAGCTTGATTCATGGCCTCTTTTGACGATGTCGTCATCATTTCCGGATGCCGCACTCCGGTCGGAAAATTTCAAGGCAGCCTGTCCGACATCAGCGCGCCGCAGCTTGGAGCCATTGTCGTTCGTGAAGCCGTCAAGCGCGCCAACCTCGATCCCGCGCAGGTCGACGAGTGCATCATGGGCAACGTCGTCTCCGCCGGACTCGGTCAGAATCCCGCGCGTCAGGCTGCAATCTTCGGCGGACTCACTCCCGCGACAGGTGCCATGACAATCAACAAGGTTTGCGGCTCTGGATTGAAAGCGGTCGCTCTCGCGGCGCAAGCGGTGCAGACCGGAAACAGTCACATCGTTGTCGCCGGCGGCATGGAATCGATGACCAACGCTCCCTACCTTCTTCCGCAGGCGCGCAAAGGATACCGTCTCGGCAACGCGCAGATTGTCGACTCCATGGTTCACGACGGGCTCTGGGACATCTACAACGACTACCACATGGGCATCACCAGCGAGAACGTCGCCGAAAAATATGGAATTACGCGCGAAGAGCAGGACGAGTTCGCCGTCAACTCTCATCGCAAAGCCGTCTCCGCCATCAAAGAATGCCGCTTCAAGCAGCAGATCGTTCCCGTAGAACTCCCGGCCAAGAAGAAAGGTGCGGCGCCTGTCATCTTCGACAAAGACGAGAGCCCACGCGAAGACACGACGATTGAAGTTCTCCGTTCCCTGAAGCCCGCCTTCAAAAAAGACGGAACCGTCACTGCCGGCAACGCTCCCGGAGTAAATGATGGAGCAGCCGCGGTTGTCGTCACCAGCGCAAAACGCGCCGCCGAACTCGGAGCCAAGCCGATGGTCCGCATCATCGCGCAAGCCACCAGCGGCGTCGAACCCAAATGGGTCATGATGGCTCCCGTCGGCGCCGTGCGTCAGATCTGGGAGAAGACCGGCTGGAAGAACGAAGACGTCGATCTCTACGAGTTGAACGAAGCCTTCTCCGTGCAGGCGCTCGGAGTCATGCGCGAACTCGGCCTCAATCCCGACAAGGTCAACGTCAACGGAGGCGCCGTCGCCATCGGTCACCCCATCGGCGCCAGCGGCGCCCGCGTCCTGGTCACCCTGATCTACGAAATGATCCGCCGCGACGTGCATCGCGGCATTGCAGCGTTATGTCTGGGTGGAGGGAATGCAGTAGCAATGGCGGTAGAACGCTAAGCCCTGAAGAATTTCTAAAAACCTCTGCGTCCTCCGCGTCCTCAGCGGTATTAATTTTGCGCGAAGCTAGCCCACGCCCGCCACCGGCAGCGTGACAGTAAACACCGCCCCACCATCCGGAGAATTCGCCGCCTCGATCGATCCCTTATGTTCCTTCAGAACGGACTTGCAGATGCTCAATCCCAGCCCCGTCCCACGCCCCGGACGCTTCGTCGTATAGAACGGATCAAAAATACTCGCCAGACTTTCCTTCGCGATCCCCGGCCCGTCATCATGAAAGCTGACCCACACCGAATTGTCCGCCCGCCCCAGCCGGATCCTCAGCGTCCCCTTATCCCGCGCCTCGCGAATCGCCTGTTCCGCATTCACAGTCAGGTTCAAGAACACCTGCATCAGCTGATGCGGATCGCCCAGCGCATACGGAATCCCGGCTTCCTTCAGAAAATCGACGGTAATGTTGTTCTTACGCAGTGAGTACGCGTGCAGGTTCAGCGTTCGTTCGACTACCTCAGCAAGGTTGATCCGGCTCTTGCCCGGCGCCGGAGGCCGCGCAAAGTACGTCAGATTCTGCACAATCTCCGCCGCGCGCCGCGCCTGCTGTTGCAGCATCGCCAACTGCTTCCGTGCTACTTCATTCGTTTCCGTGTCCTGCAGCAGTTCGCTCACGCCGAGAATGCTGGTCAGCGGATTGTTCAGTTCGTGTGCAACTCCCCCGATCATCGCTCCCATCGCAGCCAGCCGTTCGCTCTGCACGATTTGCTGCTCCAGCTTCCTTTCGATCGTGATGTCGCGCACGGAAATGATCACACCATTCGTCTTGCCCTCAGCATCTACGAGCGGGCTTCCTGACGCCCGCATCGTCCGCCAGCTTCCGTCCTGGTGCCGCGCGCCATACTCCGCCGACCCGAGCGCCTCCTGTCCTGACACGACGCCGCGATACAGCGACGCCAGCTCCGGCGAATGCTCCTCAAAATCCGTGATCTTCTTGCCCAGCAGTTCCTCCGGTTCCCAACCAAGCAGGTCCTTGGACCTAGAACTCACGAACGTGTACCGCTCTTCAAGATCCACCACTAGAATCAGGTCCGGGAAGCTCTCCAGCAGCCGCCGCCGGAACTCTTCTCCCTGCGCCAGTTGCCGCTCCATCTTCCGCTTCTCGGTAATGTCGACCAGCGTGCCCTGGTACCGGATGATGTTGCCCGCCGTATCCCACACAGCCCGCGACGAATCGAGGAAAATTGCAGGCCCGCCATCCTTCCGCCGCAGCTTCACCTCGCGCGTGCGCACGCCTCCGCGGTCATCAGCCGCGCGTCCCAGCACCGGCTTCCCCGCATCGTAATTCAACGCCGAAGGTTCGACCGCCAGCAGTTCACTCTTCTCTTCATATCCCAGCATGCTGACGAGTGCCGGATTCGCATCCAGCAGCTTCCCATCCGGCGTGCTGAAATAAACCCCCTCCTGCAGCGTCTCGAACAGTTCCGTGAACCGCAGTTCTTTTTCTCGCTGTTCGGTGACGTCACGCCCCAGCACGCTCGCGCCAACGACTTCGTCTCCTTTGATAATTCCGTTGATGACGCAATCGAAGTACAGCAGACGGCTGCTGTTCTTCAAACGCAACTTCACCGTGCCTGCCCAACGCTTCTTCTCCAGGAAGCGTGCCAGGCTCCGCTCCGCGTCTTCGCGCGAAGGTTCGTCGATCAGCTCAAACAGCTTCCGCCCCACCAGTTCGGAATATTGCAATCCCGTCAGTTCGGTCACGCGCCGGTTCACGGTGCGCACTGTGCCATCGAGAGAAACCGCGCACGCCGGATCATCGAATGAATCGATCAGCTCCTTGAAGTTGCGCTGCGAGCGCATGATCACCTGGCTCAGCTGATCGAGTTGCTCTTCCGACGGCGCCGCGCCCACATGCTCCTGCAGATTTCGCAGCGCGCCTTTCAGTTCCGTAACTTCCCGCCGCCTGCCCGCCGCATACACGGCAAACAACACCGACAGCGCCAGCACTCCAATCGGAATCACCCGCAGCGAGTACGGCACGCCGTCCAGCCGCTCCCACAGCAGCGCCGCCAGCGCCACCGCCAAAAGAATCATGAACCACAGCGCCCATCGCCAGAGTTGCGATTCCTCCCGGTCCAGGTGCCCCTGTCCCGGTGCCGCGCGCAGCGGATTCGGATCTGAATTCATTGATTTGCCCGACTTCTAACCGTTGCCATCCTAATTGTTTATCTTCGGCTGAAACAACCAGATTGTTAACCTTCTGGTACACGAAGGAACAATGCACGCTGGCACGATCCTCACCGCCCCTCACCTCTATCATTCCGATTCATTCCGACCAAGCCCCTCACCTCTGTCATTCCGACCAAGCCCATGGATCGGCGAACGCCGATCCATGGGCGCGTGGAGGAACCCTGTGTTTTCTTTGCCTTGAAACCATCTGAAATGCCCCAGTTTTCCACAGCCACAAAGTGACATCCGTCACAGCCGTGCACAGTTCCAAATCCGTAACGTAGAAATCTGCCCGCCAAGGCAAAGGTGTGTGTAAAACCGGTCGTTAGCCCTTAGTCGTTGGCAATCGCCGAGACGAAGTGGCTAACGACCAACGACGAACGACCAACGACCGAAGCCCCATGCTCTACAAGACCCTCAGCGCCGCCGTCTACGGCATCGACGCCAACATCATTCAGGTGGAAGTCGACTGCTCCGGTATCAAGTGTGACCAGGATCACTTCCACACCGTCGGCCTCCCCGATGCCGCTGTCCGCGAAAGCCGCGACCGCGTCCGTGCCGCGCTCAAGAATTGCGGCTACGACATCCCGCCCACCCACATCACCATCAACCTCGCTCCCGCCGACATAAAGAAAGAAGGGTCCGGATTCGACTTGCCCATGGCCCTCGGCATAGTCGGCGCCTACGGCGGCCTCACAAAAAAGGATATCGGCGACTGCGTTTTCGTCGGCGAACTCTCCCTCGACGGCGGAGTTCGCGGCGTCCGCGGCGCGCTCCCCATCGCCATCGAAGCGCGCGGACGCAAAATCTCCCGCATGGTCGTCCCCGAAGCCAACGCCAAAGAAGCCGCCATGGTCGGAGGTGTCGACGTCTACCCCGTGCGCTCGCTTCTCGACGTCATCCACTTCGTGAACTCGGGCAATGGCATCATGCCGATCAAAGCCGACGGAGACTCGCTCCTCCGCGAGTCTCAACAATTCTTCGTCGACTTCAAAGACGTTCGCGGACAGCAGACCGCCAAGCGCGCCATCGAGATCGCCTGCGCCGGAGGCCACAACATCCTCATGATCGGCCCGCCCGGTTCCGGCAAGACCATGCTCGCCAAGCGCATGCCCACGATCCTGCCGCCATTCACCTTCGAAGAAGCCCTCGAGACGACGAAGATTCACAGCGTCGCCGGAGTTCTCGATCAAGGCACAGGACTAGTCGGAACCCGTCCCTACCGCGCCCCGCACCACACCATCTCCGACGCTGGCCTGATCGGCGGCGGCGTGATCCCTCGCCCCGGAGAAGTTTCGCTCGCCCACAACGGCCTGCTCTTTCTCGATGAGCTTCCCGAATTCCCGCGCAACGTGCTCGAAGTTCTTCGTCAGCCTCTCGAAGATGGCACCGTCTCGATCGCGCGCGCCTCCATGTCGCTCACGTTTCCCGCGCGCTTCATGCTGGCCGCCGCGATGAATCCCTGTCCCTGCGGATTCCACAACGACCGCACCCGCGATTGCCAGTGCACCACGCCGATGATCCAGCGCTACATCTCAAAGATCTCCGGCCCGCTCATGGATCGCATCGACATTCACATTGATGTCCCGGCGGTGAACTACAAGGAAATGCGCTCGGGATCTGAGCCCGAAGGATCCACGAAGATTCGCGAGCGGGTCATGCGCGCCCGCCAGAAACAGCTCGCGCGTTTCGCCACCTCGCGCGAAAAAATCTACTGCAATGCTCAGATGTCTTCGCGCCACATCCGCACGTTCTGCGAACTCTCCGCCGATTGTGAGCGCCTCATCGAGCGCGCTATGACCCAGCAGGGACTCAGCGCCCGCGCCCACGACCGCATCCTCAAAGTAGCCCGCACCATCGCCGACCTCGAAGAAGCCGCAAATCTCGAACCAAAGCACATAGCCGAAGCCATCCAGTACCGCAGCCTCGACCGCACTTATTGGGCGTAATAGCTT
>DATEJO010000279.1:0-55765 GCA_035277905.1 Candidatus Sulfotelmatobacter sp.
AAGCACATGGACGAGCTCATGAAGAAGCACTCCTCTGATCGGAACGATCCAGAGATGGGTATGGAATCGGCGAATCCCTTTGTTCGTAAAATGATGTCGATGAAGAACATAGAAATGGGAATCCGCGACGCCGTGGCGTCAGACCCGAACCTGTCTCCAGCCATGGCGCAGATTCTGCAGGCGGCTCAGATGGCGATCCTGGGATCGATCACGGGGTCTACGGGTGTCAGTCCTGCGCCGAGTCCGCTGTCGCTGAATCTTCCTCCTCCCGGAATGGGTGCCGGTCCTCCGGGCCCATCTCCCTTTCCTGGTCCCGCCGTAGCGCCGATGCCCGCTCCTGGAGTTATTCCGCAATGATTGAGCATCTCAAGATTTCGGACGTGGATATTATCATTGGTCCCGAGCGGATTCAGGTTCGGCACGCTTACGAGCATAAAACAGTTTGGCAGAGGATGATCGCGAGATTCAAAAGAGCACTGAGGCGCGTAGCCTCGATATTCAAAAGGAGACAGCATGGCAGCTAACGGAAGAAAATACGGCTTCAGTGGCTCGATCACCGGGGCCTCGTCGAAGACGATTGCGGTCGTCAGCAATGGAGGTACGGTGCGACCCTACCTCATGGACATCATTATTTCGAGCAACGCGACCCCAGCGGACAATTCGTCGGAATGGCAGGTGCTTTCCTGCACGGCGGCTGGAACCTCGACCTCAGTCACGCCGCGTCAGTTGGACGAAGCGGACCCGGCGGCCATTTCGCTGGCAGGAAAAAACAATTCCGTCGAGCCAACTTACACAGGCGTATCAGTTCTGGATATCGCCCATAACCAGCGCGCCACATTCCGCTGGATCGCGGCGCCGGGAGAGGAAATCATCGCTTCGGCCACCTCGGGTCACGGCTATGGCATTCAGTGTCAAGGCGTTGGTGGATCGGGTGTGGCTGAGATTTGTTCGGTCGTATTCGGCGAGTAAAAGACAGTTCATGCTGATCTCCGATCTCCACGATATGACCGAAGCGATGCAGTGGTGCGAGGTCTGCCGAGTCCACAAAGATGGACATTGCGATGCCTGTGGAGCTGCGTTCCTCCACAACGAACGGCGTTATCGCTCGCAGACCTTTCACTACCATCCGGCCGCCATTGAAGGCGTCGCGGGGACGCGGGCTGTACAGAAAGAGTTGTGCATAGACTGTTATCGCGATGATCACGCGAAAGCCTACCCTGGATCTCCTGTCCCAGACCTTCCGGATCGTGGAGTTGATCCTAAGTTCCACGCCGCGATGAGGACGGAAAAGCATCGTGAGATGATCAACCGGATCATTTCTGAACTTTCGGATTCTCCCGAAAAGGAACTGCTGCAAAAGACGGTTGACGTGGGCTTGAGATTCTCATGAGGCGCGATGACGGAACACAGCGCGATTCTGATCGACGGCATCCAGCGCGGATCGCTACTGTGTTGTCCTCACTGCGGCGGGCATTTCCTTTACGCAGCGCACGCCTCTCTTATCGCCGCCAAGCAGTCTGAAATCTCCGATATCTCTTATCCGAGAATCTACTGCCGTAAGTGTGACCGGCTCACCTGTGGCCGGCCCGGCTGCGACCCTTCCACGGCAGGTTGCATACCGAGAGAAGCGCGGATGGAGTTTCTCGAAGGCAAGAAAACGTCTTGCGATGAACTGATACTGTCTCTCGGAGATAAGGGGTTGACACTGTGATCCGCAGCATGGGGTTCGGGTTTTGACATCTGCGGAACTGGCCAGCCTTAAAAAAACAGTGCGATCTATCGCAGTGGGGTTGGTGCCGCGGCACCTGTTGGAGGACGCAATTTCGGAAGGATTGATGGCGGTTCTGGAAGCTCACAGCAAAAACGTACAGCCGGGAATAGTGATCCGTCGCAGGATCATAGATTTTATGCGTAAGGAGACCCATCGCAGAAACGTGCAGAGCGTTCACCTTGTGTCGCTGGCCAATGTCCCGGAGCCAACCGCAAGAGACGTGGGGCAGGGCCACATAGAGTCCCCGAAAGCACTTACGCCGAGGCAATTGGAGACCCTCGATTACTACTCGCGAGGGTTCGCCATCCGGGATATCGCGGCCTGCATGGGATGCGCGAATGGAACTGTTGCGGAGCAATTGCAGGTGGTGCGGAATAAGCTGGGGGTGACCAGAACAGCAAAAGGGCTGCAGGTGAGGCAAAAAACGATCATCGCCGCGAGGAATCGTAACTTGGTTTCATCGTCTGCTATGAGCGTTCCGGAGATGGTTTCGTTTATAAGGAACTCAGCGCCATGATGATGAGGCTGATCGCCGCACTGCTTTTTCCTGTTCTTTCGGTGTTCGCTTGTGATGCCGGATGGACCAGTGTTTCGGGACAATGCCGCATCGTGCTAACGGCTACGGTGGTCACAGCGATAACACTTCCGACGGACTGGAGTTCTACCAACACTATAGAACTGGTATCGCAGGGTGGCATCGGTGGTGCCGGTTCCGGCGGCGGAAGTGGTGGCGCGGGAGGAGGTGGCGGGGCCGGTGGAAACTATGGAGTGTGGACGAATAATACCGGACTTTCCGGTACTTATTACTACGCTGCGGGCGCCGGATCCACGATCGGAGTTACCAGTTTCTGCCAAGATAGTTTGTGTACATCAGCCTACCAGTGCCAACATGGGGCAGAAGCGAGTGGGACGACAGGCGGGACCAATTCTGGAACGACCTGCGCCCTAGGCCCTGGTACTCCATTCCTCAACGGAACCCTTACCAACAATAATGGTGGCAACGGAGGGAATGGAGGAAGCGGAATAGCTGGCGGTGGTGGTGGAGGAGCTGGTGGTCCGAATGGCGCGGGAGGTAACGCCTCTGGGTCCACCGGTGGTACGGCCGACAACGGAACGGTAGCAAGTTGCTCAACTGGATCTGAATGGGGGACCGGAAATGGGTCCGGGGGCGGATGCAACGGTGCGGCGACTTCAGGAAATGGAACAACGGGGGCCAATTACGGGGGCGGCGGTGGTGGTGGACGCGCGAACGGACACACTGGAGGGAATGGGGGAAACGGGTTGGTGATCATAACCTATACGCCCAGCGGGCCGGTCGGCTACGCGGATGTGAGCACGGGGCAGGACCTCCCGCGCGGATACTACGAGAAGCGCGTCGTATCCTACTTTCAGGGGCTTTTCGCCCGCTGGGATCAGCGGACTGCGAGACAGCGCGTGAAAGAAGCACTGGCGAAATGGAAAACACAAGTCCTCTGCGTGATCGTGAACGATAGGGAAATGGCGATGGCCTGATGCAACTCTGGCAAATCCAATCTCTCGCCGATCCAATATCTCCGAATTTTGCGGAGCGGATCACGCCCGACAAGTGGCAACCGGAAACGCAGCGGCCCAACTTCGACGTTTCACGCCGACAATATCTCTACCCGGCTTTCTCTGGGCCCGTTTCCAATGTCTTCGCCGAGCGGACGAGCCCGGATCGCTATGATCCGGGAACCAAAGGTCCGCAATTCGACATGAAGCGGACGCAATACAGTTATCCGGTTTCCGTGAACCCGTCAGTCTTCACGACCCCGGAGATCATCACCATCGACAAGTACTACCAGGTCATCGACAACCCGATGATCGCAAGGAAAGGAGCGCCGTATACCCAGACTGAGACTCTCACAACGACCTTCCCGGAACGAACGACTCCGGATAAATGGCAGCCCGAAACGCAGCGTCCTCTCTTCGACCTCAAGCGTAACCAGTACGAGTACCCGTTTGCGTTCCTACCCGAAAAACAATCCGTCCCTCGCGCCGACGGGTGGCAGGCTGCCATCCAACTTCCGCTGTTCGACCTCAAGCGGACGCAGGCGATCTTTCCGACGCTCTTTCCTGATCCGTTTCCGCGCAAGGAGAACGTGTCTCCCGACCGTTGGATGCCGGAGATCCAGCGGCCGCGTTTTGATCTGACAAGATCGCAGTACGTCGACCCATTCTCTGTTTCTCCGATCAACCCCCTACCTCCATTTCCGGGCGGCTGGCACCCGGCAATAGAAGTCCCTCTTTTCGACCTGAAGAGGAACCAGTACAGCTACCCGTTCTTTGCTATCGACACGGTGCCGAGGAGCGAACGGACTACTCCCGATAAGTGGCATCCGCTGATCGTTCAGCCCCTATTCGATCTCAAGAGGACGCAGTACGAATATCCCGATATCGCTATCGATCCGTTCCCGTTCGTCAGCCCTGTCCTGGCCGGGTCCTGGTGGCAGCAGCCCAACAGCCCGTTATTCGCGCGGCCGAACACCTACTGGATTACGAACGGCGAAACGATCATCAACACGTTCAACGAGCGGATCACTGTTGACAAGTGGTTCCAGCAGCAGGACGTGATCCGGTCCAAGCCTTTCCTGATGCCGCAGGAAATACCGTTCCTGTTCACATCGCGGGCCGTCACTGTGGACGAGTGGAACTTCAACCAGGTTGACGTGATCCGAAGGATTCCGTACATCATTCAACATCCCGATCCGACGATGACGACCATATTCAACGAACGGATCACCCCGGACAAGTGGGACCCTGGAACGAACCGGCCGGTATTCGATCTCAAGAGGATTCAGGGCCTTTACCCAGCGGCATTCCTGCCGGAGTTGCAGCCTCGCCCGAGCATCGCGGGGTGGATGCCGGAGATTGTACAGCCGCGTTTCGCGCGGGAGAATCGACAGTACCAGTATCTTTTCCTGACGATCGTCGAGCGCCAGCCGGAGACCCAGGGCTGGATTCCTTCCATCGTTCAACCGATTTTCGACATCAGGCGGCTTCAGTACCTCGCCCAATTCCTAGCCAAGGATGAAATCCTGCGGGCGGAACGCGTCAGCCCGGATCGCTGGATGCCGGAAATACAGCGTCCCTTATTCGACCTGGAACGCATTCAGGCCCTCTACCCGAATCTCGCGGCACCAATTGCCCCGGTGATCACCCAGGCTACCGTGAATCAATGGCAGGCAATCGTGCAGCCTCAGTTCGATCTCAAGCGGGAGCAGCACACGTACCTGTTCATTTCGATCATTCCGCCCTTCCCGGTTCTCGGGTGGAGCGGAACGGTGGTTCCTCCATGCTCGGGAGGCTCGGTTTTCGGAGATGTCCGGACTACAATAGGGAACAGCAACTTCGGGAGCTAAATAGATGGCTTGGCACTCTTTAGGTGCGATCACTGTAACCCTTCCAGGGACGCGGGTAAGGCTCACCGCCAACCAGATTGACCCGAATAAGCGGATTGGAGCAGAAGCCCTTCTGGTCCAGGCGATATCCAACCCAATCCATGTAAACACAGGCAGGGTATACGTTTACGACAATCTTTCCTCCAGCGCTCCGCTGGCGACATTGGCCGTCCCGACGATAAACAGCATCCCCTCGGCCTCGGCAACGACGCCCGGAGCCCCAGGGGCTCTCAACGTGGCAGACTACTACATCGACGCAGATAACGCCGGCGACGGGGTCAATCCTAGCTACCTGACTCCCTGACGTGGTATCGTTTTTCCAGTGAGGTGTTCACCATGGAGACAGACAAACTCGATATGACAGGCAAAGTCGATCAAACAGACGCATTTATACAGTTTTTTGAAAGCTACCCACTAGCAAAAGAGAGACCCATGGAGGACTTCTACGGAGGCCTTTTGCCGTTGCGTACACCTTTGATCTACGACGCTGGAACCGAGTCGGACAGCCCGATTCATCCCTGAGCACCACTTTCCTGTGGTGCTTTTATAAAACTGTGGTATATTCTTCGGTGAGCCGACATTTAGGCTCGATCAGGACCGGACTAGGGATCTGGCGCTCCTCGCGAGCAGGAACCTGGCAGGAAAGGAACGGATCACGAATGACAGCAGCGGAAGCGAAGCAGGAGTTCGAGAAGCTGGCGAAGGACAGCGGCTTATCGGAAGATCAGGTCAAAGCCGTACTTCAGGCGTTCGAGAACGAAAAATTCGCCAAGGGCGTAGGGACGGGTTACGCGCGGCATTCCGAGTACAGTTCGGCGATGGACAAGCTGAAAAACGCTGAAACCAAGATCGGACAGTACGAAGAGTGGTACAGCAAGCAAGCGGCGCCGGCCATCAATGCGGCGCAGCAAATTGCAGCGAAACTCGCGGCCTACGAAGGCACCTACGGTCCCATCGAAACCGGGACCACGGGTGACAGAAAAGCTGCTGCGGGTGCTTTAGGGATCACACGCGAGGAGTTGGACAAGATTCTCAAAGAGCGCTCGAACGCGGAATCGGCCGCATTCGTGGAATACGAGCGGCAGATGGGCGACATTCGCCTCGATCACTACGCACGTTTTGGCGAGAAGATCAACATGGAAGCCTTCGAGAAATTCATGCGCGAGAACAAAGCGGTGGACATATCGAGCGCCTACAGGAACTTCGTCGAGCCACGGCTCGAAGAGAAACGGGGCAAGGAGTTCGAGGAACGGATCAAGAAAGAGCGGGACGAAGCTGTTCGAGACTTCGCGTCGCGTCATAAAATCCCGACAGAACCGAGGCCGGAGCCGACCACTCCGTTTGAGGATCTCATGAAGTTGAAGCGGGACAAGGATTACGACGATTCGAAGGCGAAGGAAGCGTTCGTCAACTCGTGGAACGAGCAGGCAACTGCTTAATCCGACCGGACTGACCTCGCGCATCCGGTGACAACTCAAGAAGGAGTCACTGAATGCCTGACAATCTCGACCAATTAAACGTATCAACCAAACGGTACGTTCGATCGAAACCAAAACTCGTTGACAACGTTAGCGAATGAAGGCGTTGTATAAACCGCTGGTGATTTCCGGGGACCCCCTCCTGGTACAATAGGGAAACCCGAGGCAAGCGACGTTAGAATATGGCAACAGAAACCGATTACGCGTGGGCGGCAGGATTCTTCGATGGTGAGGGGTGCGTCAGCATCTACAGCCAGAAGAGGTACACCTGTGCTCGCGTTCACATCGTTCAAAAGGACATCCGTCCGCTGATCCGAATGTCTAAGATGTTCGGCGAGCGGGAGCGGATCGGATCAGTGAAACGGGCAGACCGAAGGCACACGTACTATCGGTTGACGTTTTCAGGGCAGCGTGCCGCTGATGTTCTCGAGAAGATGTTGCCGTATCTTTCGCTCAAGCGGGAAGTTGCGATGTTGGCGCTCCAGTTACAGGAGAGCGTGAACAAATTTTCCGTCAAAGAGCGAACCAATGTTCTACCCGATTCCGAGATGGCCTATCGTAGGAGTCTCTCGGAAAAAGCAAAGTGGTTGAACAGTGGACGTTGGGCAGCCGCAACGACTAAGCCCAGTGGCCCGGAAACGGGATGCGATAGTCTGAACTGCACCGATGGAAAAGGTGCAGAGGCGGCAGAAATGACCGCCCGCCTGAACTAGAAAATCAGGTTAGCAAGTAACAGCAAGCTTCCAGAACGACCCCTTGGCCGCTTACGCCAAGGAGAACTTGAGAGAAGACTTCGACGGCGGCCGCCTCATCGCGGAGAACTTTGTCTACAACGGCCTTGTCGGCGGATCGTATCTGCCCGGCAAGCAGTTCGACATCACGCAGCCACAAGTCGAGCAGCAGGGCCAGTTCGTCGTCAAGTACTTCGAGGTCAATGTGACGCTCTCGAAGGAAGACATCCAGGTGACGAACAAGGGTCCGAATGCCATGTTCCGGCTGATCGACAGCCGCATGGAAACGGCCTACATGACGCTCGGCGCACACTTGGCGATTTCGCTGTACCTGAACGGACAGGGCAACTACACGGCTGTCCCGAACGGACTGGCGGAAGCGCTCAATGACGGTTCGACCGCTTCGTGGGACAACGCGACCTACACTTCCTACGGGACTCTGACCCGTGGCGGCCAGATCGGGCAGGCGTACAACTCGCCTCCGACCAATCTCGCTGGCGGGACGATCGAGTACAACACGCTCGAAGAAGTCTACGGCGACGCGACGTTCGGCGCCGGGGAGTTCGAGCCGAACATCGGCATCACCACGGTCAAGGGCTACTCCTACATGAAGGAGAAGTTCCAGACCCAGCAGCGCTTCAACGACACCCAGGACCCGAAGATCGGCTTCAACGGACTGAAATTCAACAACTCGGTCATCATGAAGTCGCGCTACGCTCCGGGATCGTACCTGACTGGGCCGTCCGGCGCCGGGACCAATGATCCCATCGCCGTGACGTACCTGACTCAATCGACCAATGGCGCGGTGACGGCCTATCCGGTCGGCAACCTGACCAACACCGGCGAATCGTTGTTCTTCCTGAACGCCCGCAAGCCGTTCATGAACTTCTACATGACCAACGACGAAGAGTACGGCATGGGGTTCACCGGATTCAAGCCCTCGGCCGGAAACACGCTCATCTCCGGACAGGTGCTTTTGGCCTGCAACGTGACTTGGTCGCCGCGTTACCACCGGCAGATTTACGGGTTCACCGGGTAACGGGCAGGAAAAGGAAAAAGGAGAACACAAATGATTCCTGTCAGACAGCAGCAAGTCAACCTTCAGGGCTACAAGGCCGCTACGTTCAACGTCGCCACGCTTTACCAGCCTGGCGATCTCGGACAGACTTTCGATTCGAGCGACGGCAGCACCTACACCGTTGTTCAGATCGAAAGTGGGGCCACGGCACCGGCCGCCGGCCAACTCATGTACTGGAAAGACAAAGTCGCGAAAACCGTCACGAACGTTGTGGCGAATGCGCGGCTCGGCGCAACCACGAATGCGTGGCGCAACGAAGTCGCGGGCGTCTGTATGCTCGCGGCCACGGCGGGGAACTACATCTGCCTGTTGGTCAAGGGAACCGGCATCAGCGTTGCCTGCGTGGCGACGCCGGGAGTCGGCGACATTGCCATCGCGGATTCGGTCACCAATCCGGGCAACGTGGCTCCGATCACGGTCGGAACGGCTCCGACGTACATCCCGGTCGGGGTGTTCACCACGGTCAGTTCGAGCAACAAAGCATCCGTGGACGTGAACGTCCCGACGCTGTCGTAAAGGAGAACAACTGAATGGCAGCGATCACAGTCAATTCGCGGCAGGAGGTCGTCTCGGGCTCGGTACGGGAAGTTTTCCTCAACGCCGATGTGGCCGACACCAACACTTACGCAAGCGGACTGCATCTGGTCCTCTCGGCTGTAAGCAACGTGCCCGGTAAAATCACGGCGATCACCGCAAGCGGCGGAACGCTCACTTTTTCGGTGACTTCCGGTCCCGCTTCGGGGGCGCTCCTTCGCATCGCAGGGCTCTAAATGGCCCTGGACACCTACGGCTCGATCTGGGGCAACGTCTTACAGCGTTGCCCCAACATCGGGGCCTTATTCGCCCAGAATATCGTCCGCAATGCGTTCCGCCGAATCTACGAGCGGAGACGATGGAGCTGGCTCATCAAGCCAGGTCAGTTCATCGTGCCAGGGCTGACAAATGCTGGGACAGTGGACGTGACAATCAACTCGACACTCGTTGTCGGCCACGGTACCAGTTGGACAAGCGCGCTGGTCGGCCAGCAGTTCCGCGTCGGGGTGACGGCACCGATCTACGATATCGCTTCGGTGACGGACGCGACGCATCTTGTTCTCTCGCAACCCTTCGCGTTCACGACGAGTTTTACGGGGATTCATTACCAGATTTATCAGGCGTTTTTCACTGTCCCGACTGACTTTCATGCCTTTGCGACGCTATGGGATCCAAACTTCAACTGGCAACTGAATCTCAACGTCGATCAGCGGGAGATCAACGCCTACGACGCGCAGAGGGCGAATTTTCAGCAAGCCTATGTCGTCAGCTTCCGGGACTACAATCAGCCGGCCTCGCCTACGATTCCGCTACCGCGATACGAACTCTGGCCGCACGTCCAAATTGCCTACGTATATCCGTTTCTTTACGAATCCAGGCCTCCGGATATCAACGACTCGGGTGCGACATTGCCGCGGTACATTCGCGGGGACGTGCTCATGGAGATGTCGCTTGAGGATTGCGCGCGCTGGCCCGGCACGAATGAGACTCCGAATCCCTACTACAATCTGAATCTCGCCGGGGTCCAGGGAACGCGAGTCGAAAGAATGCTGCAGGAACTGGAGCGGCAGGACGATGAAGTTTACGTCCAGTCGGCCTCCTATGGAATCGGGCAGTTGCCGTATGCGCCGCTGCCATGGGGTGACAGCCGATGGCTGCAAAGCCATGATCTCGGACTGTACTGAATCACGGTAGAATAACGCAGAAGGGAGAAAATGTTCTATGGCAAAATATGAATCGGGAATGATCACTTCGCCGGCTTCGATCAAAGGCGAAGCCTGCAACCCGCCCAAGGGTACGCATGTGAATGGTGCCGTTGGATACGGTGTCCCGGAGCGCACGCCAAGCAAGGGTGCGGTGCCGGAAGTGACCTACGATCACAACAGCCCCGACAAGAAAGGCGATCTCTGATATCTGGTAGATGCCGACATTCGGGAGCTATGCCTACATCACGTTCGGTAACGCCAAGGCTGAACTAGCAGCACTCCTTGACGATTCAGGAAACGTGTATTGGTCCGACGCCGAACTCGGCATCTACATCATCGAATCGATCCGCACGTTTGGGGGACTCTCGCGATTCTTCCGGGCGCGCGGCGCGTTCTCGCTGACATCCGGGGCTCCGTTCTACGATCTGTCGGCTGAAATCCCGGCGCTGCGCGGATACAACGTCACGGACGAAGACCTGATCAAGGCGATGGAATACCATCTTCTTGAGCCTCCGACTCCGACGAGTTGGACGGGTACGGACCAGTTCACGTTGAGCGATCTAAGCGACGCTCTGACGCGGCGAACAAATCAATTCCTTCTCGATACCTCCTGCGTCATGTCGTCTTCCCAAATCGCGACGGGGGTTGTTCCTTCCGGGCGATTCGCATTGGCCGATACGACGACAATCGTTCGCCAGGTGAACTTTCAGCCGACGGGTGGAGATTGGGTCTCGCTGTGGGCTGAGGATAACTGGTCGATCGATGCGGCGAATAATTCTATTCAGTCTCCGGGAACGCCGGAGGTCTATTCGCTCTCAGAGACTCCCAAGTTGACCGTGCGGTTGTCTCCCGCGCCGAACCTTCCCGGGACGATGGAACTCGTCACGGTCGAATGCCCGGCGCAGTTCACGCCACCGAGTGGGGCGGCGATGAATGTTCCCGATGATTACACCTGGGCGATAAAATTTGGCGCATTGGCGGATCTGTTCGGCCGCGACGGGCAGGCCCGCGACCCGATGCGGGCGCAGTATTGCGAACAGCGTTATCAGGAAGGCGTCATCGCAGCACGCATCGCGGCGAGTTACCTGGATGGACAGATCGGCAACGCGCCCCTGTGGATCGACAGTTATGTTTCGATGCAGGCCGCAATTCCGACATGGCGTGCTGCTCCAGGCACGCCCCAGATCGCGGCCGCGCTCGGATTGAACCTGGTGGCCTTTGGACCGGTTCCGGATGCGTCCTACGGCGTGTCCTTTGATGTGGTGAGCAACGCTACCGTGCCGTCCGCGGATGGTGATTTTATTCAGGTCGGTCGGGAAGAACTGGACGTGATCCTGAGATATGCGCGTCACCTCGCGGCGCTCAAGATGGGCGGAACGGAGTTTGTCGCAACATTCGATGGGTGGCAGTCCATGGTGAAGCTGGCTTCGCAGATGAACAGCCAACTGAGGGCTTACGCGAAGGATCTCTGGGCGATGCGCGATCGCGCACAACTCGATCGGATGTTCAAGCCTGAGTTTTTCCCGACACCTGAAAAAGAGATGGAGATGGCCCAATGAGATTAGGGGGAATCTTCGGAATCTTCGGAATCTTCGGAATCTTCGGAAGTGGAGAATAATCGTGTCCGTCACCATTAGATGTGTCTTTCTGATTGTGGCTTCTACGCCCTTATTTGGGCGCGCCTCGGCTACCGGCTATTGCGAGCAAGGCGGATCGACCGCTGCCGTTACTGTTGCCTCCGGGGTGTACTCCGGGTTCACGACTCCAGCGGTGCAGATTTCCTACCCGAGTTGCACGGTGACGGTCTCATTGCTCGCGGGCGGAAGTTTTACGATCTACTCGGACAATTCCGGGACTCCGATCGGAACCGGAACGTCCGTTGCGTTCACGGCGACATCGACGGGTCTCTGGACGTTTTTCGGAGATGCGAACAACTACGTCGTGACGCTTTCGGGGGGCGGAATCTCTTCGCCGTTCGCGATCAACGTGTACCTCCCTGGAACGGCGGCTGGGATCACGACGCTCAATACCTTGACAGCGAGCACGCAGACCTTTGCGACGGGAACGGCAGGAACGGACTTCGGGATCTCATCGAGCGGTTCAATCCACACATTTAACCTCCCCACGGCGAGCGCATCGAACCGCGGGCTGCTCTCGACATCGGATTGGTCGACGTTCAATTCCAAGCAAGCAGCGTTGTCGGTTACGGCTCCAATTACCTTGGCGTCCAACACCATCGGCATCACGCTGCCGCTGACGATCGGACAGGGAGGTACAGGCCAGATCACACAAACCTTGGCGTTCAATGCGCTTTCGCCTTTGACGACGAAGGGCGATCTATTGACGTTCAACGGAACCAATAGCATCCGTCACGCGGTCGGGACAGACGGTCAATGTTGGGTCGCTGATTCAGCGCAGGCTGATGGCCTGAACTGGAAGAACTGTGCTTCGGTGCCGGTCGGCGTCGCAAGCGGCGGAACGGGCGCGACAACGCTCACCGGATCTCTGATTGGTTCAGGCACTTCTGCGGTAACGGCCGTGGCCGCGGGATCTCAATTGCAGTCCCTTCGTCGAAAACCGAACCAGACGACCACGACCTATGAGTTTGCGCTTCCTCCTTATGTCGTGTCGAGCGATTTCGATTTCCCTTCCCAAGCGCCCGGAGGAAGCCTCACGGGCGGAGTGGGGGCCTCGGCGACGCTGACGCCTTGTCCGCTCGGTGTAAACGGAACGGACACAAGCCACTACATCTATCTTTCTGGAGGAACAGGCACGGCTGAAGCGGTCGTTCTGACGGGAGGATCCTGCACGTCGGGAGCATCAACAGGAACGGTCACGTTTACGCCGGCCAACAGCCATTCTGGAGCATGGACAATCACCAGCGCAACGAACGGCGTCCAAGAGGGCATCTGCTATCTCCCATCAGGAAATAACAAAGTTGTGATCCCGGCAGGGACCACGACTCTGAACGCGAACGTCTCTTTCTGCGGGCAGACCTCAGCGGTGATCGAGGTTTCAAACGGCGTCACGCTCTCGGGTGCCGGGACGCTGCCATCGGTCACGGTTTCCGGGGCTTACGTCATCAACAACCGAAGTGGGGCGCTCTACCCGAACAAAGGGGCGAACATTACTTCAGCGACAACCATCGCGCCAGTGGCCGGAATCTCCCACGTCACAGGCACGACGACTATTACAACGATCACGGCGCCGGCAGGGTTCACGACTGGGTGCATTGTCCTGATTCCGGATGGGCTCTGGGTCACGACAACTGGAGGCAACATCGCCCTTGGAACCACTGCCGTGGTCAGCAAGGCGCTGACGATGTGCTACGACGGTTCACTCTGGTATCCATCGTACAATTAAATAACATGCATCCAGGATCTTCCAGTTGCGATAGCAGAGACGAGCGTTTGGTTGACCCCAAACCTGTCAGCAATAAGTTGTTGGGAATGAGTCAAGAGCATGGATCTTATGGTGCGGATGTCGCTATTCTTGAGGTTTTCTTCCGCCTCGATCTTTTGTTGTTTCTGTCAACGATATTGTCGTGGTTAGTCCCCAGAAAAAGGTGGTTAGGGTTAATACATTCCGGAGTGTCGCAGGAGTGCAGGACGTGAAGCCCCTTAGGAACCTGCCCTCGATGGAGTTCCCACGATGCCCTGTGGGCACCAATGAGCTTTCCAAGGAGCCACATTTTCCCGTATCCCTTAGCCATCTTGGCTCCGGTCCAAATCCAGCAGCCCGAATTAGACACGACGTATTTTTTGCTCAGCCTATCCATGGCGTCGGTCCATCGGTGCTTGTCATAGCAGACCCTGGAGCAGAACATCCTATGTTTCCTACGGTTGACTTCAGATGCAATTGCCAAGTATGTTTTGCCGCAACCGGAACAAATGACATGTACAGATGGAAGGGACGCCATGGTTCCAGTATAATCCAATAACGACATGCCTCTTCAACGCACGGGCGGATTCCTCGGAGAAAACATCCGGTTCGAGCACCGGGGAATCAACCTCTCCAATCCGATTGATCGGTTGCCTCCGGGCAAAGTCCGCATCGCGGAAAACCTGCGGCGGATCGGAGATACCTACGTCACCGGCCGACAGGGAATTGAATCTGTATCGACTGCATCGATTTCGGCACCGGTAAACTCGATATTCTCTTTCAGCGATCCCGTTGCCGATCCGCAGTCCCTTCCGGGAGCATTCAGCAAGCAAGCACGCCTACTCGGAGGTCAGGACGGGTCACTGTGGGCCGCTGCGGCGGATCTCGATCCTGCCGATTTTGAGGAAGTCGTTACCGGGTTCTCCGGCAATCCGCTTTCGTTCGTCATCGCATCCTCGGACACCTCTCCGCGCCCGTGGACGGTCATCTATGACTCCGTGAAGATGCGGAAGATTTCCAGCGCGACCGGACTTCCCAGAACTTATGGGGTCGCGCCTCCGAACTTCGCTCCTACAGCAGCCATCGGGGCAGCAGATCCGAATGGACCGGATATCGGAACAAGCGGGTTGCCTTACGTCTACCTCTTGGTGGCTCGCGGAAGCGCGGTTGTGGACACCAACGCGACCTCGAATCCCGGACCGGCGATCCGCAACGTGAACGGGCTTTCTCCGTCCTCGGCTTCCGGTGCTCCGATTCCTCCATCGGATATCATCATCACGATTCCACAGGCCCATCCTGATCCCCAGGTACGATGGCTCGACGTGTACCGCTTCGGTGGGTCTATCCCGCGATTCATCTACATCGGCACGGTGAATAATATCGCGGGTGAAACGCTGACCGATTCAAACGACGATGCAGCGATTGCGTCGAATCAGGAACTGGAGATCGACAATAACCAACCGTTCCTTACGGTCGATCAAAGCGTACAGGGAACCGCAACCATCACGGCGCTCGGGACCGGCCTCGGTGCGACGGTCACAATCACCAGCGGGGACCACCTGGCGCCCTACGACGCAACCGGGGACAATCCGTACTACATCGCAGGGAACCAAATTTCGGTAGGCGGAAGTCTCTTTACGTTCTACCGCTCTCCGGATAGCGCGACATCCGTCGAAGTGCTCGAGGATCCGCCAACTGGGCTTGCGGGAGGCGATTACATCGTCACCCTTCCGCAAATGGCGCATCAGCCCCTTGAGTGCGCGTGGGGGCCTTACGGCGGCGGAGAAACGGGATCGTTCATCTTCGCTTGCGGCGATCCATTGAGACCTGGCGCACTGTATTGGACGAAGGGAAATCATCCGGAAAGCCATCCGGGAGTAAACGTACTCGACATCACATCTTCGTCAGAGCAACTGATGAACGGAGACATGTACAACGGCCAGAGCATTGTCTGGTCGAACAAGCGCATGTTCCAGATTTATCCAACGTTCGGAGGTGTCACGGACTTCATCGCGATTGAGGTTCCGAACTCGAAAGGATTGTTCGCGCGATGGGGAAAATGCGTTACGCCTTATGGCTTGGCTTTCGTGGGGCAGGACGGAATCTATCTGACGACGGGAGGATCACCTGTCTCGCTGACCGATGATGACCTCTATCCGATCTTTCCGCATGAGGGTGACGCCTTTGAATCAAGCGCCTTCCCGACTCCGGACGGCATGTTGGATACGAGCTTCTCCCCAATCGACTACACCAATCCGCAGTTGATGCAACTGAAGTTCGGGGCCGGGTTCCTCAAGTTCTTTTACCCGGCACTCGACGGGAATATGTACGTTCTCGTCGGCCAATTCGACGCCGCGGGACGCTGGATCGGCTGGATCTCGCGAGACAGCTACATCCAGCCTGTGCTCACGGGGTTCTACGAACAGGTCGAAGATGCCCAGCCCGGAGCTGCGATTCAGAAATGGCTTCTCGGATTGAATGATGGGGAACTCGCCAAGTACGGCACAGATGCCGATCTGGGAAATCCGATCAACGGACATATCCGGACGGGGTCTTACGATTGTGGAGATTCGCGGCCACGCAAGCCGTTCTACGAAGTCGAGATGGACATCGACTCGCAGTGCGACAAGATCGACGTGAAAGTGGGGTTCGACAATTTCACGTATTTCTCAGACATCAGCAGCCCGACTATCAACCTGCATGGGCGTCGGCGGGTGCTCGGGGATATAAACGCGGGGCTGGGACAGTACGCCTTCAACATCGGGTTGGATATTTCGTGGGCTGTCAGCGATGCTGCGATCAACCTGTACTACTGGGAGCCGAGTTGGCTTTCCAAGCCGGAGCTCTCAGCGCTGCGCGCGAGCGATTGGGATGACCTCGGATATCAGGGAGCGAAATTCATTCAAGGGTTCATCTTCCGGTGCGACACGCTCGGGATTGAGCGCAACTTCGATGTGCTCTCGGATTCCGGGAATTTAGTTCAGAACTTCACGGTAACGGCGATCAACGAGCAGGAGCAGGCGTTTGTGTTCGACACGCCTTTCATTTCGCACCTAGTCCGCATTCATCCCCGTGATGCGAACTTCTGGCGATACTTCGTTGTCCGCTGGATCTTCCAGCCCGCGCCGGAGCTTGTGACGACGTGGAAGACTCCAGCGACGACGCATGATCTTCAGGGGTACTTTCACTACCGGGATTCTCAAATCGCATTGCTCAGTTCCGATGTGGTGACGTTCACCTGCACGATGAACGGGATCACAGGGTCACCATTCAGTTATTCAATCGCTTCCACGGGATCGCTTTACGCGAAGAATTATTTGGTGCTTCAGCCGATGAAGGCGAAAGAGGTCGAATACAGCCTGACGAGTCCCGCCGGGTTCCGGCTGTTCGTGCAGGATTGCGAGGTAAGGATCAAGCAGTGGGGCGTGCCTGGGTCTTATCAGTCCGTGAAACCATTCGGTGATCTTTCCAGAATGCCGGGAGCGGAGGCGAGAATCTAATGGCCGCAGACCCTTGGAAAAAATACGATTCCTTTCCTTATCGCATGGCAGGGAAGTTCATGGACTTTCAGAACGACGCCTTCAAGATGGCGCTGTTCACTTCGGCATCGAATGCGAGTGACCCCACGAAGTCTGTGTATTCGGACCTGACTGGTGAAGTGGCTGCTGGCTTCGGGTATACGACAGGCGGCGTCGCGCTGTCGGGCGTCACTCTTTCCGTGTCGGGAGCGACCGTGAAGTGGACCAGCGGAAACGGAGTCTGGACGGCATCTGGAGGGGCGATTGTGTGCCGGTACGCGACGATTTATGACACGACGACTGGGGATCTGGTTTGCTGGAGTTTACTGAATAACACGCCAGCGGACGTGACGGCTACGTCGGTCTTCACAGTGCAAATCGCTACCGGCGGAATCTATATCATAACGGGTATGTCCTGATGGCTTACGGTGTAATCATTGCCTACGATGCGGTCGGACTAGAGCCTCTGTATCTTGTGGCTGCGGCCGCAGCGCCCGTAGTAATCTCAGCGACTCCCGCCGAGGAGGCACCATCAGCACCGTTTTTCGGGACATTGCTTTTTGGAGGGAATCTCTACGCTCTGAGTTCTGGTGGTTCGCATACGCCGGGAACTCCGATCGTCTACAAGAGCACCGACGGAGGCGCCACATGGACCGATATCAGCACGGCGACCTTGCCGACAAATTTTCAATCCATCCAGCAGTTGTGGGATGAAACCAGCGGTGTAATTCATTTCTTCGGAACTGACGATGGTAGCGTGACCTTCAGGATGGTTGACTTCGATCTGACGACAGGATGGGGACCGTACTACGGAACTTCTGGCGGACCAGGGAACAGCTATCACAGTTTCGCATTGACTAGCGCCGGTGATTTTGTTTTTTACACAGACAGCGGAGATGGGTTCCTTCGTGTTTTGAAATCTGTTTTGCACCACAATTCCGCAACTTGGACTGTTGTGGATGCAGATCTAGGCATTCCCTCAGGGGCGAGCATCAGCGTCAATCCGGAGAGCGTGATTATAGACGCAACCGATCGCATTCATGTCTTCACTGGAAGGGGCTACTACAGCGTCTCTTCGGGGGATTCCCTCAGTTCCTTTGTGGATTTTGTGACAACCGGATTGTGGTCATCCGTTACAGAATCCAACACTGGAATGCGATGGCCTGCTATCAGCCAGTCCGGCGACCTGAAGATGGCTGTACTGGGAGTCGACGGAAATCCGGCGCACACCTTGCTGATGACGGGGGCCGCACCGTTGACGAGTCCGACGTGGAGCATAGAGCAGGTCGGAGACGTTAATCCGCGAGGAACCGTCGATCTGGCGGTCTACCAAGACGATGGGGGAATCGAAACCGTCTTCTGGCCCGCCCGCACATCATTTACGACTGACGACAATATATATCAGTCCCAGAAAATCTCAGGTGTCTGGACCATGACGACGTTTTGGGACTCGACAGCGAATCCCAATCCGGACGGGCACGGTAACATCGACTGGTTCTCCGTTGGACTCTTGATTGGGGCAGATGTGACTATCGAGGTTCCGACCGGCTCGCTGATGCTGAGCAGTTTTCCGCCGGTTCCAAAAACTCCGTTCACCCCGCCGCCTCCTCCTCCTCCTCCTCCGTCCTGCGAACTGAATCCCGTGGGTGGGACGCCAACGCTGGTCCTTTACGATGAGCCCTTGGAGTTGCAAGGCTCATGAGCACGCGCCAGTACAGGCCGAACTTCGCGACCCTTCCGACGACGGTGGATCAAAGCGTGCGGGAATTTCAGCGCGAGGTGCAGCAGGCTTTTCGGCAGACATTCGACCTAATCAACGCAGGCCAGAACTCGCTCGGGCCAGCTTCGCTATTTCAGAATGGTTCAGGCGACAAGGTGACGATTCCGGCAACGACAACCGACCCGGGTTCTGGCTTCGGACTGGCCTTGACATTGAGCAGGCCAGGTACGTGGATCATCACCGCAGCGATTTCGGTAGCGATCCAACTGGATTCGAGCTCAACCTTTTCGCTTTCGTTGATCGTCGGAAGCACGAAACAGGCGCAGGCCGGGAAACTCCAGAGCGGCGTCGATGGGGTCTACACGATCCATCAGGTATGGCAAATCACAACCAGCGGTGGGGATCTGTGCAGGCTGCTGATTGCCAAGGATGCGGGGTCGGGGACCTCGTACGTGGACGTGAGTAACTCAACAATGAGCGCAACATGGCAGGGACAATGAAAATCCTTGAGAGAACGATCGTCTGGTTTATCGCAGCAGCGATGATTCTCGCGGCCCAAGTGGTTCTTGGTGTCCGTTACGACACGACCGGAGCATCCGGCACCTGCAATTCCAAGAGCGTCTTGTGGTGGGATAACGTCGGCGGAACGCTCTACGGATGCAAAGGAACAGCCTACATCAGCATCGGCGGTGGTGGTGGGGGCGGCACAGTTACCAGTTTTAGCTCGGGCAATCTCTCGCCGTTGTTCACGACCAGCGTCGCGAGCCCCACGACGACGCCGGCGCTTTCCTTCTCACTTTCAAGTCAATCGCAGAATCTTTTCTACGCGAGTCCGAACGGATCAAGCGGGTCTCCGGCTTTTCGGGCGATTGTAAATGCCGATCTTCCCGGATCCGGGTCCGTCACTGCGAACGGCCAGACCTGCACATTGGGGAGCACGTGCGATGTGAACTCCGGCGCGACCGCGCACGGACTGGCGCTCAACCAGGGGAACGGAAACGCGATTACCGGATTGGTACTGGGTGCCCATCAGACCACGATTGGAACGGCGGCATCGGACCCGAATGCGAAAACGATTCCAGACTGTACCGACACGGGCGGGAATCACCTGAACTTTACGCAATCGACGGATGCTTTTTCGTGCGGAACAAGTGGGGGCGGAGGGGGTTCCGTTGCGGCTCCCTACGTCACTGACGGGAGCGGAAATAAATATCTTCCTTCTCCTATCGGCGGCCTTCTGGCAATCACGACGCCAGGAGCGGCCAGTTGGAGTTGGGATAATCAGGGAACCGCTTCCATCACGAATACGAACGGGGCGCTCTACATGCTCGCGCCGGGAAATTCCGGCAACGCGCTTCGTGTGTATTACACCTCTGCGGCTGGAGCGCATTTCACCGTGACCACCTACATGGCAGCGAACATTGACGGGAAAAGCGGCGGTGGTTCTTCCGGGATCTGTATGCGTGAAAGCAGCAGCGGGAAAATAGTTACGTGGCAGTTGGTCGGTTCGGCGGCCAGTGTGAGCGGACCGCTGAATGGGCTCGCATGGACTACATCTACCTCGGTGAACAGCGGGGCCTTGAATACGGCTTACAGCCCGGGAACGAACACCTCTCAGTCGCAGTGGGCGATTATGCCGGCGCTGCGGCTGATTTACGACGGAACCAACGTTATCTTCGAAGTGAGCTACGACATGGGAGTGACGTGGCTTAGCGCTATCACGAAAACGGCAACTCTCGTGTTTACAACCGCCCCCGATCAGGGATGCCTTGTGGCGTGGCCGAACACGGGACAAGCGAACCCAACATATTTTCACTGGACCAATACCACGCCTTAGGTAAAATTTGAACTTTAGCACCACCTTGAAGTGGGTGTATACTCAGGGATAAGAAAAACATGGGCGGCTTCGCGTTTCCAACATACTCGGGCGGCGGTTCTTCTTCTGGGTCGGGACTGACAACGGAACCAATTTCCGGCGATAGTCTGACACAGTACCTCAGGAGCCTGACGAACTTCGGCGGAACGGCTGGAACGGGGACTTTCCAGACCGGCCAGTCGCTGATGAATCAGCCCATCAACTTCTGGCAGAACCTGATGGGCAACCGGACTGCGGCCATGGGTGCCCTGACGCCAGCGGTTACGGCACTTCAGGATCAGACGCAGAACGCGAAACGGCAGGCCGATCAATTCGCTCCCATGGGCGGGGGCCGGGCGAATGTCATGGCTCAATTGCCCTACAACACGGCAGGGCAGATCAGTAACATGATTGCGGGCCTTCAGCAACAGGCAGCCGGGAACCTCGCCTCAACCGGCCTCAGTGAGCAACAGGTGGGGCTGAACGCACTCCAGCAGGCTCTTTCGGCCTTGATGCAGAGACGCGGCCAGAACATCCAGCAGGACATGAGCAATATGGGGTTGTTGTCAGGCGGACTGGGAGACGTATTCAACGCCGTTGGAGGCCCATTGCTAGCAAGCGCCTTTCCGAGCATCTTCGGTAAAAAACCTGCGACTTCCGGGGGAACCTAAGCGTGGGCGCTTCGGCATACTTCGCAGAGTTGGCTCGGATCAAAGCCGAACAGCAGATGGAGAAATATCGGCAGAGCATCGGCGCTGCCCACGACAAGTTCGCCTATCTGGCCGCAGGCCGCCCGCCGGACATGGATCAGCAGACCTATGCCAACGAACTGCAAAAGGCATGGGACGCTTACGAGAAGAAGATCAATGTCGGGCCGGCCGAGGATCAGACTCAGCACGGCGGGCTGATCGGGGCAATCGGCAGGCTAGTGCATCATCACACGGCTCTATCTAACCAGCCGCAAGTGGCTCCAAGTCAAACGACGCAGCCGGGGCTGAATACGTCAATTTCCGCAGTGAACGGAGGTTCTATCGCGCCGAACGGCGATCAAGCATCCATTTCCTTCCCGTTCGCTCCTCCCGGAGCGGCCGCTTCACCGCCGCCTCCGTCGCCAGGCGACGTTTCACGTGGAACATTAGGGGCTGAAAATGCTTTGGCAGGGACAGGCCCGGACCAGGCGAATCCGATCAGTGCGGCTGCCGGGGCTGGTGCTGCTCCTCCAGCGGCCGTAGCGAGCGCGGCGGAACCGATTCCTCCGCTCATACCTCCGTGGATGAGCCAGTCTGATATTGCGAATACGAGGCTGGCTGGACAGTTGAAAATTCAGAACGACGCAGCCCTGGCTCAGGATCTGGCCAACATTAAGCAGCGACAGGACTTCATGGCTGCCAATCCGGAGATGTTCCAGGGTCTGGACCCGTTCCAGAAACTCGAGTTTCTATCGAAGGAAAACATCCAGAGAGGCATTCTGCCGTCTCTTGGGCTGGCATCTGGGACGCCCACAATCATCGATCAGGATTTCATCCAGCGGAACGGTTCGCTTGACATGAACGGCAACCCATTCAAGGTCGGAGACTTGGCAATTCCAGAGATCGACAAGCGTTTCGGAACCCCGACTGGCAGGTACGTGAGTACGCCAGTCAAGACAGTCGGAGGGCCTGTCACGGTAGGGGCGGGCGGAGAAACGCTTCTGAATAGGGTCAACCCGTATGCTCCCCCATCATCCGTTCCTGGGGCTTTGGCTTCAACTCTGGGTCAACTCAACGTGAATAACGGCGTGCGACTGGTGCCGCAAGCAGACGGTTCCATAAAGGAGGTTCCAGTCACGACGGAGGATTTACGGGAGAAAATACTTCCTGGTGTCCCTATGCTGCCTCCGCCGCCCGGCACAAACGTTCCGGCTGGTGCTCGCCCGGTCGTAGCGCCACCAGCACAGCCGCAGCGTCCTGTAGCTTCTGTGGGTGTTCGCGCTCCAGGAAGGGTTGTCGGGGGCAGGCCGTTGCCTGAGGCGACGCGCGAAAAGATGGACGCGCAACTTCAGGCGTTCAATAACACGATCGACCTGATGAATCGCGTCAAGCAAAACCTGCCGGTGTTGAACGATCTGCTTTCGGCTGGGAAGATCCAACTGGCGACGAGCCCGGAGGGCTTGGCTCAGGTGATCAGCCGGTCCACGAACCTCACGGATCAGGAAGCGCAGATGGCGGCCGACATGCAGAGTTTGGCCGAGCACATCAACACGCTGCGCGGGCCACTCGGAGCAACGGGATTTCGTGGGCACGAGGCTTTCGGCGCTTTACAGGCACAGCGCGGGCAGGCTTTGGCGAATCCCAAGGTCACCGCGGCGATCATTGACAACACCCTCCGGGCGCTTGGCGGGCAGAGGGATGCGATCTCGCGGTCATTCAAGCAGCACGGCATTGAAGTTCCAGCGAGTCCGAGTCTTGCGCCGCCTCCAGGGACAGAGCAGCGCGTCATCGTTGAAGGTCCAGATCCGAAGAATCCTGGCAAGACGGGCCGATTCTCTTTGCCGGCCAGCCAACTCGATCAAGCCATAAAGCAGGGCTACAAGAAGGTCGGTCAGTAATGCCGCAGAGCGCGCTCGATCTTCAGCCTGTTGGCAGTGGGCCTCCGCAGTTGCTTCCAGGCCGTCCTGGATCGCTGGACTTGCAGCCGCTTGATTTGCAGCCCACTGGAGGCGATCCAGAGAGTCTGCTGCACAAGATTTTCGTTTTCCCTGCCAAAGGGATCACTGAAACAATCCCGCAGGGATTCAATGAAATGATCCAGCCGGGGTTTGACGCCAAAGCGCAGGGGCTGTCTACAATGCTGGGCGGGGTTATGCAAGCTGCTACTCCATTCGCTGTACCGGCGATTGCGGCAGCCGGTCCCCTTTCGATGGCGTTAGGAACGGGTGCTGGAGTTGTAGGCGGCGGCTTGGGAGACATCGGAGCCAGAGTTCTAGGGGCACCTCCAGGTGTGGCAAATCTCACGGGGCAGCTGCTCGGACTGGCCGCCGGAACAGGAACCGGGAAATTCATAAATGGAATCGCGGAAAAGATTCCTGCCTCTGCTCTGTTTAAGGCGGCTCTGCGAAACCTGCCTTACCTCAAATCGGTTTACCGAGATCCATTGATCCAGGAACTGTTGAATGCGTCTGCGGGTCCAGCAGCATCGTCAGTCGAAAGTCCGTACTTCGCTGGGAGCGCCACAGGCGAACCATCTGCGATTGGGCCGGTACTCAAAGCACCTCCGGGATACCAGCCTCCCATTTCCGGGGCACTTCCCGGAACTGAAATTCCAGCGGCAGCGGAGGCTCCTGCTGGTCCTTCTCAGGAATTGCTGGATCAAATTTCAGGGCGCTTGGCGCACGGAAAGAAATTCTCCCAACTCTTGGACGCAGACAAACAGACGGTACTAAATGTCGCATCGAAGATTAGGCCAGTGCAGGTACCATCGTTGAAGCCTCCTCCGGGTATTTCAACAGAATCGCCTGTGAACACGGAACAGGTGCCGGTGTCTCGTGGAAACGCGCAACCGTTTGCGAGTCATGAGGCTCAGTACACGGACCTAAAGAAACAATGGCACGCGACATGGCCCGGAATGGCAATGCGAAAGACCGTGGGCCAGGTGTACGGGCTCCAGCCGGGAACGATGCCGACTTACGACCAGACGTTAGCGGTCCATGAGTGGATGCTGAATCACAACGGAAAAATCCCTGGGCCGGGCGATCTAAAATAGAAAAGGAAGATGCGATGGCACTACAGCAAATTACTCTGACGATGACCGGTAGCGCGGTGCAGTTGACAACCACGCGCACTCCTTTCCATTACATGCGAATCGAGAGCGAAGCGAGCAACGCCATCGTGTACTACGGAACCTCCGCAGTCACCACGTCCTCGTATGCTGGAACCGTGCTGGCCAACACGACCACGATAAACAATGGAGTCGTCGTTGGCCCATTTCCTCAACTTCCGTCGAACGCTTCAGAGTTCTGGTTCATCGGCACCAATTCGCAGAAGATCCACGTCACGCTTGTCACCTGAAGATGTGGACATATCGACAATCGACCGGTCAACTCACAGATCCTGACGGGACGCTGGTCGCAACAGGCTACTCAGGGCACGGGGATGGGAAGAACAATCCCGCGCTCCAGGACGCGCACGACATCGGACCCATACCGCAGGGCCTTTACAGCATTGGGAGCCCCACAGACCTCACGGGTGGGCCACATGGACCCTACGTACTGCCACTGACGCCAGATCCGGGGAACGAGATGTTCGGACGGTCGGGATTCCTGATGCACGGGGATTCCATGGGCCATCCTGGAGAGGCGAGTCTTGGCTGCATCATTGCACCGCGGCCGGCTCGAGTGAAGGTAGCGGAATCTGGCGACCAGGCGCTTCAGGTCGTAGAATAGAACGGAATGCTCGTCTCCCGTCCTTGGATGTGCGTACCGAAGCCACCGGAAAAGCTCAAGTGCGCCTGCGGATCGTGCTGGAGATGTCGAGACAGGATTGCAAGGCGAGGGGTCTGGAGCGCTCGCCGCGCTCGTCTCAATCTCATCGGGCAGAAAATCCGATGCGTTCCGAAACCGAAACCCAAGACGCTACGCGAGCGCGTTCTGTGGGCAGTTCGGACCGGATGCGCGAATACAGCGGAGATAGCCGAGCGATTGGGCATTTCTCGCTACGCGGCGCAGGAACAGGCTCGTAAGCTGAAATCCGCGGGGCTTGTGTTCGCATTCGGGAGATGCGAATATGCGAGAAACTGCCGGCCGGGAAGGTCGATGGATTTTCTGCTTGCGAAAGGCGGGTGGCATGAAGGTAATCGGTGACGTTGAAGCAGTGAATTTAAGGACCGGCGAACGGTTTCGTCGCGTGGCCGGAGACGGTGAGAGTCGCCTGGTGTCTGAATCCGAATTGATCAAAGAGAAGGAAAAGGAGAACAGTGGCTATGTCGTGGAGCATTAGTGCGGTCGGTAAGGCCTCCGCAGTCGCGGAGGCGTGTGAGAAGCAGTTTAAGGCGATGGAAGCCTATCCATGCCCCGAACCAGAGGAAAGCGCGAAACAGGCGATTAGGCAGATGATCGCAAGGTTGTGTGCAGCACAATCGCGGCCCAATGCGATGGCTGTGAAGGTTTCCGCGGCGGGAAGCATGTCATGGTCGAACAACCAGACGGAGCCAAAGGAGGTTGCAAATACTGTCTCATTCACATTCGATTCCCTCTGGGGATTCGTGGAGTGAAAGTGAATAGATTCCTCAGGATTGCGCTGTTCGGCGTTTGCGTTTCGGCATGGGCTCAGACGATTGCGATTTTTCCGATCGTGCGCTGCGCTGCGACAACGCCCGCTATTGTGATGTGGATCCCCTCCACGGGAAATGCAGGGACCTTCAACTGCGTCACCCTCGGCACGGGATTGAGTCTCAACGGAAACGTGCTCAACGTGACTCCGCCAGCGCCATCGGGCACGATCCAAGCGGAAACCATCTCAATGAGCACATACACCGGCTCCGGCGCGGTCAGCTTCGCTCCGAAAAAGACGCCGCTGGCGGGGAGCGCAGTGCTGTACTGGTACAACTCGACCAACATCCTGGTCGCGTCGTCGGGTGCTGTCGCATGGGCCGGAGCGCCGCTCTCCGTCACTCCGCCAGCCGGTTGGTCTACTGAAGATTCGATCACTTTCGTTTACCAGGCGCAGTAACCGGGTGAAATTATCTATTGCGCAGTGCGCAGTTATATGCTAGTATGCTGGCATGGCGCAACGCGCAAAGGAAAAATGTCGATTTGAGCGAGTACGGGTCTATCGAACAAATGGTTGGCCGCGCGCAGTAATCGTTTCGATGCCGACCGGTCGCTGCTATACGGCCTTGATTGACGAGGCCCTTGGCGTTCCATCTAGGGCCTTTGGGTATCTGAAAAGCGCTCGCGAATACGTGCGTGCCGCCATCGCCAAAGCAAACGAAGCAGAGCAATGACCCAGATCGAATACCTAGAACTACTGTTCAACGATTGCGGCTTCGATACGCGCGCGGCACGGAACGACTTTTGTTCCCTGCGTGCTAGGCGCCCCATCAAGTACCTCGATGAACTTAACTCGTATGAGCGCAGCCAGCTTATTAACGAACTGAAAGACCGCAAGGTCGCAGCAATGAAGCCGTGGCGGGATGACCGCGATCCGAGGGGTGAATGAAACCGCGCTGTCCCACCTGCAATCGTCCGATGCCGCGCACAGTGAGCATCCCGCAGAAGCGGGCGAAGCCGCGCAAGGGACCCATGAGGGATGCGAAATACCTCGCTTGGTGTCGCCAGCAGTTGTGTGTCGCACCGGGGGATTATTTCGAGGATCACTCGGTCGATGTGGACCCGGCGCATACTCAGAACAACGGGATGCGGAGCAAAGGACCTGATTCGTCGTGTGTGCCTCTGTGCCGGATTCACCATCGCGAGTTCGATGCCGGGCGCAAAGCATTCGAGAAAAAGTACGGGCTCGACATGAAGGCGCTCGCGGCCGAGCACTATGCCCGTTATCTCGAGGAATCAGGAAAGGCTAGGTAACTGCGCAGTCTCTATGGTAGAGTCACAATATGGAAAAAGGGCTGATAAAAGCGTCGGTGTTCCTTCCCAAGGATCTGCACAAATGGGCCACGAAACGCGCGGAGCAATCCACACCCAAACTGAGCCTCTCGCGCTACGTGAAAGCTCTGGTGGAGATGGATCGCAGCAAAACTGCGCCATCCACGAAGTCATGATTCCAGCCAGTCAGCCGTGCTTACAGTGCGTTCTCGAGAACATCTCCGGGATGAAGGTGCGGAGCACGCGGCAGATTATCGAGCAGTCATGAGCGAAGTGAACTATTGCGGATTGAGCGGCGGCAAGGATTCAACCGCCACGGCGCTCTGGCTCATCCACGAAAGCGGTGTTCCGCGCGAATCCATCCGGTTAACGTTCTGCGATACCGGCAATGAGCATCAATTTGTGTACGAGCACATCGAGATGCTTTCAAAGCGGTTCCAGGAATGGGGCTGTACTCCGGTGGTGACGCTGAAGCCGGAGCGAGATTTCCTGGAGTTGGCGAAATGGAAGAAACGGTTTCCCAGCCGCAAAGCTCGATTTTGCACGCAGTACCTGAAGGTCATCCCCTCTCGTGAGGACGTGCAGCGCCTGATCCGGGAGGGATACGAAGTCATCGTTCACAGCGGAGTTCGTGCCGGGGAAAGCGTGGACCGGGCGAAGTTGGTAGAGCGCGGTTTTGATGACATGTTCGGCTGCACAGTGAACCGCCCGCTGCTGCGAAAGTCCCTCGCGGACGTAATCGCGACGCACGAGAAATACGGGGTGCCGCTTAATCCGCTGTATGGATACGGGTTCACGCGGGTAGGATGCTTCCCGTGCATCAATAGCAACAAACGTGAGGTGCGGCTGATTTCCCTACATTTCCCGGAAAGAATCGATATGATTCGGGCGCAGGAGGGGAAAGTTGGTATCAGGGGTATATCGACGTTCTTCGCACCGAAAACCGTTCCGGCTCGATTTCGCTCCGTCACAATCGAAACCAGAAAGAAGGTTCCGACAACGGTCGCCACAATCGACGACGTAGTGCGCTGGTCGCACACGCTCAAAGGAGCGAAGGAACGGACGCCGGTTCTGTTCGAGGACTTTTACGACGACGACAAAACGCTGGTGTGCCCATCCGGCGCGGGAATGTGCGAATGAAGGGCACGCGGCAGATTATTGAGGGACGATGAAACGAAAAAGCCAACACGTAGTCCACCTGGCGGGGGGCGTCGAAAAACTTACGCGATGCGGGGCCGAGGGAGTTGTGCACATTGTAGGTCCGGCGAAGATTCGTTACGTAAACTGCCGAAAATGCCTGGACTGGTATTACGACATGCGTCTGATTCTCTCGGCAAAGCGATGGGCCAACGGATGAAAATGCTGGCATTGCTCGCGCTTCCACTTTTCGGCTCGCAGGTGGTCGTGACCATCTCACAGCAGCGCTCGCCCTTCACCCTGCCTCGCGGAACGAATCTCTACTCCGCGAAGGCGTGCTCAGTCGATCCCCGGGTAATCTCGGAAGGGCAGATCAGGCAGGCTGCGGAAGAGGTCGGCGTGTCCTTCCAGGACCCGGCATTGAGCAGTACGACGCTGGCGACCGCGGCGAAGGTACCGAATCGCCTGCTCTCCGCAACGAAGTGGCTCGCGGCCGGCGTAGGGGTGAGCGCTGCGGCGGTGACAGCATTCAAGACGCAGGCTCCGAATGTCGGTAACGCCAGGACCTACGGGATCATCTCAGCAGGCGGTGGTGCGCTTGCGGCGGGGATACCGATCGCAGAGAGTCAACTCAGCGGCTTACAGGCTAGCGTGAGCACATTGACGAACGGAGTGGCGGCAGCTCTGTTGCAGGAAGGCGCGCTGTTGGCGATTCCCGCGAACGGATGCTCCAAGAGCGTGATGTTCTTCGGCTCGGGTGAGCTGAATAAACCGGGAGTGGCGGTGATTCCATGAAATTTGCAGAATGGTGCCGATGTTTTTCAGAGAGTGCCGACGCATTGAACAGGGGCCAAATAGCAGCCTGCCGATTTCTTGAGAAGAGAGGCTTGCGTTTTCTGATTGACTTCGGATACGAAAACGCGGAGGATATTGCCTGGAACATCATGGAAAGGGAAAAACTTCGCGATGCTTTGGATTGGGCTTTTGTAACAGGACTAGCCTAAAAGGAGAAACGAAATGCAGACTGATCAAATGAACGTAACAGCGGACGCCTTCAATGGCGTGCTCGCGATGCTGGCTGCTTACGGCCGTGCTGTGAGTGGCGCACAGGCCGGGCTCGAAGAAAACTCGGATGAATGGACCACGGCAGGGACAGAGGCGGCGGTACATTTCTGCGATGACGGTGACGAGGGAACTACAGAAGTCTTAGGGGCAGACGGCCTTCGCAGGGTTATGGTGATGATTGTTCCAGTAGACGACAACCGGAGCGACGGCGACTCCAGTTCCATCGGCGCGCAGCGCGGCTCCTTCTCCGAAATCGAATCAGCCTGCGCGACTCTGCGCCAGCAGCCGGCGCGCGTGCTGGAGCAGCCACCGCTGCAAGCCAACCTGACGAGCGCGGACGGGCAGTACCAGTTTCAATTCGTATTTGTGGCACCAGGAGCATCCGAATGATTACCGAAGACCAATACTGGCTCGCGCAACCACCCGCAGTACGGGCCCTTCGCAACATGAGCACAAATGACCCGGGAAGGGGTATTCTCGCGGCACAGCTCGCCAAGCAGGGCTTCGCCATCGACGCGGCCATCATGGTGAACGGATGGTCCGCCGATGTAGTGATGCGCGTGCGCGTGGCGGACGGCATTACCTGGGTTCCACGAGTGGGGATGCAGAACATCCAGCCGTACCTGGTAGGGGCGCAGCAACCCAATCCGCCTTACGCGCCATACGATCCCGCGCATCCACCGGCCGGGGCGATCATGGTGAGCGACGATCCGAAAGATTACCCTGCATTCGATCCGCCGCCTCCGCAGGTTCCGCAGCCGCCGGCGACCAATATGGTCGGGGCTTTCATGTTCTCGGACGCGAACGGAAAGAAGTACTACGACCGCGGACCGGCGTCGATGAAGGACTCCAAGACTCCGGGCGTGGTGGACGGCCAGGTTGTCGAGCAGGACGGCTCCAGTTACACCGCGCACGTCGTTCAATCGATGATGGGCCTTGAAGTTTTCTTCACGGCCTAAAAATATGGGAATTATATAGATGACTCCCGTTTCTGAATCTTGTCATCGCGTTTCTTCTTTCGTTCCCGCTTCTTGGCCGCTTTCGATTTCGGCTTCGGGCGGTAGTTCAAAACTACGTCGGCTATGGTGTCGAGTTCGCGGGGTGTCTTCATGCATCATCCGTTTACAGTTGCGAGCCGACTTCAACGTTGGCGTGTATCTCACCGTGGATCGCGTCAAGCGTGCGGATCTCCGTAACCTTGGCGCGGGTTCGTCCACCACGTTCGCGCATTCCGAGCACGGACACCTTGCCGACCGGACCGCGTCCGGCGTGCAGTTTCTTGCGCTCGTGTTTGTTGGCTTCCTTACCGCCAACGAACGCCTCGTCAATTTCGATGACCCCCTTGAGTTTGTCGATGGAGTCGGGAGCGCTGCACGCTTCGCGCAGGCGTCCAAGCATTAACCACGCCGTCTTTTGCGTAACGCCGATCTCCTTCGCAAGTTGCATGGACGAAATGCCCTTGCGAGCCGTGACCAGCAAGTACATGGCGTAGACCCATTTGTGGAGCGGCACATGGCTCCGCTCAAAGATGGTTCCCGTGCGGATAGTGAAGTCGAACTGACAGGCGTTGCAGCGGTAGAACCCGCCCGTGCGCCGGGTGATGCGCTCTCCGCTCTTGCACTGCGGACAGCGGGCACCATCCGGCCACAGCCGGGATTCCAGGTACTCACGATCCGTCTGTTCATCGGGAAAAAGCTCGAACAGCTTGAAGGTGCTGATAGTGGAACGGGACATCTACTGCTCCCACCAGTGTTCCAAAAAGCCAAGTGCGGATTGGAAGCGGTTGAAGTTGGCACCAGAGTTAGCGTGTCCAGCAGGTTCGGCACGGAACATCTTGATTCCGGTTTTATTGACCTGATCCGTTTGATACCACTTGCGAATCCATCCAAGTACGAATCCATCGGAACGGACGATACGGTGGGCGTTGTCGCCGTCAAGGATCGCCCTGACGGTGAGTTGTTCTGTGTTCATCATAGGCCCATTGTACCTGAATCCCGCACGGTAGTCAAGTATATAATTCCACAAGATAGACTCGCGCCGTCTCCTGATCGGGGAACATCGCAAACAACTGGAAGGTGCTGATCGTGCTTCGAGACATTTTAATCGACAGCCTCCAGAACCTTCCAGCCGACGAACCCATCACCCTTGGGCTGAATACTGGTTTTCCCGTCGCCCCATTCGATCTTGATCGAGCAGTAGTCTACATCAATCACGATTCCTTTCGCGCGGGGCGAGATCCACTCGACGCGATCCCCGATTTTCACATCCTCAATTGTCAGCGGTCTAACAGTCTTTTGACAGGCGAACAGTTCATCGGACAGTTTTCGTTCGTTGATATCGCAAAGTTTAGCATGAACCCGATCCCAGACGCTTTCCGGTATCGAGGCGGTGATGTATGTGTTTTTCATGCCTCAATGATACATGGTTCCCGTACGGGAGTCAAGTATATAATTTCCAAAAATATCTATTGCGCACTGCGCAGTGTTGTGCTAAGATTCAGGTATGGCGCAACACACAATCACCGATTCACAGAAAAATCAGATAAAGGGCGCTCTCGCCCTGATGCTCACCGTTACCGAAACGATCCGTGAAGCTGGCGCATCGGGCGTCCCCTGCGGGCATCTGTACGCAGTCCTCATGGCGCAGGGCTGTTCTCTGGAGCAGTACCAAATGATCGAGCGCACCGCTCTCAATACTAAATTGGTTGAGAAGCGCAGCGATTGCCTTTACTGGATTGGGCCGATTATTGGCGGAGGTGCGCGATGAGCAACCCAATCTCCACCTGCGACATTGAGCGTTTCTTGATCGGCCACGGCTGGAAGCGCGCCGCATCCTTATTCGGAGAAACGGCATTCGAGAAAAACGGCGACTGGCGCGTGGAAGTTGAAGACGACTGCATCTCCATTCGCCGATTCTCTGACTCCGACATTCAGGTTCAGGACGTTGGCGCGGTAGCAACGCCGCGATGGGTCACTGAATCCGAATGGTACTCGCTGGACGAGCTGCGAATCGAGCTGGTCTGGCTCGAAGTGCATGAATGGGAATGCCCGTACTGCGGAGAATCGGGCGGCGAGCCCGTAACCCGCACTTGGCGCGAATTTCAAGGCGTCGAGGGACACGGTGGCGTTGTTATATTCGAGGAAGAGGTGTGCTCGAAGTGCTACAGGCCGCAGCGTGATTTATTGGGGGTGGCGCGATGAGCATCGATATCATAAACCGGTACACGAAAGCTGTGCTGTACCATTCTGAGACGGCGCAGACGATTGTGGATGCTGTAACAGAGGCGAACCTGTATGGCGCGGACCTGTGCGGCGCGAACCTGGGCGACGCGGACCTGGGCGGCGCGAACCTGAGAGGGGCGGACCTGTACGGCGCGAACCTGAGAGGGGCGGACCTGGGCGACGCGGACCTGCGCGGCGCGGAGGGACTATTTCCAAATGGCATCGTTCCACTCCAAATTGGCGGAACAAGACATTGGATCATCGTCCGCGAAGTCGGGCACATCACAATCGGATGCGAGCATCACCCCGTCGAGTGGTGGGAAGAGCACTACAAGGCGGTCGGGCGGCGCGAAAACTACACGGACGCGCAGGTCGCCGAATATGCGGAGCACATCCAGTACTGCAAAGCATGGATGGAAGCGAGCGGGGTATTGAAGGAGGAAGAGGATGCCTGAAGTAATCGAATCGCAAGCAATCGTAGTGCGTGACGAAACTGCGCTGGAGATTGAACGCCAGCGCTTCATGCCGGTGATGCCCACCGAGGTCGCGCTATCGCGGCGGGCGGCTATTGTGGACGCCTTTGGGAAGCTGATGAAGGAAGGCGAGGACTACGGCAAGATTCCAGGGGCGGGGAACAAGCCAACGCTGATGCAGCCCGGGGCGCAGAAGCTGGACAATCTCTTCGGGCTGGTTCCGCGGTTTACGATCGACGAGAGAGAGGAAGACTGGTTGGGTGCCGCACACGGAGGCGAGCCGTTCTTCCGGTACTTGGTCCGGTGCCAGTTATTCCGGGCTACCAATGCCGGCGAGTTCGTCATGGGAGAAGCCCTAGGGGAGTGCAATTCCTGGGAATCGAAGTACCGATGGCGAACTGCAGAGCGCACTTGCCCGAACTGCGGGGTCGGAGCAATAATCCAGACCAAGCATAAGAGCGGGAACGAAACAGGCAAGCCGAAGAATTTCTGGTGCGCTCCATTTAAGGGCGGGTGCAACGCAGGGTTCAAACTCGATGACCAGGCCATCATCGGTCAGGAAACTGGCCGCAAAGCCAACCCTGAAATCTTCGACCAGGTGAACACCTTGCTGAAGATGGCCCAGAAACGGGCGCACGTCGCAGCGACCATCAATGCGACCAGCGCTAGCGAGTTCTTCACGCAAGATTTAGAAGATGCGCGCTCCGTCCAGGAAGATGCGCCTCCGGTTGCGGCTGCGAGCGCGCCACAGACCCGCAGTGGTGCGAGAAGCACCCCGGAGGCTCGCCAAGAGCCCTTCGACAAGTTCAAAATGCGGGACCAGTTCCAAGGACTGAAGACCGACATGAAGAAACTGACCGGAAATGACGATGACTACTACGCGGTGTTGGGGTCGCACGGCTGCGAGCATTCTACGGATCTGCAAACAAAAGAACAAGCGGCGCCGATATATCGCGAGTTGAAACAGCGGTTCGAGGACTTGTACACGAAGAGGACGATAGCTCAGGACAACGATCCTACCGAACCGTTTTAATGGTTTCCCTGGCGTGTTGCGCCACAATGAGCCGGGGTTTGGGCCTGTCGTTTCGCCGGGGGGCGCGCGGCAGGCTCTAAAAGAGCAAAGGATTAAGGCATGACTAATGAAGAATTTGACCTCGTGACGTACTTGTCGCATGTCAGGACGATCAGAGCGTCCATTGAGATTCTCGATCCCGGCGTGGGAGATAACATCAAAGACGAAGAGCACGCCACCGTGCGACGCATCGTGCGGTCATGGGAGCAGCGGCTGACGGACTGCGTTAAGATCCGAAAATCTAGAGAGATTAAGCCATGACCCCATCTCTGTACACCATCGAAGATTCACTTCAGCAGCTGGCGGAGCTGCGCGACCAAGCCGATGCTGAAGGCGACTCGGAAGCGCTGAAGGTGATCGAAGCGCAGATCGGCGAGTACCTGACCAAGGAAGCGGCGAAGGTGGACTCCTATGCCGGCCTGATTCAGCGCGAGACGGCGAACGCCGAGATATGCCGAAAGGAAGCAAATCGGCTGCTCGAACTGGCGCGCAAGCGGGAAGCATTCGTTGAGATGCTGAAGCAGCGGGCTCTCGCAGTGATGGAGCAATTCGGTGTGCGCGTGATAGAATCGCCGAAGCATCGGATGCGAGTGCAGGGGAATGGCGGGCTGGAGCCGCTGGAGATTCCCATGCAGGACCGGCTTCCTGAGGGGCTCAAGGAATATACGGTGAAGATGCCTGGCGATTTGTACCACTGGATTTGGAACGCAATAAAGGCTGTCGAAGAAGGCTTGGACTTGGTACCGCACCCGCTGGCGGAAAAGGTGATGGATGAAGCCACTTCTTTACCGCGAAACCAAGCGATTCGTGAGGCTCTGAAAAGCGGCGAAGATGTACCCGGCGCGCGGTTGCTTCCTCGTGGAAAGAGCCTGAGGATCGAATAAATGGAACAAGTTTACGCCACTCTCTTAGTTCAGGCTGCGCTGGTGGCGGCCACATGGATGAGCCCGCGCGCGATTGCGTGGGTCACATCGTTGCTGCTGGCCCGGCGCGAGGCGCTCAGAGTGCATCGTCTGGCGATGAAGTGGCATCTCTCGCGTTTCGATGCCGAAGACGGCAGGGGTTACGTGAAGCCGGAAGCAAAACCGAAGATGCTCAAGGAAAGCAAGCGACACCTTCTCTGGAAGAATTGGTACTTGGCGAGGTTTGATGCGGAGGACGGACGATGAGCGAACTGAAACAAGGCCAGAAGGTTTCAATTTTCTTCGGAGACCAGATTGTTGGGATCTCTTCGGTTGCGCGAATTTCCAACAGAAAAATCACACTGTCGAACGGGTCCGTATGGAAACACGCAACGGCAGGAACATACCGTCACTGGGGCAGCGGAACCGTAGACTGGGGCCAGTCAAGAATGCGTGCTTGTGAGGAAGGCGATGCTGAGGCTGTAGCGCGACTAGCCAAACTTCGGAAGATCGAAAGGTTTAGTACCTGGAAACTCTTAACTCTTGAAGAATTGCAGACCGTCGCGTCAATTTGCAATAAGTACGAGAAGGACGGGCTATGAAACCGACCGAAGCACAGATTGAGAAGGCGTGCACCGACATGCTGGAAGCGGATGGGTGGAGAACCATCGAGACCGATCTGAAGCGGCTGCGGGGCCTAGGGGTGCAAGAAAAGGGGATGGCCGATCGGCTGTACGTCCGGTATCGGCCACATCCGTACGAAATTCATCGTGATGGAAGAGACAATCCTCGGGCAATTGGCTGGTGGCAGGCCGTGCTTCCATGCCAAGCAGAGGTTCTTTTCATCGAATGGAAACGCATCAGGGAAGGCCACAAGGCGGCGACCAAGCCATCGCAGCACCAGCTCGCCTGGCACGCCAAGGAACGCGCGCGCGGGGCCCTGACGCTGATCGCCGGGATCGACTTCGAGGCCAGTATTGAGGGATTCATCCGGTGGTATCGGGAGAGCGGGCTGATGAGGAGGAATATCAGATGAACGAAGAAGTCTCGCGCTGCAACGTGATCGACGTGCCGGCTCCCGGCACGATGCCGCGGATTGATCCTCGGTGCCTCCTGGAGTACGGGCACGACGGGCCGCATGAGTTCGCGGAGGGGCGGTTTCCGAAGCAGGAGGATGTGGGATGAGCCAGACACCGGAAGAGATCGCAAATAGAATAATGACGAAGTTCAGTATGAAGTATCTAAATCATGCTCCATTGGAACTGGAAATTGAAGCAGCCATCCAGCAGGAGCGTGCTGCGCTTGAGGAAGCGCAGAAGGACACGCGCCGGCTGGATTGGTATTTCGGACCAGTCAGCTTGCAGCGTGATTCAGCTACACGTCGTTTTTGTGAGGGCCACATCGAAGAATGGTCAGCGGACAAGTGGCGCACGGAAATCGACGCAGCAATGGAAAAGGATTGCTCCAAGTTGTGAAACGGAATATGCTAAGGAATCTGCGCTGCCTCTTCCTCCGAAGGCGCGCGGAGTGCGGGGCGGCGTGGCATGGCTCGCGGAGTAAAGCAAGGCCACTCGAATAAAGGAGAATCAAGATGAATTTGTACACTTGGGGTTCGTGCGATGCTTAGCCGAGTCCTGCACCTCAGAGATCTGCGGGGCTTCACGCGGGCCTCAAGGATCTTCTGCATGATGACTGGTTATTTTGACGAGAGCCTCGATAAAAGCACAATTGTGTGCGCTGGATGGATCGCCGACGATAACCAGTGGGACCAAATAATCGATAAGTGGGACGCGCGCGTTAAATACGAGAGTCGGCGATCCGTAAAGAAAGGACTAAAGCCATTAAGCCGGTACCATGCAGCGGATTGTTCCGCGCTAGAAAATGAGTTCAAGGGCTGGAGTTCCGAAAGGCAGATTCGGTTCGTAAAGCACCTCCAGAATATTATGTTCGGACCGGAGAAGTATAAGAGGGTCCGGCACACTGATAGGCCGATGGTGTTCGGTTTTGCTGCGAGTTTGAAAGAGGCTCGTAATGCTAACTTCGGACTCACCGAGAAGCAACTAAGGCAGTACTGTTACTTCATCTGCGTTACTCAATGCCTAAAGGAAATCGGACTCGTGATGAGAGAGTTTCACACCCAAGATAGAATCACTTTTTTTCATGATCGAGGGGATTTCGTCTCCACCGCGATACGTGCGTTCGATGCTGAAATTAGCGACAACGAAATCAGTCGAGAGCGCTTTGTCACTATGGCCCCGATGGGCTGGGAAAACTGCATCCCGTTGCAGCCCGCCGACATGATTGCGCATGACCTCCTTCATCGACTACGCAATCATCTAGTAGGGCGCGACATCGTGCGCAAGTCTCTAGCACGAATTGTGGGTAACCAGACTCCTATTTCGGCCGGTGCGGTGGGCTGCGAAGATTGGCATGTTGTAGAGCCCTGCGCCGCCGCGCTGGAAACTTTCTCTTGACACGTTACGGATAAAGGTTGCACAATACACCTGACTGGGTGTAAGCTAGTACCGGGTCACACCTCTTCTTTCTGGGTAGTTCTGGGGCCGGTGCGTCGCGAAACGCCCGGCCCAATTTAACGCCCGTTCGCGCGGGCAGAAAGAAGAAACCAAGTGACACCACTTGAATGGGCGACGCTTTCACGCGTCTCTCGCGAAATCCTGAGAATCTTCCACGGCTTCAAATCCAGGAGCCAAGACATCTTTGTACGGCAGATCTGGCTGGCCAAGACGATCGGTTGCACCCGTGAGCAGGTCTGCCGGTGCATCGCGGCGCTGGCGCGGCTCGGGTTCATCTCGAAGCTCCGGCGCTATTCCCACTTCTGGACGTATCGCCTTGAAAAATATCAGATTACAGGGGAGCGCAATACCCATGTCACATCACTCCATGGGTCCTCTATATTAACTACTGAACCCCGAGAACGGGGGCGGAAAAAACCCAGAAAAACCTGGACGGACTGGCTGGAGTACGAAAGGTTGGTCAGAAAGGGCATGAGTCACGAGGAGGCGTTGGTCGGGGCGGCCATGACAGCATGATCGGCGAGTTACACGCTCGGGACCAGGTAGACCGATTCGCGGGGCTGAAGCGATATTTCCCGGCAGAGGATCGGGAATCTGCGGAGAGGGAGCTGGTCCACGTCCTCCGGCACGCCGACAATCCTCAAATCGCGGCGATTGCGGTGAATCGCTGGCTGGACGATTCGGTGGAGTGGCCGAAGCCAATGGAGTTACGGGTCCTTGTAGACCGGGTCAATGCGGAAATTCGGCAGGAATCGCGCGACAGCGGCCGCTGCGAGTTGTGCGATGGGGTTGGTTTCACGATCATTCGTGTCGGCCAATACAGCGGTTCCAGGCCGTGTGAGTGCCTCCCGGTGACGCATCACGCCCGGCCGGGGCTCGATCCGCACGAAGGGGAGTATTGGAAGCCGTGGTGGCGATATCAGAGAACGGAGGCGTACTGAATGAAGCCAAGGAAGCCCGGCAGTGGGATCTACGAAAGAAGGCCGTGGATGGGAAATTCCGCAACGCCGGCGCACGTTTGCCAGAAGTTGCTAGACAAGATGCGTTGCGGCGTTTCGATGGCGCGCGCGGCGCGGGAATGTGGCGTCAGTGTCATGACGGCAGCGCGGATACGGGACGGGAAGCACGCGAGCTTGCGAAAGGCAAGTTGAATGCCATGTTACTACAACGAAATCGACCCGCAGAAGGCGGCATGGCTGAGGGAACTGATTGCGCGAAATCTGATCGCGCCGGGGGATGTCGATGAGCGTTCAATCCGAGATGTTCCACCCGATGACCTCCGAGGATACCGGCAATGCCATTTCTTCGCGGGGATCGGAATCTGGAGTCACGCGCTCAGACTCGCCGGATGGGAAGACAGCCGCGAAGTCTGGACCGGCTCGTGTCCCTGCCAGCCGTTCAGCGCGGCCGGAAAAGGCGAAGCGTTCGACGACGAAAGGCATCTTTGGCCAGCTTGGTTTCCACTCATCGAAGCACGAAGACCTAGCGTATGCTTTGGCGAGCAGGTTGCGTCCATTGACGGACTCGCTTGGCTCGACCTTGTGCAAACTGACCTGGATGAAGCTGGCTACACGTGCGGGGCGCTGGATTTATGCGCTGCGGGCGTCGGAGCTCCCCACTGGCGGCAGCGGCTGTATTGGGTGGCCGACACCCAGGAGTGTAGAAGCGGGGCACTCGACCAGGAATCCAGATCGCGCGATGGATTGCAAATCCAGACTGGAGGATACGGTATTTCTGGTTGCGTGGGGCACTCCAGCGGCGCGGGACTGGAAATCGGGCGATGCGAGCCAGGAGACGCTCGACAAGAACGCGCGGCCGTTGAGCGAGCAGGCGGTGTTAGCAGGATGGCCGACACCGGACGCCCAAGCCTTGGGCGGGAACCCGACATTGCTCGGCCAGGCCCGGTTAACGGCTTTTGGCGAGACGCCGATTGGGTTCTTACTCGGCCGCAACGGGTGGGAGACCGTCCCGGCCTCCGGCCAGTTGAGCCCGGCTCATTCCCGCTGGCTCATGGGTCTGCCGCGCGAGTGGGACGATTGCGGGGTTACGGCGATGGAATCGTTGCGCCGCTCGCGGCGGCGTTCATAAGAGCGTATATTGAGGCAATCTAGGTGGACACAACAGCAAAATCGAACAGCAGGGCGCATCGCGCGAATCTGAAGTTTCGGGAAGCAGCCGGCTTACATTCGATCGTTCATTTTGCCAGGTTACAAGCCGAGGCGGAAGAACAGCACTGCTCCGTGGTTGTACTGGTTAAGGACGGAGAGGTCACCGAAGAGGGCCGGCGCCGGGGAATCAAGTTATGAGCCAACACGAGAATCATCCGGTGCACGAGTACAGCCTTGAAACCTACCGCAACGAAGCTCCACGTCTCGGAAAGCGCTGCGCGTTGGTATTCGGAGTCTACGTGGACCGGCGTCTACCGATGAGCGATCGCCAAGTCAAGAACGCGCTGCATTTCAGCGACATGAACAGCGTGCGACCTAGGATCAACGACATGATAAAAATGGGGTTACTCGAACAGAAGGGTTCTGTAATCGATCCTGAAACGAAGCAGCGCGTTCGCACGGTGGGGCTGCGTCTAGTGGCGCAAGAAAAGCAGCAAAAGTTGTTCTGATCCGTTGCTTCTATGGTATATTGGGCCAAATCCCATGGGACAAAACCTACGTGATCTCAAAACGACGATCCCGGGCATCCTGGTTATCCTGTTGATGCTGGGGCTGAACATCCTGAAGGCGGAGCGGCCGGAACTGGACAAGCCGATCGATGAGGCAAACGGCGGCATCATGCTGCTGGCCGGCGGCGGGTTGATCTTCGGCGCCCGCACAGCGGAAAAGCCTTAGGGTAGAACTGAAAGGAAACGAATGGCCAAGCCGGAGTGGCTCGACATGAAAGTTACCTTGGGACATTTGCTTCAGGCTATTGTGTTAGGTGCGGGTCTCGCGAGCTGTTACGCAGCGATCGTTTCGGACCAAGCGATCGACAAGCATTCGATCCAGACCATGAACCGTGATGTAGCATCTCTTCAGGGGACCGTGGCACTGCTTCAGGGAGCGATCGCCGCCAGGTCCGAATCTCTAGCATCGCTTCAAACGGATATCACTGATATCAAAGAGCGAACCAAGCGAATCGAAGATCGGCTGTACCACTGATATGGCAATCCACTACTTCGCGGCGCGCCTCGATGAAGCGATTCGAAGAACCAAGGCCAATCTTGGTGTCCCGGCAGAGTCTTCAGTGGACCCAAATGGGTTGCGCCTTAGTCCTACGGTCCACCGGTGGCGCGCATCCGATGGATCGCGCTGGTCGACGATGCAAGCGAGAGAAGAGCGCGAGGCGAAGCTGTCGCACGTGGCAGCCTCGCGGCTCAGAGTGATTTAATGATCCGGTGGACCGTGCTCTTGCTACTTCCCACGGCCCGGGCAATCCGATAGACCGATCCCCCAGCCTTCCGCAACTCTCGAACTTTTTCGACCAGCCCATCGGGACGCCCGACAACAGGCCTGCCGCCGCGCCTTCCGTGCGCTCTGGCGGTTTCCAGGCCGGCCTTGACCCTTTCGGATATCCTCAGCCTCTCCTGTTTCGCCACGGCCGCCAGGATCGCGAGAACAGCATCTCTGAAAACCCCGCATGAATCCAAGTACGCTTCCGTATGGCTCCTCCAGCAGACGCCGGCTTCATCCAAGGTCTTCAGATGGGTCAGGGTGGCATAGACGCCTTCCCGTGACAATCGGTCCAACGACCAGAACACTAGCATCTCGAAACGTTTAGCTGCGGCATCAGCCATCATTTGCTCGAACTGCGGACGGCGTGTTTTTCCCGAGCCGGACACCTGGTCGGAATACTCAGCCACAATCTCGTGACCGTTCGCGGTCACCCAGATTCGCATATCCCGCGCCTGGTTCTCCGTGTCCTGCCTTTTATCGCGCGTTGAGACCCGCGAATAGATGGCGAGTTTCATAACCAGGCCTCGATGATCAGAGCGAGCAAAACGCCAGCCAATGCGGCCGCGAGAAAAGCAGCCAGTGTGGGAGTGTAGGCGGCACCGTGAATGCTATTCTTTGAAGTAGACATTGTGAAACTCATCCTTTCGCAGTGTTTAGGGGCTGATCCGAATCTCACTTCGTCTCAGCCCCACCTTACCATTCCAACTATCCCATAAAACCTATCCAGCGTCAAGTGGGATAATTGATCCTCGTCGCTGGGTCATCGACCAAGCTCACCCAGCCGGCAACTCGCATACATGCTTCCGTAACGTCGCCTGCCTCGCTGTGTACTTTCCACACGCACACCGCGGCAAATGAGCATAACGGGCTCGAGAAGCCCTGGAAGCACTCAGCGACCTCTCTTCAGCAGTCAGCCTCGCATTAGTAGCTCTACCACCCCTGCGTCCCATCCTGACAGCCCACCTGCTCTTCTTTCGTACTTCCATTTACATCATCCTACCGCATCGCTGCGCGTAGTTGCCGCCATATAAATCTATCACCTCTTTTTAGTCGCCTCAGCATCACATCATCATCCGTGCGTGCCGATATTTAGGCTCGACGTGAGCTATATGGCGCTATAGAGTAATCAAACACCATCCTTCGTCCCGCCGGACAGATGTACCAGAAAACCTATCCCGTATAGATGCCTGCATCGTGCTTCCCGCATAACATCTGTTTATTGGGATACTCAAATCATTCATTCTTCATTCTTTCCGGCACCGATCATTCTTTCTTTCCAGGCAAATCGATTATCCAGTGCCGAAATATCGGCGCGATTGTCCAGGGGGTAGCCACGGGTGCGCCGGAGGCGCATTTGACTTCGCGTAAACCTGAAAAAAAAATAGAAAAACTGGATTCCTGAAATCTTGGTAGGGCAGAAAATAAGTAATTCTTATGGTTACAGGGTATTGGGGAGAGACACGACACCCATGCCGGGGTGAAGTGAGGCAGACAGTTTCGGTGTCTGGTGTGACTCCGCGGAACTGGCTTAAAGGCCCTTTGGGTCTTCGGCCCTAACGATCTTCCGCGACGCGCACTGCAGGGGCTTCGGCGGCTCTTTACTTCGTTACCGCGTCGCAGTCGGATGGCGAGTTCCCCGGCTGCTTTCCCGATGCAAGCCCCGACCCATTACTGGGTTCATCACTTCAGGCCGGGGGTGATCCTCCCCACACGGCCTACGGGACCACAAGCGTCCATGCGACCGATCCGCAGTTACCTGCGGAAGAAACAGCATACCACTTTCCTTCGCCATGGCAAGGGGCAAATAATTGGTGGCACAAATAACGGTTACTTGTGATAGGATATTCGGGTAATGTCATCACTGGTCCAAACCTCTGTTGAAGGGTTCGCGGAGTATCACAAGATCGACACCCTTTTTGAGCGCGACAAGGAAACCTTCGTCGTCGACCCGGATCGTTTGAAATCTACGGTTCTGGGGACCATCAATCTTTGGGATGTGACGGAAAAGATTGATGGAACTAACATTCGAGTGATGCTGTCCGAAACCGGTGAGGTGTCATTTGGCGGGCGCTCGAACACAGCCCAGATTCCCGGCGATCTGTTGCAGCACCTGCATCGGACATTCACCCAGGAAAAGATGACGACGCTGTGGATCGATGGCACGCAGACTCAAGTAGTTCTCTATGGCGAGGGGTACGGCCCTGGGATTCAGAAGGGCGGCGGACTTTATCGTTCCGATAAAAGTTTCATTCTGTTCGACGTTCTGGTCGGTGGAAAGTGGTGGCTTGAGCGCGAGGCGGTATCAGACGTGGCCGCGAAGCTGGGGATCGAAGCAGTCCCATACCTTGGCAGGATGACGCTTGAGGAAATAGTTGAGAGGGTGAGAACCCCGTTCGAGTCCATGATCGGGAAGGCTACAGCCGAGGGAGTTGTCGCGAGACCAATCGAAACTCTCTTTGACCGACGCGGCGAGCGCGTCATTATCAAGCTCAAAACGCGGGATTTCTCTCCCGGGAAAAGATAACAGTGGCAAGGCCAAAGGTGATGTTGCCGTGCGGGCGATGCGGGAAGATGATGGGAGCAAGGGAACGGCGCGTGCATGAGCCGAAGTGCCGGAGACGACCGAAGCGGAAGAGGGAGCGATGAAAACAACCTGGACTCAACCTGAAGGACAAGGGCAGGGCGATCTGTGGTTTTCGTGGAAGGACTACAGTGGAGATCCGTGCTCGTTTCTGATCGGCCAGATTCATGGCATGATCAACATGGGAGGCAAACACATGCTGATTCTGGCGAACGGGAACAGTGTGCAGGTGCCGGAAGCGGCCCGGGATCGCTATGCTGAGTTCATCGGATGGAAAAAATTCAATGACTGAAGAAATGAAGAAAAAATGGGTTGAGGCGCAAAACGACTCTGGATACAACTTCAGGGAGATCGCAGACTGGATCGAAGAGAATGTCCCGGTCGAGGTGAACGCATGAATGAACTGGATCACATTGTCATTCTGGCGGCATCGATGATCGCTCAAGGCCGGCCCTACTACAACGAGGCCAACGTCGGAACACTCGTCAAGCAATCCAGGATGATTCGCAACGCCATCCTGACGGCTCTTTCGGACCCGCCTCCGCTTCCAGAAAAAGCGCAGGTGCAGCCGAATCTTCTGAAGGAAACCGACAAGACCGTTACGGCCGCCACCGCAAGGATCTGATGCACATCGTCGAATCTCCGCGCAAAGAATCACTCAGGCACTCGCTCGTCGATGCCCTGCGGATCGAGCAGCTCGTTGAAGCCTGCCGCGCTTCCGATGATGTGCGCTTCAAGGGGCTCGGGAATGCGCTGATTGATCCTGTCGAGTCTCAGGCCGATTTGCTCGACCTGATGCGCCGCAACAACATCACCTTCGCGTCCATGGTCGATTTCTGGCGCGAGCATTATCATTTTCTCGGCGTCCTGCGGATGATGCCGGGTATCCCGGATGTCTACGCAGACGTGGTCGAAGACGCCAAATCAAAAGACGTGGCGTGCTCCAAATGCAAGGGAGAAGGCAAGGTCGTAGACCCCAAAAATAAGGACAAAAGGAAAACCTGCACGGTTTGCCGCGGCAAGGGAACCATACGCCAGATCGGAGATCCCCTGGCGCGTAAGATTGTCTTCGAGTCGATGAAGATGATCGGCAACAGGGGACCGATTGTGAAGGTCGAGCAGAATAATTACACGATGCCGGGCCGGATGCAGGATACGAGTACAAGAGTCTCTCAGATTCTTGACGCAACGCCTATTCGTCAGATTGAGCCACCGAAGCCGAATGAACCGGGGCTGCCGTTCGATGATCCGGCGCCAGAACCGGCAATCCCTTACCCGGATGTTCAGGAATGAGCGAATGACCGATGAACTCACCAGCGAGATAGCCGTATTCAAGTGCCCGGTGTGCGATTATGCCGGGTTGGATGAAGATCCAGCGTTACAAAGATTCAACATTTGCCCGCGTTGTGGAACCGAGTTCGGATATGATGATGCCGGACCTAACCGAGAGGATCGCCTGTCTGAGTTGAGGGCTATATGGATTGAAGGTGGCGCGAGATGGTGGTTCATTCGATGATCCGGCGCCGGAACCGCCTCCGTATCCAGATATTCAAATGAAATATGACTGAAGAGTTGATCACGTTCGAATCTCGTAGTACTACGACGGAATGGGTGACCACAAGACTGTCACTCATCCGAGCTGTGGTGCGGGAAGACGATGGCCCAAGCTATCTGTATTCCCTGTATATCGCTGGAATTGAACATCCATTTAGGATCACAGAAAAAACTGCGGACGATCTGCAAATTCGATTGATCAACTACGTTGGAAGACTCGAAACGGAACAGCGAGTGGCATGAAAGTGACGCTGATCATTGGCTCGATCGCGTACCTGGTAGGGGCCTACGTGTGCGCTGGGGCGGAACTGGCTTACTGGCAGAGGAAATATAGCTTAATCTCTGCCAACTACTACCGCCACGACTTGCTGGTTGCCTGGCTAATGTCACTCAACCCGGTTTCATGGATACTCACCGTGTTACACTCTGGATTCCTCGAGTATGGCTGGATGAATCCTATCGGAAGGAACCCGAAAATACCAACTGAAGGCGATCGCGGATGAACGACATCTTCATCGAGCACGACGGCAAAACGTTCGCCAAGCTGGCGCCTCTTGACACGCTCCTGAAGCGTCTCGATCAGGATCGCAACATCAAAAATCTGGTAAACGCCGCCGTCGCGTACCGGGTGAACTGCAACCCGCAGGCCGCATGTGAACTATTGTTTGATGGCCTGTCAATCTGCAAGGATAAGGCAGTCCGGGCCGTGGTTAATCACAACCTAGCGCAAGCCTTGGCCGACCTGGGGCAATTCACCGAATCACGGATGCACCAGACCATAGCCAACTCTCACGGTGAGGTCCTTCCGGAAAAATACCGCAAGCGAATCTCCCTCGGCTTCGCTGAAAGCGAAATGCGCTTCGGCAATTTCACCACGGGTTTTGAGGCTTGGGAATACGGCAGAGCAAACGCGAGTTGGCAGCCGATCCTTGGCACGAAACCATGGAAGGGACAAACCGGAAAATATGTCGGCGTAGTCTGTGAAGGCGGGTACGGCGATGCGTTCATGTTTCGGAGATTTCTGCCTCTGCTGCGCTGTTGCTCCTCGCGTGTGAAACTGTTCCTCTGGAAATCCCTCGGCGATTGGTGCAATTGGAAAGATTACGGAGTCGATGAAGTCGAACTTGTCAAGCCGGGCAATCCAATCCCGTTCGACGCCGCCGACAAGGACCGGCCGGAGTTCTCGACATCGTGGATGAGCATCCCCGGGATATTAGGAATTTCGCACGCCGACGACATTCCGCGCGATACATACCTGCTTCCGCGTAAAGTTTCTAGCAATGGCATTCCGCTTATCGGCTACTGCTGGTACGCAGAGGAACACACATCCTTTCGCCGCTACCGTACTCTCGATGAGAACACGAGCGCGATTGTGGCGAAAGAATTGTCGAAGTACGCTCGCCTGGTCTCTCTGGTCCCGCGTGGACAAGGGCTGTACCTGCGGAACGATACGAAGTGCCCTTCATCGGTCTATGAAAGCGACGTGCTCTTGCGTGATTGGAAATCCACTACCGAGACGATCTCGAATATGGACCTCGTCGTCACTGTCGATACAGCGGTTGCGCACCTGGCCGGCCTGACAGGCGTTCCGACGCTTCTTGTGCTTCCGTGCCGGTCGGATTGGAAGTGGGGGCTTCGATCGGACAGAACTTGGTGGTACGGAGAAAATCTGAAACTGTTTCGCAATGAGAATCCCTACACGTGGGACCACAATGGAATCATCGATGCCGCGCTGGAGATGATCAATTGATCGTCTGCGTGACTGCCTACAAGCGCCCGGGACTCTTGCGCCTGTGCCTTCAATCGATCCTTGCGGCAAAAAAGCCCGATGGCTTTCAAGGCGTCATGGTCTCGGCCGACTGGCATTCTTCGGACATGGCCGAGCAGATGTATCAGGTCTGCGAATCTTTTGAAGATGCGCAATTCGATATGCAGTCTTGCCGGATGGGGATTGCGAACAACACGCGGCACCTGATCAACCGGGCGACGGAGCACAGCTACAAGATCGTGGCGCTTGAAGAGGATTCGTTCATATCTCCCGATGCGCTTTTGTATGCGAGCTGGGCCCTGCGTCAGGACGGGTACGTGTTTGCCAACCTGCACTCAAAAATGGACGGGTCGTACCGTTCCATCGATGCGGTTCATGAGGACAACGAACTGCGTGGGGCCTTCGGGTGGGCCTTCAATCGCGGCGCGTGGCGATCGCAGCTTGAGCCGCACTGGAACGGAAAGATCCGTGCTCCCTACGGATTCGACTGGCAGATCACGCACTTGTGCTACCGGGAAAAATGGAAGGTGCTGACGCCAGAGATTTCTCGTGTTCGCAATACCGGCCGGGAGATGGGGACTTACGACACTCCGGAGAATTGGGACCGGACGCAAAAGGACGTGAAAATCTGTGAATCCATTCCCGATAAATATCGGCTGGTTGATCACCCTGATCTTAGTTGGAGTCCTCCTGATTGGGTCCAGGAAGAGATGAGGCCATGACGTTCACTCACTATTCTGGAAGACCGATAGACGCGCTGCAACACGTGCAATACCGCCAGATTCACAGCGTTAAGCCGGAGGGATTCTGGATATCCGTAGACGGCGAGGAAGACTGGAAGGAATGGTGTCAAAGCAACAACCTCCGGACTGAGGACCTCAAGCACGCTTATGCCGTGGAGTTGGACGGAGAATCCAATATCCTGTGGCTGAAAAAACCCACTGACGTTGACGAGTTTGAAAAACGGTATTGCTCGGAACCTTCGACCGATGGCTTCATCAGTCCGCTGATCAACTGGCCGGAAGTTGCGAGCCAGTATGATGGAATCGTCATTTCTCCGTACTACTGGGAACGGAGATGGGGGCGAGGATCGATATGGTACTACTCATTGGACTGTGCGAGCGGCTGCATTTGGAATCTTGACGCAATCGCAAGGATAACTCCAAAATCTTTCGTCTCTGATGAACGCGACACTATACTGGAGGCCGCAGAACTGTGAATACGCAAAAGACTCTCGGCTTGCTTACCGTGGCGATGGACTTCGTCGGAGAAAGGTCGTGCCCTCCGAGTGGGCGCATGGGGCACCTCAAAGCGGACCTATGGAGCGTCCCTGGATACGACAATTTCGAGCCGGATACTCCCGGCATCAACGCGGAATCCGAAGTCGTGCTGTTCGCCTTCGCGGTCGCGATGCTTCTCAAGCCGAAACTCATTGTTGAGACTGGAAGCTACTGCGGACTGACGGCCCGGGCGCTTGGCTATGCCGCGATCTCGAACGGGAACGGCTGCGAGGTATACACCTGCGACGTTGATCCGAAGGCCATCTTCGCGACACAGCAGATATGTCCGGGATCCGTCACGGTGGTCTCTGCGCCGGCATCGCAGCTTCACGACAAGATCAGCCAGTGCGATCTGCTGTTTTCCGATTCGAGTTACGAGTCGCGGATCGAAGAGATCCGGTGGCTCAAGCCGGGAGCCATCGGCATCCTGCACGACACAGGCATGGAGGATCACCTGGATCGAGAAATTCGTAGTTTGTACCCGGGATCGGTGTTCATTCCGACACCGAGAGGGCTTACAATGTTTCAGAAGGAGTAGCCGATGCCGAACATGGTTGGGAACACGATCACGAAGCCGGGAGATTTGAATATGGGCGGATACCAGAAACTCGCTCAACCGAGGAAGGGCAAAACGCCCAACTTCACTGCCGAAGGCGGCGCTTCCGAGCTCGCCGGAGGAGTCAGCAAAGGGCATGACGCATTGGTGACGAAAGGGCTGCGTAAGAGCGCGCCGATTCGCAATATCAAGGCCAGTCTGACCAAGCGCGCCGAGAAGACCCCATTACTCGGACGGTAGCGTGGATATCAACATCGCCCGATTTGCGCCGCTGACCGAACAGGTCAAGCGCATCGCAGACGCACTCGAACTGATGGCGGACCTGTACGAGCAGGACTGCGAGCAGCGCGGTGTCTATTCTTCCCCAAAGAGTCCGGTGAATGATCCCATCGAGGCAAAGGACGTGGAGTACGTCGATGAAGAGACGATGTGGATCAACGAAATGAAAGCCGAGTACGGCATCATGAGCGACGAGGGAAAGGCCGCGATGAAACGCGAACTGCAAGGGGAATAAAGTATGACTATAGGATGGGTGCCGGTTGCAATAATCGCTGTGTTCTCTTCTCAGTGGGGCGTCCTCTATGCATCTGTGGTGGATTAGGGGACGCTTTACCGAGGACGAGTACATGGAAGGGTTGAAGTGGCGACGATGGCGCCGTGAACGACCGGACAACCACGCGAAATTAAATGTACAGTCCCAAGATCATCGAAGCCAACCTTGACCGAATCCAGAAGGGCACGCGCAAAAAGTACACTCGCTACTCGCGCGAAGAATCCGTTGGCCGGTCCCAGCAACTTGAACTGAAGCGCGGCAACGGCAAAGCCTTCTCCGACGAGGATCGCACGTTCATGGAAAACGAGCAGGTCCTGTCACAAATCGACTTCCGGTATTTCTGCGAGCGCTACGCTTACATCAACATCGATGCTTCGATGGGCGGGGGCATCGGACCGCTTGTACTTTGGGAGCCCCAGGAATGGCTTGTGCAAAAGCTGGCCGCAAAAGAAGAAGAGATGTACGAGCAGAAAGCGCGGAATGAGCCCATCGACGGAATCATGGTCGTGTCGAACAAGATCCGTCAGATCGGTTTCACGGCTATCTGGCGCGCGATCACATGGCATCGACTCATCACAGGGAACCACCTCCGGGCCTTCGGCGTTTCGCTCGACGATGATCTGAAGCACGAACTCTATGAGCGCGATAGGTTCATCTATGACAACCTGCCGTTCTTCCTGAAGCCTGAAGTTGTCTTCGACGTGAAGGATGAGCACATCTCGCTCGAAAACAACTCACGCATCATCTACGACGCTTCGACCAAGAAGGGAGCACTCGGCATCTCGCGGCAGTTCGAGATCACGCACCTTACCGAAGTTTCTCAGTGGGAGCGATGGGCGACAAACCGCATCCAACTGGATCTTCTGCCCGGAATCCCGCAATCCCTTTCAACGGTGTTCGGGATGGAGGCGGTGCCGGCTGGCCGGGGGAACTTCTGGCATGAGTTTTCTGAAGATGTGCGGATGGGGAAGTATCCGCGATGGATATACACGTTCATTCCGTGGTATGCCGAGCCAAGGAAATACCGCAGAACTCCGCCGGTCGGCTGGCAGCCATCAGAAGCCTCTATGGCACACGCCTACAAAATATCGGAAACCAGCAGTCTCTATACGAGATGGTCCAACTACATGGTTCCAAAGGACAATCTTTACTGGTGGGAGACAACGCGCGAGGAATTTAGGCTTTCTGGGAACCTGAATTTCTTCCTGACAAACTTCGCCGCGAACCCGGAAGAGAGCTTCCAGCACGCCGGCAGAAGCGCGTTTCCGACAGAGTATTTGGAGTGGGCCAGGAACCAGACGGTCGATGGCACAGCTTACGAAATCGCCGGACCTTCCGGGAACTGAGTGCTAAAAAACCATTTCTGTGGCAGAATGTTGCCATGCCTGAATTTCTTGAAAAGAAACTGAAGGCCGAGTACGGCAACAACCCGAAGGCCATCTACGGGACGATGAATAAGATCGGGGCGATGCGCGGCAATAAGATCACGCCCAAGGGAATGGCGATGCAGCGCAAGCACGAGCGCGACGTGAAGCTCGGAAAGACCCGATGAGTATTGAGATGGTCCCGGTCGATTCGTCGCACCTCAAGGCCGTGGGCTACGATCCGCGCTCACAGAAAATGCGAGTGCAGTTCAAGAACAACGTGACCTACGAATACCAGGGGATCACGCCGGAACTGCACCACGCGGTTACCAACTGGATATCATCGGGAAGTGCGTTTTCGAACCTGATCAAATCTCGATTCAAGGGAAAAATCGTTGGCTGAGTGCTTTTACGTCAATCACGGATCTCTTGTTCCGGCTGAGGACGCGGACTACGACGGCGATCCCCGCGGGATCGTGTGGATGTACGAGCAACCGAAGCCGAACGGGGAGTACGTGATTGGCGTGGACCCGAGCGTCGGAATCGTCGGATGGAACCGATTTTCGCGCAGGGACGATGACGTGAAGACGGATAACGCAGTTGTGGAAGTCATCAAATGTGGGCGCGGCTCAGAAATTCCGGATGTCCAGGTCGCGGAATATGCAGCACCGATTGATCCCGATGAATTAGCTGAGGTGGCAAACATTATAGGGCGCGTTTTCGGTGGTCGCAATGAAGATGGGCAGGCGAAGTGCATCATCGAGGTCTACCCTAATCCCGGCCTGCTGACTCATCGGAGGATGGTCGAACTCGGGTACCTCAATATGTTCAATTGGACGTACCTTAATGGAGTTGTCCCAGTCCCGAAGGTCGGACAACTTGGCTGGTATTCGACCCCGAAGACCCAACAGGCCCTGTGGCTGCGCGGCTCGAAGCACATGACCAAGAAGAACTTCATTCCGCGGTCGCCGTGGCTGGTCGAGGAAATGGCCGATGTCGTTCTCGACATGCAAAAGATGCGCGCCCGAGCCTACTATGGACATCACGATGACCGCTTGCAGGCTACGCTCATGGCCCTGTGGTGCGCCCGGCAGTTTTCCATGGAGGCGGAGTCGATTCCGACCGATCTCAGGACGGACCAGAGACCTCCGGATCCTCAGAGGATGCCGGTGACGTATGCTCAAATGATGGAAGATTTTGAAGACAGCGGATTTTTCGACGGATCAGGAGAACTCGAATGGCCCGGTCACTTGCAGTAGAGACACATGTTCACCTTCCTATGGATGGAGAACTGTACGAAGTTCTGAGGAAGCGCGCGAATGCTTCGGGAATGAGTCTCGAAGCCTACATCGACCAGCAACTCCGAAGGTTCGGAAGCGCCCCGGTCGATTCGTTCTTCATACCGCACTCCACCAAGCGCGAAATTGAAACCGCTGTGGGTATGAACCTTCGCGACGGATCGATGCTGGCAAATGCGGTAAAGCGATTGGCGACTCTGAATGTGGCCGAGCTGCCGGTGCGGTTGCAGATGAAGACGCTGGAGCGCCTCAAATCGCGCTGCATCAATCAGCCGGACTTTCGGCTGTGGCTGGAACAGCAGATTCAGGTGCTTTGCGATCAATTTGTAGGGTTGCGATGATCACTTGCGGAAAATGCGGGCAGGAGATTTTCATCGGGTCATGGCCCTTCTGCCGTTCGCGCACAAATCCCGCGGGACACGATGCGACGTTCCGGCACGATGCCCAGATCAACGATAAAGAGGCGATTGTTCTTTACGAACACCCGACGAAAGGCATCCGCTGGCCGGGAAGAAACGATCAACAGATGCCCAAAGCATACGCCCGTGAAGGATTCCAGCGCGTCGAGTACAAAAATGGGCTTGCAGACGTACGAAGAATCGAAAAACGGCACAACGTGGTCAGCGAAGTTGGAAATTACGACCGAGGCAGCGGGAGCGCCGATAGAGAATGAGCGAACCGACAAGAACTAGCCTTCCGTTCGCACCCATCGCCGGAGATAAGTACGAAAAGGCGCTGATGGGATTCTGCCAGGAGGCCATTCAGGAGGGCGATGCCTATCTGAAGGCCCAACGCGGTTACGAAAAGATCGCAGAATCCATTCAAACGATCATGGGCACGGACGAAAACGTCCGCGCTACGCCGCTTTCACGGACGACAAGCAATCACGTCGGGAAAATCGCCCTGGATTTGCGGTCGATGTTGACCGATACCAAACCCTTCTGGGAATACCGGACGCCTGCCGGGAGCCGATTCGAGAAAACGGGCACGAATCTCGGAAAGCTTTCGCAACATTGGTATCTGAACAGCCAGGCCGACATGCGGCAGGGCGATGTGATCAGCTACGCGCTCGCGGCGGGGTGCGGATACCCTCATTTGACGTGGGATGCGCGCAAACTCGACATTTCCTGCGATGCCGAGGACCCACGGGACGTGTTGCCGATCTCCCCGGTTGATAATTTCAGCCTCCAAAGTGCTCTTGGTGCCGCCGTGCGGCGCGAGAGAACGCTGTGGTGGGTGAAATCGCGTTACGGGATAGAAGTTCCGGCAGACAGGGACGGAACGGCCACCATGGGGGGTGGGCAGCAGGGGCGGGCGATGCGGTTGCTCGAAAAATTGGGCGGATCTCCCTTTTGGGAGCTCCTGACCAAGAGCAAGCCGGCGCGAGAGATGCCGCGGCTGCCAACCGTGGACGTTTACACGCTCTACCTGCACGATGATCGCCTGAACGAGAAGAGGTATCCCGTTGAGATCGGCCAGTTCCAGAAAGATGGGACTCCTCTGAATAACTGGTCCTACGTAGTCGAACCGGGCCAGCCGCTTTACCCGCGCGGGCGCATGATCGAGTTTTGTAAGACCTACCCGAAACCGCTTTACGACGGGCCTAATCCTTATTGGCATGGAATGATTCCTTTGCCGAAGCTGATTCTGGATCCATGGCCGTGGAGTTGGCTCGGAAAAGCCCCGCTTTGGGATATTTTGCCGCTTCAGAAGACGCTGACAAAACTTCTGCGGGTCGTGGACGATCAGGTTGAAAAAATCGCCCGTCCCGACTTGGTTGCGGACAAGAACAGCATCTCCGAAGGCGCACTGAACAAGATCGACACGCGGCGCGCAGGATTGAAAATCCGGTACAACGCCATGGCCGGAAAGGGTGTGGAGATCGCTAAAGGCGCTCCGATTGATGCATCCATCATGCAGATGATCAACTTCGTCATTCAGCAGATGGACGTGATCAGCGGGACTTCGGACACCTCGCAGTTGATGGGGCTGAACCAGTTGCCGTCAGACGATTCGATCGGCCGCATCATGGAGGCCATGACGCGGTCAGTCCGCGCGCGGTCGCGATCGATTGAAGCCTACATCCGTGAGTTCGCAACGATGTTGGCGTTTAACTTTTTCCAGTTTTACACTGAGCCGATGCTGATGGCGACGTTGGGACCGAATGCGGTTACGCCGGAGTGGTTCGATTTCGATCCGCATACATTTCTTCCAGACTTCATTCATGGGAATGATTTCGACAACCGGGGAATCGTTACAGACAAAGCAATGGAACGGGGACCGTTGCCGCGGATGGACCGGGCGCAGGAGTTCATGCGGCACATGTCGTTCTACGTGGCTCCGAGTTCGCTCTTGGCGGCATCCGAGATCGAGCGGAAGTTGCTTTACCTGCAACTATCGAGGGCTGGATTGGTCGATCACTGGACATTGCTTGAGACGTTGGGTATTCCGAATGTCGGGGATGCCCCGGCCGGAACGATTACGGATAGGCTGGCTGCGGAAAGAAACATGGGGATAGGGATGGCCGCGAACGCGGCTGGTAGGAAGGCGAGCGGGCAGAAAATGCCTAGAACTGCGACAAAGGAGAGTTAGACATGGCTGAAAAGTTCATTCAAGGCGCAATTAAGCACCCAGGGGCACTGCACAAGGAACTGGGCATCCCGGAAGGCAAGAAGATTCCGGCACGGAGGCTCGAAAAGGCCGCACACAGCGAGAACCCAAAACTGAGAAAGCGGGCTGTGCTCGCAGAGACGCTCAAGGGGTTCCATCACAAGTAGGTGGACACCACATAAAAGTGGTGTATAGTTTCAAAGAAGGGAGATTTTCTGAAATGGCACATCATGGCGGGCACGACGGAAAGAAGAGTCACGGCATGGGCGGAAACGCTCCGCACCACAGCGGCCACGAAGGGCGCAAGGAACACGAGCCGCACAAGCTGCACCACAAGGGAATGCACAAGAAAGAATCCGGATTCATGACCAGCCCGGCGCACAAGAATCTCGGCAAGGGCTGAGGGAGTTGATGCGGGATAGATGAGCGGTACATCGTCGGCCTCATAAGCCGAAGGTCGCGGGTTCGAATCCCGCTCCCGCTTCCAAGACAAAATGCCTGATCCGTCTTTGCTTTCGGTAACGTCGCCGGGCCTCTCGGAACGAGACGCCGGTCAACGTCTGACCTCTGCCCCTCCCTTGCCTCCCGATTCAGAACGTCCCGCGCGCAAGCACATGGACGAGCTCATGAAGAAGCACTCCTCTGATCGGAACGATCCAGAGATGGGTATGGAATCGGCGAATCCCTTTGTTCGTAAAATGATGTCGATGAAGAATATCGAAATGGGTATCCGCGATGCCGTGGCATCGGACCCGAGCCTGTCTCCGGTCATGGCGCAGATTCTGCAAGCGGCTCAGATGGCGATCATGGGATCGATCACGGGGTCTACGGGCGTCGGTCCTGCTCCGAGTCCGCTGTCGCTGAATCTTCCTCCTCCTGGAATGGGCGGAGGCCCTCCCGGCCCATCTCCTTTTCCTGGTCCCGCCGTAGCACCGATGCCTGCTCCTGGAGTTATTCCGCAATGATCGAGCATCTCAAGATTTCGGACGTGGATATTATCATTGGTCCCGAGCGGATTCAGGTTCGGCACGCTTACGAGCATAAAACAGTTTGGCAGAGGATGATCGCGAGATTCAAAAGAGCA
>DATEJO010000280.1:0-16166 GCA_035277905.1 Candidatus Sulfotelmatobacter sp.
GACAATGACCGTAATTTTCGGCACTACAGAATTCGAGACGGCGTTCACCATCTTCGCGCCAGCTTTGATAATGCCGCTCCACTCAGCATCGCGCCCGACCATGAACCCGTTGACATCATGGAAAAAGACCAGCGGGATGAGGTTCTGATTGCAGTCCATGATGAAGCGCGAAGCCTTTTCGGCAGATTCGGTGTAAATCACGCCGCCGAACTCAACGCGCTTGTGACCCTCGTGATCCGTCTGCTGCGCGTGCAATTTCTGGTTCGCAACGATGCCTACGGCAAAGCCGCCGATGCGGCCATAGCCGCAGATCAGCGTCTTTCCGTACTCCGGCTTGTACTCATCGAAGCGGCTGCCATCGAGCACGCGAGCCAGAATTTCTTTCATGTCATAAGGACGGGCGGGCGACGGATCGTAGATGCCGTAAATCTCCTCGACCGCGAGCACCGGATCCACTGGCTTTTTGCGGTCCCATGGAGACAACCGCCGGTATCCCCACTTTTCTACGATCGAGCGAAGACGCGCCAGACATACCTCATCATTCGGTTCGCGGAAATCAACCGTGCCGCTGATCGAGGAATGCATGGCTGCCCCGCCCAGATCTTCGGCAGAAACCTTCTGCCCAATCGCAGCCTGCACGAGCGCTGGACCGGCGAGGAATAATCCGCTGCCGTCCGTCATGAGCACGTGGTCGCACATGACCGGCAAATATCCCCCACCTGCAACGCACATTCCCATGATGGCGGCGACCTGCGGAATGCCTAGCGCCGACATGACGGCGTTATTCCGAAAGACGCGGCCGAAATCGTCGGTGTCAGGGAAGACGTCTTCCTGCAGCGGCAGAAATACTCCGGCGGAGTCGACCAGATAGATCGTCGGAATGCGGTTCTCGATCGCGATGTTCTGGGCCCGGATGACTTTCTTCGATGTCATCGGGAAAAATGCGCCGGCCTTCACCGTGGCATCATTTGCAATGATCATCACCAGTCGGGTCTGAACGCGCGCCAATCCGGTGATGACGCCAGCTGCGGGAGCGCCGCCCCACTCCTCATACATTCCTTGGGCGGCATACTGGCCGAGTTCGAAAAAAGACTCCGGATCCGCGAGCAGCCCTATACGTTCCCGTGCAGTCAGCCGTCCCTTCTTGTGCTGGCTTTCAATCGCCTTGGACCCACCACCTTCGCAGATTTTTTCGCCTTCATTCCGCACCTGCGACATCAGGTCGGCGAGAAAACGCATGTTAGCTTCAAAGCGCGGCGAGGTGGGATCGACTTTGGTCTGCAGCACGTCTCCGGGCGCGGCGGAAGTCATCGGGAGGGTTTCGTTACGGTTAGCCATGAATCGAACCAGTGGACCAACTACGGTATAACAGGCGGGCAGAGCCGCGCAATCGAGCGGAGTACGGAAGCTGTGGGGCGTTTATTGGCAGAAGATGCGGATTGCCTCGGCAACGGGATCTTCTGCGATCGTATCGACCAGCCCAATGCGAAGCGCACGGCGCGCATCGACTTTCTCCGCTGCAATGAACATTTCGAGGGCGCGGCCTTTTCCGATCAGGCGCGGCAGGCGCTGTGTGCCTCCCCACCCAGTGATCAGGCCCAGAGCCGCACCGCGATGCCCAAAGACGGAATGCGGCGACGCGATTCTCCGATGGCAGGCGAGCGCCAGGTCGAGGCCGCCGCCCATGCAATATCCGGAGATCGCCGCGCAAACCGGAGCAGGGAAGCCCTGAATGGCTGTCGTCAGCTTCTGCCCCACTCTGGAGAATTCGAGCGAACTCACGCCATCCAGCGCCGAGATCTCCGACAGGTCTGCACCCACGGAGAAGTACCTGTCACCTCCTGCGATCACCAGCGGAAGCGGGCGTGCCGCCAGCACCTCAATCGCCTCAGTCAATGAGAGTACACATTGACGGGTGAGTCGATTGGTTCCGTCGTGCGAGTCCAGTCGCAGGATGTGCACGCCCGCTTTCGATTCCACGCGATAGTTCGTTGCTGTCACGGAGATCGGCAAAAATTCAGGAAGTACGTTCGATCCACTCAGCCAGCCGGCAGCCGTCTTCTTCCAGAAGAAACGTTCCCACTCCGAAGCACTCACCGACTATGCGATGTGAGTCTGGATGGCGAACGGCGCGTGGAATCCATTGTTGCCCCACTCTGTACTGCGAAGCCGTGAACCAGCGCTGCGGCAAGACTTCCACCAGCCCCGCATGCAGGTAAGCCACGAAAAGCGCGAATGCCGGATCGTCGTTCGACATGGCTTTGTAGCTGGTTGGCAGGATCAGTTCGTCGACCGCCTCAAACTCCGTAGGAACTGCGATCTTGTGGGTGCCCGCGCCGAGCGACAGAGGAATTTCAAATTCGGTAAACGGAGGCGTCACGGCGTAGATGCGCTCCGACGATTGCTTGAACCATCCGGCGACCTCGGCCAGATCAAACGCTTTCAACTGATCGGGATCAAAGCACACGAGCCGTAGATTGCGTCCTTCCGGGCACCAGATTCCAAGGAAGTGCGGTGGCACAAGAAATGGCCGGCAATAGGTATTAAGCGCGAGGCGAATCTTGTCCTGCTCTTGCTCGAGTCCGAGTGTCACTAGATGCGCGATCGGTCCCTCGGTTCCATGGTGAGTCCACGTAAAGCGCTGGCCGGACGGCGCGCGAAAAGGAGGAAACGTTTCCCAGTACCACGGGGCCGGTCCAACCGCTTGCGAGAGGATTCTCTTGACGCGTTGCGCGTCGATGGAGGCCATTACCCGACCGCGGGCACGCCGGGCCCTTTCACGTGCGTGCGGATGAACTGCACAATATCATCCATGGCGGTCCCGGGCTGGAAGATTGCGGCGACTCCGGCCTTTTTGAGCCCGTCAATATCCTGATCAGGAATAATTCCGCCGACGAGCACGAGCACATCGTCCATTTTGTTCTGGCGTAGCAGGTCCATCACGCGCGGCACAATGGCATTGTGCGCGCCGGAAAGAATTGATAAGCCGATGACCTGCACGTCCTCCTGCAGCGCCGCCGTGACGACCATCTCCGGCGTCTGGCGCAGGCCGGTATAGATCACTTCCATGCCCGCATCGCGCAGGGCGCGGGCAATCACTTTCGCGCCACGATCGTGCCCATCCAGTCCGGGCTTGGCCACCAGTACTCGAATCTTCGCGTCAGTCATCGAACACTATTTAAGCACATAGCGTGCACGCTCCGCAGGAGTTCACATCGTCTTGATGTCCAGGCTCCGCCACATATACCAGCAGGCCACGCTGCGGTACGGTTCCCATGAGCGCGCGATTTTCTCCATGTCCTTCGGCTTGGGCAGTTTGCGCTTGCGGTAATGCTTCTTGACCGCCATCTGCACGCCGTAGTCACCTGTGGGCAACACGTTGAGGCGCCGCAGCGAGAAAATCAGGAACATATGCGCCGTCCACACTCCGACGCCTTTCACCTGCGTCAGGTGCTCGATTACCTCTTCGTCGGACAACCCAGGCAGGCGGCCGAAATCGAGTTCTCCGGAAGCCGTCTTTGCCGCGAGATCTTTCAGATACGCGGATTTCTGTTTCGACAACCCGACGCCACGAAGTTGCTCGTCGGTGAGCTTGAGGATTCCCGCCGGCGTGAGCGGATTGCCCGCCAGCTCGGCAAAGCGATTAAATATAGTCAGCGCGGCTTTGCCGTTCAGCTGCTGGTACACGATCGCCTCGGCCAGGCTGGAAAATTCCGCCGTTCCGTATTCCATTCGGAAAGGCCCCACGCGCTCGATGATGGCACGCAAGACCGGATCCGATTTCTTCAGATGGTTCAGAGCCTTTCGCATGAGCTATACATTTATCATGAAAATAAGTACGAAGGCGAAGAAAAAACGAATACACCTGCCGATTGTTTGCGTTTGGGCGGAAGTCCCGCTCATCGCTCGCGTTCTAGGCCGCTTTGTGTGATCCCCGCCGGAAGTTGTCGATGAGGTGTTCGGAAGTCCGCAGAGAAAACGTCAAAATGCTGATGGTCGTTGTCTTGTCCGTGCAATTCAGGAACACGCTGGCGTCGCAGACATAAAGATTGGGGACATCGTGCGTCTGCCCGAAGCGGTTCGTCACAGAGGTTTTCGGATCATTCCCCATCCGGCAAGTGCCGGTCTCGTGCAAACTCCAGCCAGGTATTTCCGGCGCATCTCCGACCCCTTCCACAACTCCGCCGGACGCGCGGATTACTTCCGCGCAGACTTCTTTCGAGTACTCCCACATCTTCAGCACATTCTCGTCCCACTCGAAATGTATGCGGGCCACTGGAATGCCGTAGGGATCCTTCACTTCAGGATCGATATCCACAAAGTTTTTGTCAGAACGCAAAGTTGGAGCCTGAATCCCAAAGCTGACCGGAGACGGATAATGCCGCTTGATTTCGCGCTTGAACGACGAGCCGAACCCGTCAAGGTCGCTGGCATACCACGGAAACTCCGTGCAGCCGCCGTCGGGATAGACGGAATATCCGCGGATGAATTTTTCTTCATGCGGGTCTTTCAAATTTTGCCAGCGCGGCATCCATGCGATGGTGCTGTCGGCCACATGATCGGGAAAACTCGGCTGCCCGACGAGTTGCGGCAGGTATCCATGGGCAGAATCTCCGTAGAGATGATCGCAAAGATTCTTGCCGAGCTGCCCGCTGGAGTTCGCAATGCCGGTGGGCCAATGGCGCGACTTCGAGTTCAGCATAATGCGTGCCGACTCGATGCACGAAGCGGCAACAATGACTGCTTTCCCATAGACCTCAAGTTCCTGCTTCGTCTTGCGATCCATGTACGCGACGCCCTTAGCCTGCCCGTTCTCGTCGACCAGAATGTTCTTGGCCAATGCATCGGTACGAAGCTCCAGGTTCTGCGTTGCCTCGGCCGCGGGAAGCAGGAAGTATGGCGTGGAGAAGAAGGCGCCTACGTCGCAGCCGGTCGTGCATTCTCCACAGAAGTGGCACATCGGATGGCCTTCGTGCGGCACGGTGAGCTGCGCGCAGCGATCCGGCAGATAGGGAATCCCGAGCTTGTTGCAGCCTGCCTCGAGAATGTAATCGAGGCAGCGGAAGTTGAATGGCGGAAGATACGAACCGTCCGGATTGCTTGGCCGATTCTGCACCGTGCTCGCGACGCCAATCATTTTTTCGACGCGCGTATAGTACGGACTGATCTCGTCATATGTGACCGGCCAATCGACGTCATAGCCGTCGAGCGACGCGGCACGAAAATCGATGTCACCAAAACGAGCCGAACTGCGTCCCCAGAAATTTGTCTTGCCGCCGACGGCATTGCAGCGCGGCCACATCCACTTCGATCCGGGAGCGACCGTGAAGGGAATCTCGTGGTCCCACGCGGCCTTGGTGTACTCGTTGTCCATGTAGCCGAAAGACACGGCGCGATGTTTGGGATCGTCGAGCCCACGGAATTTCATATCCCATGGCATCCGGTGAAAGCGGAAGTCCTTCTCCGGATCGAGTCTTCGACCGGCATTCAGCGCACACACTTTCAGTCCGGCCTCGCAGAGCGTCTTGATGGCCATGCCCCCGCCCGCGCCGGTTCCAATCACGATGACATCGTAAGTTTTCGCAGCCATGATCTGTTCGCTGATTCCCCTAGGAAGCTTGTGAAAGGTGCTTGTGCTCGCGGTCGTTTTCGTGCGGACACTTCGGCGATTCGGAATAAAACTTCAGTGCAGGATTGTCGAGTTCTTTGAATCCGATCTGGCTCGTGTAAAAACCAGTGACGGTGTACTCGCGCATCAACGAGAAGAATTTCTGACCATCTTCCTCACCGAGACGAGCCTTGGCCTTGAATCCCAGCGGCTCTAGCAGGGAAGTCTGCTGCTCGGGCGTCAGATCCACGAATTTCTTGCCGTAGGTTCGTTCCGAGTGCGCGTTGATCCATGACAGCCCGGTGCGGAAACCGTATTGCACCTCCGGATCGTTCGCGACCATGAAATCGATGAACTCGGCGACTCCTGCTTCCTTGGCGCCCGGCGTCGCGTCACTCGGAATGATGATGTCTGACAACCGCTCGACAGCTGCATATTCGGCTGCACCGAAGAATTGTGGATGGTACGCCGCCGGCTTGATCTGAAGGGCCGAGTTTCCAATATGCCCGCATGCGAATCCCCATTTACTGAATCCCGGGAAATGTGCCGCCGCGGCCGCTGTTCCCAGAATGCGCAGCATCTCCCGCCGCTGAATACCTTGTCCCGCCATGATTTTCCCCAGGTCCCGGATTGCCCGAGACTTCCCACTTGCAACATGCTGAATTCTGCCGCGCTACGAAAGATACTTGATTGTCTCTTCGACCATCGCCGCGGTCGGTTTGTATGGATCGCCGGGCGCGTCGTACTCGATCGAGCAGTATCCCTTGTAATCGTGCTTCTTGAGAATCGCAAACGTCTTGGCGAGGTCGACGTGAGTCGCCTTACCTTGCTCATCGGGTTCGCCGTCCTTCACATGACAGATGCCGTAGGCATAGTTGAACATCGCGTCCAGCGCGCGATCGGAGAACTCTTCCCCATGAGCAGCCAGCGAGTTGCCAAAATCCGGCAGCGCGCGCAACCACGGACTGTTGACCTTTTCGATGATCTGCACGATGAAAAACGGATCTTCACTAACAGGATTGTCGTTCTCCAGATGGATTACGACATTTTTCTTCGCGCCGTACTCGGCCACTCGAGCCAACGTGTCGGCAGCACGGCCAACGTCGGGCTTGGAGTCCTTGGCCGAATCAATGTGCGTGCGAATGCTCGGGGAGCCTAACGCCGCTCCAACATCGATCCACTTGTTGCTCGCGGTTACGGCGTTCTTGCGTACTGTCGCATCCACTGCATATTGGCTGTAGCCGCCATCGACCGCAATGTCCACGACCGCCGAGTTAGCCTTTTCGACAGCCGCGCGAAATTGTTCCAGGTACTTCGGATCGGTCGAAGGGAAGACGGGACTCCACGGTTCGATCTTATGCACGTTGAACTTTTCAGCGACGTGCGCCGCAAAATCCTTCAATTCCATCTGCTGCGATGCGGGAACCGTGCTCGGCGTCTTGCCGTCCCAGCCCTTCCACCCCACGATGAATTCGCGAAAGGGATACGCCGCGACCGCGACTCGTTCTCGCGGATCCGTTGGGAACTTGACATCGGGTTTTCTGCCCACTGCTGCACCAACCACTTCCGGCAAGAGCAACGCCGCGGCTCCAGCACACGCACACTGACCGATAAATTCTCGACGCGTTTTCCCGTTCATGCGGGAAAGTGTAACAGAGAAGAGCAAGCCCGGTCGGTCCGGAAAAACAAGTGGGGCACGGATTTCAGCCGTACCCCTACGAAGTTATTACGAGTAGTTAGCCTTTTTGCGATGCCATGTGCGAGAAGACCAGCGCTTCTTTCTGATGCCGGAAGTCGATCTCCTGCAGACGTTCGCCGTTGCGGGACGTCTTGTCCATCACGACGTCGTTCTGCGTCACTTGCGCGTCGTTGGTATGGAGAGTTGCCGGCGCGGTGGCAATAATTTTCCCGTTACGAAGAAAATTCACATTTACCGCCGGGCCCGTTCCTTCCCATTCCACTTTATAGCTGCCCGGTTTCAAATGGGTCGTGCCGATGACTACTGGATCTCCAATGTTTACGTTCCGCGATGTTTTCGTCGCCGCAAATACCGCCAGGGGAGACAGCATGGCAACCGTCCCTACGATTGCCAAATAGTTCAGGTATTTCATATTCCTCCTTATGCCGAACAAAATTACGCGAGCGGAGAAAATTCTGAGCCGCAGCCCCCCAAGCGAATGCAGCATGAATCAGAGTTAGCGGCCGTGACCACCACCATGGAATCCACCGAAGCCGCCGTGAAATCCGCCGACCGAACCATGGAAGCCGCCCGTGCCGTGGAAACCTCCGCCTCCGCGGTAGCCGCCTCCGCCGAACCCACGCGCGACCCCAACCGCACCAGAGTGCCCGGCGCTACCAGGACCACGGTAGATCCCGTGAGCGTAGTTTCCACCTACATAGTGAGATCCCAACCCCCAGAGGTGATAGTTGTCACTGAAATGACGGTATCCTCCATGCCCGTACCCATAGAGAGGCGCTTCGTAGACCATCCACGGTGAATAGAATCCCCAGCCAAACGGACTGTAAAAAATTCCGTCCGCAGGAATGAAAGTGAACGCGTCGAAATATGGATCGAAGTACCAGCCGGTGCCCCACCAACCCGGGCCCGGACCCCAGGCCGAGTTCATGTAGTTTGAGGCCTCATCGACGTTTGCTTCCGCGAGATACGAGGAGCGCAGGCTGCTCCAGTGATACAGGTCGCCCTCTTCGTATTCCTTCTTGTCGAACTTGTGGGATTTGTTCTTCTCGTTGGGCGCAAGCATGATTTCATGATCGCCCTTCACCTTCACATCTTCACGGCCATTCTCGACCTTCGCCTGTCCGTCGAAAACCAGAAGCTCGTCCTGCCGCATGTTGAAGTCGTACAGCCCTGTCTTTAGCAGCCGCGTGGTTGTTCCAGCTGCATTCACGCGAATATCGTTTTCCGGATGGATCTCCGCCACCTCGATCATGGCGTTTCCGCGCTCGACCTGAACTTCAGTGTTCGTCAGGCTCGGCGAAACCATCTTCACTTCACTGTTGTCTCCGAGGCGGAGAAACACCCCCGGGGTAAGTAGAACCTCCGCTTTCCCTTGTGCCGTTGTTAGTGATTGTCCGGGCTGTAGTTCGGCAGAGCCGATCGATTTAGAGTTCAGGTTCTCGGACCCAATCGAAGCTTGGCCCTCCACGTAGTTCAAAGTACCGGGCACGGCCGAATTGGTGTTCGGCTCGCTCGCCCATGCAGCCCCAGAGAGCAATACGGCCACGAAGAAGCTCGCAAACGCCTTAAACCATCGCATTCTCATGCGTCCCCATCTCCTTCTAGCCTACATTTCATTGGATGTTCCGAGGGTGGCGGACGATGCCCCGAGGCGGCTCGGGGAAACATCGTAATACGATACAACTAGGGAAGTGTAAGTAGCCGCGTTCGGATTGTTTGGATCTCTTGCACGTTTTTCGAAAAACAGAACGCTATTTCACTTCGAAGTCGTACGATCCTGATCCGACGTTTAGCAGGTATTCGCCATTCTGCAATTGAGCGTCCACCGATTTTCCATCTTCGGTGATGCGCGCTCCTCTGATCGCAGGTAAGAAGATCTTTGCGGATGCATTGGCCGGAATCGTGACGTGCAGGGAGAAGGGCCCGGCGGGAGTGCCGTGCCAATCGCTGATAATCTTGCCGTAGACGGAGTCGTATTGGGCGCGAGCTGAAGTCATGCGCGAATCAAGATGCGGATGGATAATGATCTTCTTGAATCCCGCCGCGTCCACGGTCGTGTCAATCCCCGCTGCATTTCGATAGACCCACGCCATCACTGATCCAAAAGCATAGTGATTGTAGGAGTTCATCGCCGGATCGCCCGTGTCGCCGTTCCACCGCTCCCACCAGGTCGTCGCGCCTTTCGACAGCATGTATCCCCAGGAAGGATAGGTGTCGTTCAGAAGCAGGCGGTAAGCCACATCGCCCCGGCCGTGATTGGCGAGGGTGAAAAGCAGAAATGGAGTGCCGAGGAAACCCGTCGTCAAGTGCCAGTTGTGGGCTTCAATGTTGCTGACAAGGTTCTGCATCAGCTTCGGTTCAAGCGATTCAGGAGCCATCTTCGTGTAGAGGGCTACGACATACGATGTCTGCGTTCCCGTACCTACTTGGCCGTCGGGCTTTATGTAAGCTTTCTGGAATGCGGCGCGAATGTTTCGAACCAGATCCTGATATTTTTGAGCGTCTGCCTCGTTGCCGATCGCATGTGCCATCTGCGACATCATGTTTGCGACAAGTGCCCAATAGGCCGTCGCCAGAAGATCCTTGTTCGTGTTCGGGTCGGGCGCAAGCCAGTCGGCGAAGTTCGGACCCACGCCATTCTTCCGCAAAAAATCAGGATTGCGGCTCTGGATAAAATCCATCCAGCGCTTCATTGCGTCCCAGTGCCGCTCGATGATGGCAGTGTCTCCATATTGAATCCACGTGGTCCAGGGCACGATAACGCCGGCGTCGCCCCATCCCGGAGCGCCGACCATGTCTAGCGTCCAGACGCTAGGATCGAACATCGCTCCGTTGCCGCGTGGAAGCGTGTTCGGAGAAACATTCGAGAAGGCGCCATCGATCTGTGCGTCATCGATGTCTTGCATGAATTTCTGCGAGAAGGCCGCAACATCGAAGTTGTAAGTTCCGGTGCGCCAAAAAACGCCGGCGTCTCCCATCCAGCCCAAACGTTCATCGCGCTGTGGACAGTCGGTCGGAACGCTCAGAAAATTTCCGCGCTGTCCCCAGATTCCGATCGTCCACATCTTGTTGACCAGATCGCTGGATGTCTTCAGTTGGAGCACGGGATTGCCGCGAACGCTACTCACGACGTCTCCTTTAATCGAATCGAGCGTAGGCGTTCCCGGATAGCCCGTCATCTCGACGTAGCGGAAACCGTGAAACGTAAAATGTGGAGCGAATGTTTCTTCCCCGCCGCCGCGAAGGACGTAGGTGTCGGTTGCTTCCGCATTGCGCAGATTCGCGGTGTAGATGCTTCCATCGGGGTTCAGAATTTCGGCGAAACGCAGCCGGACTCGGCTTCCGGCGGGCCCATTCACCCTCAGGCGCACCCATCCAACCATGTTCTGGCCCATATCGAATATGTAGGAGCCATCGGCGCGCTTGTCCATGTGCGTTGGCTTCACTGTTTCGACAATCGCGGGCGAGCCATCCATCTGCGCGGATAGCGCAATTGCAGGAGCGGGGGCGATTGCGGCCTGACTCCATGCGGCATCATTGAATTCGGTTTTCTGCCAGCCGGATTGTTCCAAGCGGGCGTCGTACGTTTCGCCATCGTAGATCGTGGACTTCACGATCGGAGATGCTGCCGCTTTCCACGAATCGTCGCTGACAAACGTCTGATGAGTGCCGTCGTCGAAGTCCACTTCGAGCTGCGCTCGAAAGCGGAGGGGCGGAGTGAAGAAGTGCATCCCAATCCAGGTGAGCGGGCTTCCGTACCAGCCATCGCCGAGCAGCGCGCTGAATGCGTTGTCACCTTTCTGCAGGAGATCGGTCAGATCGTAGGTCTGATACTGAACCCGCTTACGGTAGTCGGTGAATCCGGGAGTCAAAATGTCGCGGCCGATGCGGTTGCCGTTGAGATACACGCAATAGCTTCCAAGGGCAGTGACGTAGAGTCTCGCACTCTGAATTCCTTTCGAGATTGTCAGCTCTTTGCGCAGGTATGCAGCACGATCGGGCATCGGACCGGGGTCACCGACGCGGCCATCGCTCAGATCGCCAATGACGGCAACTGACTGAGGCTGCGAATCATTTCCGGCAATCACCTTCCAGCGGCTGTCGGTCGGAACGCGCAATATCGATCCATTGGTCTGTCGGATCTTCACTAAGGCCGCTAGCGCCGCTTTGGTTGTTTTTGATTTTGGTGAATCCGGCTCATCCGGAGCGACCACTCTTATTTCGATCAGATTCTTTCCGGCCACGAGTTGATCGGTGATGTCGCGCAGGTCAAACGTCCTCCAATTTCTTTTCGTGCCGACGTCATGCCCATTTACTTTCGCCGCGAAACTGCCGTGAACCGCGAGCAACAATGAGCCGTCGAGCGGTTTGTCGCGAAGATCGAGGGTCAATTGAAACGTTCCAGAGCTCTTTGGAGCGACGGCGAGCGGGTCCTGTCCTTTGATCCAGATCCAGCGCATTGCATCGCGATCCGCCTGCGCTTCGGGATCGTTCCACGTGATCCACTTCGCCTTCCAGTCCGAAGGGTGAAGCAATCCCATTTCCCACCAGGCTGGCTCCGACTCGGAGACCCGCCCCGCCGAGTCCCAAACGCGAACCTTCCAGTAATATCTGCGCCGAGATTGAAGGGCGGGCCCGCGGTACGGAATATTTACCGAATCATCCGAGTTCGTCTTGCCACTGTCCCAGACATTAGCGTTGCCCGCAGCGAGTTTCTCCGCGCTGCCGGCCACAAGAATCTCGTATGCAGCCTGCTTCCAATTCCGCTCAGTGCTATCGCTCTGCCAGGAGAGCCGCGGCGCAGTTTGATCGATGCCCAGCGGATTCGTTCGATATTCGCAGCGAAGATTTACCGGAGTAGCAGAGGCGATGGTGGTCAGTACAGCCATTCCAATCAGGGCAAAGGACGAACGCAGGGTTTTCAAATCTCGTCTCCTCGGCAACAACGTACGCTTCACGGTGTCGCGCCGCAAGAGGACTGCCGCGCTGGACTCCCGCAACGGGAGTGATAGTCTATTCCACGGCAACGCGGATGTCTTTGCTTCTGCACATCCGAAAAAGCTGAGCTCTGAAGATGCCTGCCACGCAACGTAAATTGAAATCATCGAAGGTCGTCAATATTGAAGACCTGCGGCGGATTGCGCAACGCCGCCTTCCCCGCGCCGTCTTTGATTATCTGGATGGCGGAGCGGAAGCCGAAATCACGCTCAACGAAAATTGCCGCGCCTTTCGAGATGTGACGTTTCGTCCCCGCGGCGCTGTCGCAGTTCATGACTGCGGTCTGAAGACGACCGTCCTGGGCCACGAAATTTCGCTTCCCATGATGCTCGCGCCGGTCGGCTATAGCCGGATGATGCATCCAGAAGGCGAGGTCGCAGCCTCTCGTGCCGCGGGTAAAGCGGGCACCGGATACATTCTCTCGACCATTTCTGCCCACAAGCTCGAAGACGTGAAGGCCGCGTCCGCGGGTCCGGTCTGGTACCAGCTCTATCTCCTCGGGGGTCGCAAAGCAGCCGAGGGCGCGCTTGAACGCGCGCGGCGAGCTGGTTTCTCGGCATTGGTGATCACCGTGGACACGCCGGTCGCCGGCTTGCGCGAGCGCGATCCGAGAAATGGAATGAAAGAACTGCTGGGCAGTTCCTTGTTTGCCCGCATTCCTTTTCTTCCGAACATTCTTGCCCATCCGTCATGGGTGGTTTCATTTCTGATGGATGGCGGAGTGCCCCAACTCGAAAACGTCGTCGTTCCGGGCCAAGGGCCGATGAAACTGCTCGATGTAGGCGCCGCTCTTGCGGAATCGACGGTGACTTGGGCAGATCTGAAGTGGATTCGCGAGTTATGGAACGGCCCGATCGTCGTGAAGGGCCTGTTAGTCGGTGATGACGCGCGGCGTGCGATCGACGAAGGCGCGTCTGCCGTTGTGGTGTCGAATCACGGCGGTCGTCAACTCGATTCCGTGTCGCCGACATTGCGCGCGCTTCCCGAAATAGTCGCGGCCGTAAATGGGCGGATCGAAGTGCTGATGGATGGCGGCGTGCGACGCGGCAGCGACATCGTCAAGGCGCTGTGCCTTGGAGCGAGAGCGGTGCTAGTGGGCCGCGCATATGCCTATGGACTGGCCGCTGCCGGTGAACCCGGAGTCACTCGAGCCATCGAAATTCTGCGCGCCGATGTCGAACGAACCATCCGCTTGTTGGGCTGCCCGTCGCTAGCGGCGCTCGATCGTTCTTACATCGATGTGCCCGCCACATGGAAGGCCTCATTCGATCGAGCCGCTGGAAAATAAGATCGCTTTACAGCAAATTTGTCTTTCCCCGTATAATGGCCGGAATTGAAGCTAGGTTCGGCCGGGTAACTTGGCGAAGCCGAATCGCCTCTCAGGCCTCGAATAAGAACCATCGCGCATTTTTATGCCCGTTGATTTGACGAACCCAAAGCCCGGAATCGAAGCTGCGGGCCTGACCGATGTCGGCCTGCAACGCACCAACAATGAAGACTCCTACATCTATTGGGAGCCCGATTCCGACGTCGAATTCCGCCGCAAAGGACGTCTCGCGATCGTTGCCGACGGCATGGGCGGATACGAAGGCGGGCAGGAAGCCAGCCGCGTTGCCGTCGAGACCGTACGCCACGTTTACGATAACGACTTCAACGGCGATCCGCAGCAGACCTTAATCTCAGCCTTCGAGTCGGCGCACGACAACATCCTTCGTTATGCCATGGACCATCCCGAATTCCACGGCATGGGCACGACCTGCACCGCGATTGCGATCATCGACGACCAGCTGTTTTTCGCGCATGTTGGCGACAGCCGCCTATATCTGATTCGCGACGACACCGTTTCCCGCCTTACTCGCGACCACTCTTATGTCGGGCGCCTGGTCGAGAATGGGATCGTGCGCTCCGAAGATGCGGAATCGCATCCGCAGCGCCACATTCTTACGGCGGCGCTAGGATCGGGTCACGACGTCACGCCCCATACCCCGGAGCAACCGGTTCCACTGGAAGAAGGCGACATCCTAATCCTGTGTACCGACGGCCTCTGGAGTTTGCTCAACGAGCACGAACTCTCGCGTGTCGTGCAAGCCAACTCTCCTGCGGACGCCTGCACAAGGCTGATCCGAATCGCGCTCGAACGGGGAGGTCCGGACAATGTCACCGTGCTCGTCTTGCGCATCGCTCCCCGCTGATTTCTTCATCGCGCAGAGTATGCAGGAATCTGCAAGCACTGCTTGATCGTTCTAGACGTTGTGTGACTCGCTCTTATGCGAAACTGCAAGCCGATGCACATACGCGTCGGCTTCGTCGAGGCGCGAAATCCCCAAGATGTTGAGTTGAAAGGCCGCCTTCCAATTTGGCCGCCAGCAAATTTGGAATTTCATTTGCTATGCCGGTCATGATAATTATGTCTATTAAATCAATTAGGTTAATTGTAGTCAGTCCAGAACTTGCCGAAAGGTTTATGAACCAATGACATTTCGCCCAGGAACTGTATTGTCCGCTCTTCTGGTTGCATCGCTCGCAGCCTCACTTCCATTGTCGAGCTCCGCGCAGGCACTTTCCAGATCGCAATCTGGCCCCAGTGTGAACAGTAGTGCATCGCAAGATGCCGATCTGCGCTCCAGGGTAGAACAACTGGAAAAACTCGTCCTCGAACAGCAGGAGCGGATCGAGACTCTGGAAGCCCGCACCACGACTTCTGCTCAACCTGTCGCGGAAGAGGCTCCCGCCTTGTCGGCCAATCCGGTTGCGCCAGCTGCGCCAGCCAACACCTTGCACGCGGCGAACGTCGCCCCATCGCCCGCCTCGTCACAAACGCAAACTGCAGCGACGCCGTCCCGCAACTTCCAGGCGGGCAGCACCGATGAGCGCATCCGTAACCTTGAACGTCAGATCAAGGGTCTCGGCCCGGTCTCGTTTAGTGGCGATGTTCGGGTGCGCGCCGAGCCTTTCTTCGGCGGACCTAGCGATGCATCCATGGACCGAATTCGCGAACGCGTGCGTGTTCGTTTCAATGCTGTCGCCGATCTCGGATCGCAGTTCCGCACCGGCGTCACGCTGGCCAGTGGTGACGTCAACGATCCCACCACAACCAACCAGACGCTCACTGGCTTCTACACCCGCAAGCCGATCGCGCTCGATCAGGCATTCGTCGAGTTCACCCCGGACCAGTTCAAACCGCTCACGCTGGTCGCAGGTAAATTCCGCTATCCCTGGTACAACACCGAACTGACTTGGGATAAAGACCTCAATCCAGACGGTGCCGCCGAAACCCTCGCCTTCAAGATCGAATCGCCCCTGTTGAAACGGATCGCGTTCATCGGCTTTCAGTTGCCCTTTGCGGAGATCGCCGGCACCGCGCCTACGGACAAGCGAATCACACAACAGATCACCTACGGCGGCCAGATTCAAACACTCTGGCAAATTTCCCGGCGGGTTAGCCTGGGTGCGTACTCGGCGCTCTACGACTACCGCGGGACCGACTCGATCGCCTATGCTCTGGCGCGCGCCAGCAGTAAAAACCCGCAAACGCCCTTTGTTGGAGTTCTGCCTCTGGGCTCGGGAAATCCAGTGCAGGATTCGATTTACACCACGACTGCAACCAGTGTCGTGACGATCGGCGGCACTACCTATCCGACCGGAGTCAGCACTGTCACCAACGCACAGTTCGCATCGAAGTTTCAGTTGTTCGACAACATCGTGCGTCTCGATATTGACACCGGGCGCTCGAAATATCCGATCTCGTTTATCGGTGACTACGTCCAGAACATGGGAGCTTGCGGCAATCTGGCGAACCTCGTTGCGGCTCCGGCGAACACGGCCACGCAAACCTTCAAGCAGACGCTCAACTCACCTTGC
>DATEJO010000281.1:0-6643 GCA_035277905.1 Candidatus Sulfotelmatobacter sp.
CCAAATGAAAATCTCGCGTCATGTTTTCCGCTCTGTCCTCGTCTCTTTTGCGATCCTGACCACAACTCTCGCAGCGAACGCCGCGCCGGCTGCGAAGGGCACCTATCTCTTCTACGTCGGCACCTACACCAACGAAGGCAGTCCCGGCAGCACCAGCAAGGGCATCTACGCCTATCGCTTCGACGCCGCAACCGGGAAAGCGACGTCTCTCGGCCTCGCAGCCGAAACAGTCAATCCATCATTTGTCGCGATCTCTCCCAATGGACATTTTCTTTACGCCGTGAATGAAGTTCAGAAATACCAGGGCCCAAACAACGGCGGAGTCAGCGCGTTCTCAATTGATCCGGCGACGGGCAAGCTGACATTCCTGAACGAAGTCGCATCGCGCGGCGCCGATCCTTGCTACATCATCGTCGACAAAGCCGGAAAGCACGTGCTGGTCGCGAACTACACCGGAGGCAGCGTCGCGGTCTTCTCAATTCTCGCCGATGGCAAGCTTGGCGACGCGACAGCGTTCGTGCAGCACACCGGCCACGGAGCGAACCCTCAACGCCAGGAAGGACCGCACGCGCACTCGATCGATCTTTCTCCCGACAACCGATTCGCTTTCGTCGACGATCTCGGTCTCGATGAAACGCTCGTCTACAAGTACGACGCTGCAAAAGGAACTCTTACTCCAAACAATCCGCCGTTCGTAAAGATGGACCCCGGTGCCGGCCCGCGCCATTTCGTGCTTGCTCCTTCGGGAAGATTTGCCTACGTCGTCGCCGAGATGGGACAGACGGTCACCGCCCTCGCGGTCAATCTGAAATCAGGCACGTTGACGCGCCTGCAGACTCTCTCGACATTACCCGCCGATTTCAAAGGCGAGAACGACGACGCCGAGGTTCACATCGCGCCTTCCGGCAAGTTTCTCTACGCTTCCAACCGTGGCCACGACAGCATCGCGATCTTCGCAATCGATCCAGTGAAAGGCACGCTGACCAAAATCGAAAACGTCTCGACACAAGGCAAAATCCCGCGCAGCTTCGAAATCGATCCGACGGGAAACTATCTCTTCGCAGAGAACGAAAAGTCGAACGACATCGTGATCTTCCGCATCGACCAAAAAACCGGCCGCCTCACGCCAACAGGACAGAAGCTTGAAGTCGATGAGCCCGTGTGCTTGAAGTTCGTGCCGAAAGAGTAATTTGGAATTATTGAATTTTGATTGTTGAATAAACTGCTGATGAATCGGCGGGAACACCGCTCAGCGGTTACGCCTTCCTCTGAATGAATCTTCGCCGTCCGGCGGCGAGATGGGTGTTGGCGTCCTGCTTGATCTCATCGTATTTCAGGCAGGAGATCGATCCGTCGACTTCGAGCACCGCGAGCGCGGCTTGGTCGATCGAGCCGATGCCATGCTCGCGCAGCGCGCGATTCAGTTCGTCGACGCTGACGTGTTCGCGCGCCATGTGCGTCTCGATGGTCTTGCCGTCGTGAATCAGCAGCGTGGGTTGTCCCTGAATCAGTCGCCGGAATCTGCGGTTCGTACCGGAAAGTTCGGCCACGAAATAGTTCATGATCAGGAGCGTCGCCGCTGCGATCGCTCCTCCCGACAGAGACGTGTCGGGACCGGTCATCGCATTCTGCACGGAGTTGGAAAGCAGGAGCAGCAGCGTGAGGTCGAAAGGAGTCATCTGTCCGACCTCACGTTTGCCGCTAAGGCGTACGCCGATCAGCACGAGCAGGTAAATCACGCCAGTACGCAGCACAATCTGCGCCAGCACGTGGCCGCCCGGGAAATACGCTCCGCTCAATTGCCGCTACCCGAGTTGCTGCTGCTCGCCGTCACTGGGACGGGAGCACTCTTCGGCGTGCTGAGGTATCCGGTCGCTTTTTTCTTGTCGACCGTCCAGACGACGAGTTCGAACAGCAGGTGGTCGCGGCCAGAATAGAACTGAATCGGCTCGGCGATATTGCGGTCTTTCTTCTCGATCGTCTTGTCGTCAGAGGTCACGTTCAACGTGAACTTTCCGTGCTTCGGATCGACCTTCTTCAACTGCAGGCTCACGGTCGAAACCGGCTGCGGCTTCGCTCCCCGTAGCAGCGTGAATTCGTAGTAGTTGCGGTCGCCCTTGTGTTTCAGGACTTCGAGATCGGAACGAGTGTTGGCGATCAATCCGCTCTGCACGCCGAGATCGCCCACCGCACTCTGCAGTTTGGCCTTGGTTGCTTCGAGATCAGCCTTGGTCGAAGCGACGTCGGTTTTGACTCCGCCGACATCGGTCTTTACGCCGGCGATGTCTCCCGAGACCTGCGAGATCTGCGCTTTCTGTTCCTTCTCGAGGCGGGCCGTTTCGGCTTTCTGCTGCGCCTGCAGTTCGGCGGCGCGCCGCGCCAGTTCCTTCTTCGTCATGCCCGCCTGCTGAGCCAGGGTTTCTGCCTGGGCTTCGGCGGTCTGCATGCGGTTTTCGAGTTCCTTGACTTGCGCCTGGCTGGCGGTCAAATCGCCGTTCAGTTTCTGAATCTGCGTGTGAGTCAGATATTGCGCATATGCGAAACCAGCGACGACCACAATCGCCAGAACGAGCAGAATCCACTTGCCTGCGGTGGACTGACTTTCCATTTGTACGTGTTCGCCTTCGTCGGCCATACAGTCTTCCTCCTCAGGAAGCAAGAAATGAGATTGCGGGAAACGTTAATTGTTGAGCAGGAGAAGGGTGGTGTCAATGTCTCATAAGATGCTGGAAGTAGTTTTGAATGATGCCTCTATCGCCGAAAGGTCAAGGCTTCATACAGCACGGGTTCAAGGTTCTCGCGGACGGCGCGGGCGTCTTTTTCGCCGAGCCGTTGCTCGATCTGTTTCTGGGCAGCCGCCGCAGTCGCCGGCAGCGAAATGCTTTGCTGAGAATGCGCCAGCGACTCAGACCTAGTCAGGCAAGCGTAGGCCAAACGCTGGGGAAATCCAGACGTATCGAGAAACTGTCCGTAGGAGAACCAGTCGAGCGCCGTGGCGGAATTGTCTCCAACCTTGTCGTCAAGTTGTAGCGCACGCTGGTAGAGTTGCAAGGCTTCGTCTAATTTTCCACTGGACGATTGCAGCTGCGCCTCATTCACGATAGCCAGGCTTTCCAGTTTCGGATTGCCGGTTTGTCTTGCTAACTTCGCGGCGAGTTCGAACGACTTTACCGCAACGTCCGGCTGCGACGAACGCGCCTGGCAGTCCGCCATGCGAAGAACGATTCCGATGACAAGGTCCGGAGCCGGACGGCCTTGCGGGGGTTGTTGAGCCATCATGCGGAGAAAATCCCGATAGTGGGTTGCGGCCTCCTGCGCCTGGCCTTCCTTGTCGAACTCCTGCCCGAGATAAAGCTCAGCGAGCGACTGGTGGGGATTGAGATCGAGCGCATGATTCCAGTCCTGGATGGCAAGCTCAGGATTGCCAAACTGCAGTTCGAGAAGACCATGGTCGACGAAGAGGTTGGCGTCTTTGGGCGTGTAGCGGAGCGAGACCTCAATCAGCGACAACGCCTCGTCGTAACGCTTCTGGGCCAGCATGAATTTCACGAGTTCCTGACGTGGAAGCGGGTCCGAAGGATTGATCTGCATGGCGCGTCGGAACGCGGCCTCGGCGGCATGCTGCTCGCCATCGGCCAATTCTTTTACTCCGAGGCGAGTTTGAAGCGGGCTGTCGAATGAATTGAGGCTTGCCGCGCGGCGAAGATCGGCCAGGTTCTCGCCATGCAAGGCGAGATAGTAGCGTGCTTGATCAACCGTTCCCCAAACGAGCAGCAAGACCGCGGCAGTGATGCGCAGAGATCGTGCTGCGACGGTTGAGCCAACCAGCCATCGGCATGCGCCGACGAAGCGTCCGCCGGCCTGCGAGGCCGCGTCGGAAATCCGTTCGCGTGAGTTGAGCAAGAGAGTAGCAATGCGGCCGTCACGCAACTTCCAGATCGCGCCATCCAGAATGAAGTGATGGATGTTAATCAGGGCGGTGAAGATCAGGAAGCTGGCTGTGAAGTCGTGATGGAACGCGCGGCTGGCAAGCCAGGGTCCGGGGATGAAGAGGGCGATGCCGCCGAGAACCAGGACTCCGAAATAGGCCAGTGGACGCCAGTTGCGCTGCTGATTGTCGGTTGATTCGGTGGCGGATTCTCGGCGGGCGTAGTAGCTCGTGATCCAGAGATATTGCGCCGAGTGCATGAGCGCGAGGACTCCAGTGCTGTATCGGCTCTGCGGAATCTCGAGTCTCTTGAAAATAACGAGCGCGGAGGGCAAGACAAACCACAGAAATTGCGACGAGAACAGCGTGAGGGATGGAACGAGTTTGCGCCATCCAGTCTGCTGCGCCAAACGGGCCAGGCCGTATACCGAGAGGACTAAGAACGCGACCAGCAGGATGATCTGCTCGAAGCGGCTCACAACCGCAGGAATACCGAGCGACAGGAATAAAGCATCAGTGGAAGGTCCGGTGTGCATTCCCAGGAAGAGAATGAGATAAGAAACGATGAACGCGCCGTATAGCGCGCGGCGAGTTCCCTGCGATGGATCCCCTCCGGCGCGGCGGGCGAACATCATGAACAGACCGTAGTTCTGCCCGCTGTAATGCCATGGGCTCCAGCTCAGGTAGATCGTGAATATCCAGGGAAGCAGGCCCATCCAGAAATGCGAGAGGACGAGCGTCAGAACGACCAGAGCCGTAATGTGAACGGTGAAGACGCGGTACTTTTCGAAATCTTCGGCGCGATGGTAGGCGCGGTAAATCGTCGCCATGTAGTGCGGATAGTTGAAGAAAACTGCCAATACATAGAACACGACCGCCCAGAGGCGAGCGCTGGAGGAGAGCAGCAGAAATGAGACGAGGAGCAGCGGTGCGGACCAGGCTCCGCAGCCGACGATCAGATCGAGCCATGGCCCGTAGATCCACAGGGCTTGCTCGTTCGAATTCTGTGTTGGTTTCGTCATGCGGCAGTTTTCTGGCGAATGCGTTTGCTTCAACGCGCGTGCGTCATCAGCTGAGTTGTTCGCGTGAACAAATTATAGGGTCCGAAGTCGGGAGCGGACGTAGCCGGAGGGGTACGTTCGGGGTAACGAAGGTAACGGGCGCTGGTGGCGATGCATGCCAGATCCCTACCGCCCGCTGGTAAAAACGCGAGCGTTCGGGATGACGCATTTCGTACTAGTGACTGCTGATCTCAGCGGGTTCCGGCCAGGCTTAGCTCTTCGCGCTCGACGCGCTTTTTCTTGATCGCCATCAACTCCATCGCTTTGTGGGCGATGTGTTCGGCGCTGACTTCGAATTCCTTGATCAGTTCCCAGGGGGCGCCGGAGTCTCCGAAGCGGTCTCTTACGCCGATAGCGCCGGTGATTACCGGAACTCCGTAAAGCGATGGTTCTTCGGTCAGGATTCCGCTGACGCGCCACGCGAGGGCTCCGATCTGGTGTTCTTCGGCCGTCACAAGAATTCCGGTTTCGTGGGCTGCGCGGATGATCGCCGCGGCGTCGATTGGCTTGAGTGTGTGTACGTTGAGTACACGCGTCTCGTAGCCGAATTCCTGCTTGAGGATGTAGGCGGCGCGCATGGCTTCGGGGACCATTGGTCCGCAGGCGACGATGCTGAGGTCTTCCCTTTCATTCTCGTACGATTCGGCTAACTCGGTTTCGAAGGCTCTCAGGAAGTCCGGACCGACATGACGCAAACGGATGATGTTGGCTTTTCCGAAAACGAACGGCGTGTGTTCATCACTGACCATCGGGGTGGCTTCGCGGGCGAAGCGGATATACTTCGGCCCCACGTGCTTGAAGAGCAGGTAGTCGGTTGCTTTCCGCGTTTCAATCGCATCGCAGGGAACGACGACCGACATGTTCGGCAGTCCCTGCATGGCGAATAAGTCTTCGAGGGCCTGATGTGTGGCACCGTCGGGGCCGACCGAGACTCCACCGTGCGCTCCGGCAATCATTACGTTGAAGTTGCCGTAGCAGATCGAGGTGCGGATCTGGTCGAGGTTGCGGGCGGCTGCGAACGTGGCGTAGGTCCCGAAGACAGGCAGCTTTCCTTCGCGGGCGAGTCCGGCGGCGGCAGAGGTTGCGGACTGCTCGGCAATGCCCATGCTGATCCAGCGATTCTTGCGGTCGGGCTTGCCGGAATAGAAGTCGCTGATCGTGATCGATCCGGAGATATCGAGGCCGAGGCAGACGACACGATCGTCGTCCCCGTTTTTCGCGAGAGACTGGCCGAATCCTTTGCGGGTCGGCTCCATTTTGACGTTCATGTCGACGCGGGCATTCCACCAGTAATCGCGACTGAACCGCGGAATTTTCGCGTTGAGCTTGCGATCGACTTCCGCCTGATAATAGCGGGCTTTATCGAGCAGGTGCTGCACGGGAATTTGGTCGATTAAGCCGAGTTCCTGAAGCCCCTTGGTCAGTTCGTCATAATTCGGGGCCTTCCCGTGCCATCCGGCTTGGTCTTCCATGAAGCTCACGCCTTTGCCTTTTACCGTGTCGGCGAGAATGACGACGGGCCTTCCTTTTATCTGTTTTGCCTGCTCGAGGGCATCGACTACTTCCGTCATATCGTGGCCGTTGATGCGGAGAACGTCCCATCCGAAGCTGGCGTACTTGGCGGCTAGAGGCTCGACTTTCATGACATCTTTGA
>DATEJO010000282.1:0-4386 GCA_035277905.1 Candidatus Sulfotelmatobacter sp.
TCGCGCTCTCGATCGTGGTGAGGAACTTGTAGTCGGGGCCAACTAGAGCGAGCGTGGTCGCCGTCGTGAACAGCTTTGTATTCGACGCGGGATGCAACAGCTTGTCGGCGTTCTCCGCATAGAGCGAGCTGCCGGTAGCGAGATCGACGACGCTGATTCCCCAAATGGCATGAGCCGAGCGCGGGTCCTGCGCGCGAATGGCATTGATCCGCGCCGCCAGCCGCGTGCCAAGATCCTGCATGGCCTGTGGCGAGACCGTCGGCGCGGGCGCAACTGGCACGGGTTGAGGAGGAGGGGCGGCTTGCGTTGGCTGTGGTTGTTGATTGCCCGTAGCGGGTACGGCTTGCGACTGCAGATGGATGCTGAATGCTAAGAATGATGTCAGCAGGAAGACAGCAAGGGTGCGATTGACCATTGGGCGGATTGTACAACCAGCAGCTTTGGTGGCACGGGCATCAAAAGCAAAACACGACACGGATTTCACGGATTCAACGGATCACACGGATACTGCAAAGGCCGAACCATGCGAGAGCTGTGGGTGCTAACGAGCCCACCTGATTCGATCCGTGTAATCCGTGACATCCGTGCAATCCGTGTCGTGTTTTGATTCTTCCTGTTTACAATCCCCACATGCGTCCGGCGTTCGAATGGAAGGTGCGTTCTCGTTCACTCAAGCTCGGGGAGCGCACGCTGATCATGGGCATCGTGAACGTCACGCCCGATTCGTTCTCTGACGGGGGCGATTTCTTCGATACTGGTCGCGCGGTCGCTCATGCCCTCACGCTGCTGGCGGAAGGCGCCGACATCCTTGACATCGGCGGCGAGTCCACGCGCCCCGGAAAAAAACAGCCGGTGAGTACGGACGAAGAAAAGCGGCGCGTGCTGCCGGTCATTGACGGCATTCGCGCTCAAGTACGCGACGCGATCATCTCCGTCGATACCTACAAGGCGGAAACTGCGGAAGAAGCGTGCGATCGCGGCGCCGACATCATCAATGACGTAAGCGGTCTCACCTGGGACGACAGGATGGCTTCCCTGCTTGCGTCGTCCGATTGCGGATGCGTGCTCATGCACACGCGCGGACGTCCGGAAGAGTGGTCGAGCCTGCCGGCGCTTGCAGTCGCAGAAGTTGTTCCTCTGGTCAGTGAAGGTTTGCGCGCGATCGCGCAGCACGCGAAGGACGCCGGCATCGCGCACGAACGCATCGTGCTCGATCCCGGATTCGGATTCGGGAAGAGGATGGAAGAGAACTTTCCTTTATTGGGAAAGCTGGCGGAGTTGCAGCGGCTCGGATTCCCTCTGCTCAGCGGCACGTCGCGAAAGTCGTTCGTGGCGCGAAAGCCGGCGAATGCAAGCGACGGTGCTTCGCGTTTGGCGGGCAGTGTTGCTGCGATGACAGCGAGCATTCTCGCCGGCGCGCATATCGTGAGGGTGCATGACGTGAAGGAAGCGGTTGCAGCGGCGAGGGTGGCAGATGCGGTGCTCCACGTGGATTCACTCTAAGTTTCCTCATCCTGTCATCCTGAGTCCGCCTCAGGCGGACGAAGGATCTCCCGCGATGTTTCAGTCAGAAAATGCCGTCTTGAGGCTCTCACGGAAAATCTCACGTGCATCGCCGAGGAGCCTGGAAAGTGCATTTTAGTTTGAAGCATTCCGGGAGGTCCTTCGTCCGCCTGAGGCGGACTCAGGATGACAGCTCTTGGAATTTATGGCACATCAGATGAAATTAGCCTGATTCCTATTTCAGGAATTGAGTTTATTGCGAACGGCGGGCAAATCGTGGCACTTGCCTTGCTCATCCAGCAATCTCCTCGCCAGGAAATTGAGCTCATTTTTTCTCTTGACGAATTTCCCAAAATCGCATAGCACAGAGAGTGTAGTCAGTTGATACGGACTCGGCAGACACGGAGCCTAGACGAGGACATCACGAGAACTCGGCGGAGCTTAAACTCCGCTGACCACCGGCAGGAGCGGCGCTGCCAATCAGTTTCACGGAAGGATTCTCTTCCATTCGGCCTGCACCTTACATCGTTGGCGGAGATGTGTATTTCGACAGCCGGGCTGTCGGCCAACGACCAATTTTATTGTCATTCCGAGCGAAGCGAGGAATCCCTACCGCTCTCAACCATTCTGGGTCCAGTAGGGATTCCTCGCTTCGCTCGGAATGACACAAGAAAAGATCGTTGGCCGAACGCCGACAGCCTCTTTCGTGCGGACTCAAGATGCCACACCAGACCTCAAACCATCGCGTTCCAGTATTTCGCCTGTTTCAGCCCACGTGGAGCGAGCCCGCGTACTACGTCATGCGCGACGTAGCCGTGCGCATGGTGCGCGATCGCGCGGCCACCTGCATCAATCGCGGAAAAGCCATTCGATTGGTGTTTCATCGTCCGGAGAATTTGCGCGATGAGAGCGCGCGCATCGGTCCGGCAACCATGCATGCGTATGCGTGCGGATCGAAACGAGCATTTGCGGCGGTGGAAGGCTGGAATGGAGCCTGATTGTCATCCCGAATCCGCCTGAGGCGGACTCGGAATGACAAGACGAAAAAAGCAAGCTCTCCCGCAAAACCCACTCCGGCGACGCCATCGTAATCAACCCATCATGATGGCTCGTCGCCGGAGTGCCCGCCTGTGCGCGGAAATTGGGGAACTGGATTCGGACGTTGAACAATTGCAATGAGCCATTGGCTTCATCAGACCGGAAGTTTCGTAAATGTCTGCTTGATCGCACGCAGATCGAGCAGCACCGACGCGGACTGCAGGCGAAGCTGGCGGCGTTCGTCAGATTCTTCTGGTCCGTTTTGGAACCGGCGACGCCGCTCCAGTGGAACTGGCATCTCGATCTTCTCTGCGACAACCTGACACAGGTCGCAGAAGGTAAGTGCCGGCGGCTGATCATCAATGTCCCTCCGCGGAGCATGAAGTCGCTGCTGTGCACGGTGTTTTATCCCGTCTGGAGATGGATCGCCGTGCCACAGCGGCGATTCATGTTTGTCAGCTACTCCGAGGAGCTGAGCACCGACCATTCGGTCTTCCGGCGCAACGTACTCAACTCGGAGCACTACCGCAGATATTGGGGAGCGCACGTTTGCCTCTCAGAAGATCAGAACCGGAAGATGCAATACGAGAACACGCAACGGGGAGTAATGTTCGCGACTTCGATTACCGGATCGGCGACAGGCAAGGGATGCGACGAGCTGATCGTCGACGATCCACTGAACGCACAGAACGCCCTCAGCGACAAGGAGCGCGAGACCACAAACCGTAATTTCGATGCTACCTTTCGTTCGCGGCTCAATAATCCGGTAACGGGAAATATCATCGTCATCATGCAGCGCCTGCACGAGAACGACTTGACCGGCCATCTGCTTGCGCGAGAGCCGGGCGCCTGGACGCACATCAAATTACCCGCTGAAGCCGAAGTTCCCGAATCAGTAATGTTTTCCGATCCGGATCGGGAGACGCATGAGCGCAGGCCCGGCGACCTGCTCTGGCCGGAGCGCTTCCCGCGCGAGGTGCTGGATGGTCTGAAAACGGCGTTGGGATCATGGGCGTATGCCGGACAATATCAGCAGAATCCGGCGCCGTTTGAGGGTGGCATCATCAAGCGCGATTGGATCAAGTATTACCAGGAGCTGCCAGAGGACAAGGGCAAATGGATTCAAAGCTGGGATTGCAGCTTCAAAGAGACACGCGACTCCGACTACGTGGTTGGGCAGGTGTGGGCACACTTTGGAGCCAACTACTACCTGGTCGATCAAGTGCGCGAGCGCATGGACTTCGTGCGCACAGGGCAGGCGATCCGGGAGATGAGCCGTAAATATCCGCAGGCCACGGCCAAACTCGTCGAGGACAAGGCGAATGGTCCGGCGGTGATTCGCTCATTGCGCGACCATATCAACGGAATCATCCCGAGAACGCCCAAAGATCCCAAATTGGGACGGCTGAACTCCGTTTCTCCGCTGTTCGAGTCGGGCAACATCTTGCTGCCCGAACGGGCGGCGTGGGTGGGCGACTTCGTACACGAACTGCTCCACTTTCCCAATGCGGCAAACGACGATCAGGTGGATGCCTGCACCCAGGCGATCGAATATCTGCACCGGAGGCTGAGCGGCATTCAGCAGTACTACAAGGAGGAGGCAGAGAAGGCGCGGGCGAGGGGAAAGGGATAGGTTCTTGATGTGCGAAACCGGCACTGGTAGCTCAAAGGCCTAGCCAAAATGGACGAGGTGGACTGAGTGGACACCATAGACTCGGTGGACACGATGTCACGATCGATTATTAAAGCAAAAAAAGCGGCTCGACACGTGTCGAGCCGCGAGCGTCTGCAGGGTGGTTAATTTTGTCTTTTGAATTGTCGCAGTGCGAAGCCGCCGAGGCTGCT
>DATEJO010000283.1:0-4195 GCA_035277905.1 Candidatus Sulfotelmatobacter sp.
GCCGCGCCGTTCGCCAGGTCAGCCAGATCGTCGATGATCGCCGCTGCCGTCTGCTGCGCGTCGATCACTGGAGAGAAGAAGAGTCCATTGGCGATTGCGTATGCAGAGAAGTTCGAGTAGTCGCCGATCAACGCGCTCGGCCAGCCTGCGCCGTAGTACGGATTCGTGAGCAGATCATCGATGATCGCGCCCGGCTCGGCATCGGTGATGCCGCCGCCGAACGGCAGAAGCCCGAGAACTTCATACGTATAGTTCGGCAGAGAGCCGGAGCTGCCCAGGTCCATCGCGGACGCGGCGACGTAGGCGATGCCGTTGTAACCAAGATCCTGCCCCGGATGATTCGACGTGAGATAAGGCCACGGCGACTGCGGACGCGTGCCCGTGAACAGAGTCAGAGCAAGCTGCTGCAGAGGCTGTCCGTTGGAGCTCGAATTTGGGACAGCATAGATGTAAGTAATCGTGACCTGCTTGCCGGCATCGGCAGCCGCGAACGCGAACGTCGCGGTCGCAGGATTGAGCGTGTACTCACCCGCAGCCGGCGAACTCGCCACCAGCGACATCGGCGTGTTCTGCGTTCCCGCAAGCGTCACCGGCCCGTCAGAGCCGAAATCGTTCGCGACTACCGAGTACGCATCCGCCCGCGCCACTCCGTAATGCGCAACGTAGTCGGCATGCTGCGCGACCTGATAACTCCCGCCGCCGGTCGGCACAGTGAAGTTCTCCGAAGCGGCGATGAGCAGCAGCGTGCCCTTCGTGTCCCAGACATTGCAAAGCTGCTGAATCGCCCCTTCGCACAACGCAATTGCGACGGCAGCGGTGTACGTGTAGCTCGTAGTTCGACTCGTGCCGCCGCCCAGTCCTTTGCCTCCGGTCGCCTGCTTCGAAGTCTGCGCGATCGGCGTGAAGTCCCCATACCAGATCAGCTTTCCCGAAATGCGATTCTGGCCATAGATGATCGGAATCGCCTGACCGTAGGAGGCAGTCTGCACGCGCAGCGTGTGCAGGACTGTGGGTTGCTGCGCTACGGGACGTTTGGGATGGAAGAGGGACATAGGTCTTTACTCTGTCATTCCGAACGAAGTGAGGAATCCCTACTGAACCCATGCTGCATCGGCTCAGTAGGGATTCCTCGCCGCAAAACCAGCGGCTCGGAATGACAATATTCATAGACTGAGAAGAATCGGCGCCTTCGTCCAACTAACATTCCGTCCTTCTCGCCATCGGACAGAATCACTCCATGCTGCATGACCGCATGAATAATCAGTGGCCATTCCAGAACGATCGCGCCATGCGACCAGCAGCGACCAAAGTGATATAGGACAAAATCGCCCGCCGCTACTGCAGCGGGTTCTGTTTCTCTCGCGTGCTGCTGCACGATGCGAAGATATATTTCTTCCGATCGGTGCAACATCCAGTCCTGCGGGTAGTAAGGAACGCTGATGTCGCCGATCAGCCCAGCCTCGCGATATACCTCGAGCGGAAACATCGCGCAATCCACACCCACCCCTTTAATGCGGCCCATGTGGTGGTAGGGAGTTCCGAGCCAGGATTTTGCGGTCTTTACGACCTCAGCGCGAGTCTTTGTTGGTCTGAGCGGGAGCATCAGGAGCAATCAGCCGTTTGAATTCTTCGACCTCCGCTTGTGTGGCATCGCGGGCTCCTTTTCCCTCTTTGCAGATCAGAGTAAAAAAGTTTGAGCCGACGCCAAACGCTCCTACAAAATTGGATCCGTCGTAGATTGCCGCACTAATGGGTGCCTGCACCGGGGTCGCATAACGTGCGTTGGAACCCTCCGGTCGTGCATTTGTAAACGCTAATATCTTCCGAATTCTGTCGGGATCAGTGATTGAGTAGTCGGAATAAGCTGGTTCCAATCCTGAGACGATGACACGTGTTGCGTGATCGATTGGTTTGCACGTTACCTTTCGGTAATTAGAGTCGCATTGCAATAAACTAATCAGAAGAAGAGAGATAGGTACTCCGAGCGCTCGCATTTGAGCATCATACCTGCCTCAATTTTGGTCTGACGTTTCTCAGATCGCCGTTTCCGGAGCCGGCACATACGGGAACCCGCCGAAGTTCGTCAGGTTCGAGAACTTCGCCGTGCACGTCGCCTGCGTCTTGTCGCATCCCGGATAAATCGTGAATGTGTCGCCGATCGCCGGCGCTGTCGGCAGCGGCACGAAGAAGTACAGGGTCCCGCCGGAATTCGTGTATGTCCTCACGGCGGCGACGTGGCCGTTGTTTGCGCCTGAGGTGAAGACGAGCTGGCCGTTGTCGAAGTAGCTGTCGGCTTGCGTGAGATTGGTGATCAGCTTGTTCACCGTGCTGCCCGCCTGCACGGTTCCATTCGCGGCGAAGGCGGATTTGTTCAGTGTGCATCCGGCGTCGAAGAGCGTGTGCATGCAGGTGGGCTGCAGGATGTTGCGCGGGAGCTGAATGTTCAGCTCTTCGACTTTGCTCTTGCAGGTGAACTTGGCCATCGTGCGCGAGAGCTGATCGAGATCGCCGATGTTGCCGACGAAGCGAATCACCGTCCCTTGCTGGTTGAGCGCCGAATCCATGAACAGACGACGGACCGTGATCTGCGCTTTGTCGAAGTCGCCGCGCGCGATCTTCTGCAGGATCGGCACGCCGCCGATCATGTCGGATGGGCTGGCGTGAATCTGGAGGCTGAGAGTCCCAATTTTGGAAACGCCGATTACTTCTTCCACGGTTCCCCGCGTGAAGTTCGGCGGACCGGAGAGATAAGTTGTGCCGCTGATCACAAGGTTACGATTGAACGTCGTGTAATGCAGGGCCGTGCCGTCGGCGAGCGTGACGTCGTAGAGCTCGGCCATGAGCATTTCGGTATTGGCGGCGAGCCAGGCGATGAATGCGGGTGTGGCGGATTTCATGATGTTTATCCGTCTTGTCATTCCGAAGCCGCGCTTTTTGCGGCTGAGGAATCCCTACTGAGCCGAAACTGTATGGGTACAGTAGGGATTCCTCACTTCGTTCGGAATGACAAATCAGGAGCGTTCGGACTGACGATTAGAGCCGTGCCTCGACCAACTCCACCTTCTTGCACTCCCAAAGCAAATACATAAAATTCCCAAACTCCAGCTCATCCTGCGTGAAACGCACACGCCAGAGCCACTGAAAATCCGCGGTTACTGCGGCTCCGCTCGCCGGAGGCGACGCGAAGCTTACGATCCCGTTCGCGATGGTGTAATCCACGCCCTGCGTCTTGCGAGCACCGGCAACGTACACGGTCGCGCTCTGGCCTGCAGGATTTTGCACCGGCTCCAGATATCCGCCGGGGTTGCGCGCGAGCTGAAAGCTCGTCGTGCTGCCGTCGCCTGTGCCGATTGGCTGTCCCGAAATGGTCGAGTCGAGCGGCTTGCGCGTGAGTTGGGCGAGATCGATGAGGAACGAGTCGAATGCGCCTTGGCGCGCGAGAAAGAAGCCGACGAGCTGCTGCAGCTCGGAGTATCCGTTGGCATCGACGTGCTGTGCGTCATCGCGCAGGAATTCGTACGTGAGCGATATCTTCCACAGCGGCGCGCTCCAGAACGCCGCGCGCACCTCGCGTCCGCTGGTCGCCTGCTGGATGCCGGTCGAGAACGTGGGCGTGAGCGTGTAGTCCCAGGCGAGGCCGCGAAGATCGGGGAATTGTGTGTTGGACATGGTTCTTGCTTGTCACGGTTTCTTTTTGTCATTCCGAACGGAGTGAGGAATCCCTATCGATACCCATGCAGCAGGGGCGTGGGTAGCGATTCCTCGCCGCAACCGCAGCGGCTTCGGAATGACAATGAACGTCTTTGTCATTCCGAACGAAGTGAGGAATCCCTATCAATTCCCATGCAGCATGGGAGCCCATAGGGATTCCTCGCCGCAAAAGCAGCGGCTCGGAATGACAAACGCTTGGACAAACGCTTGGGCGATCTCAGAACTTTCCGTGTCTCCACGCACGCTTAATCACCTGCACCAGCGCGTCCGCATGCTCGTGCAGACGGCCTTCGAAGCTCTTCGAATCCGTCGCGGAGACTGAGAAGTTGATGTGCACATTGTTCCCGCCACTTTCGTCATCAGTGATCATCTGCGACAAGCCCGACGACAAGCTCGCCGGCAGAACCATTTCGTTCTTGTGGACGAAAGCCAGCGAATCATCAGGCACGATGCCGCCCGCGGCGAAGGCGTTCAGCGCTTCGAA
>DATEJO010000284.1:0-2247 GCA_035277905.1 Candidatus Sulfotelmatobacter sp.
CGTGAATCTTTGTTTCGAGATTCATCCCGGAGAGGATCTGCACGATGGCGCGAGCTGGGAGATGTTCCTCGCGAGAACGAAGAATCATCCGCGCGCAAATATTTTGTTTGACCCGAGCCATTTCGTTCTGCAGCAGCTCGATTACTTGCAATTCATCGACTTTTATCACGACCGAATCAAGATGTTTCACGTGAAGGACGCCGAGTTCCGTCCGACGGGGCGCGGCGGGGTTTATGGCGGATATCAGAATTGGCCGGAGCGTGCGGGGCGGTTTCGTTCTCCGGGCGACGGGCAGGTGGATTTCAAAGCGATTTTTTCGAAACTGACGCAATACGGATACGATGGCTGGGCTGTTCTCGAGTGGGAATGCTGCATCAAGAGCAGCGAACAGGGAGCGGCCGAGGGCGCGCCGTTCATCGCGCGGCACATTATTCAGTCCGTCGATCGGTCGTTTGAAGACTGGGCTGGCGGCACACCCGATTCGCGCACGAACCGCCGTATGCTGGGGCTCGACTGAGCGGGAGGAGTTTCGATCGTCATGACAATTCAAGGAGCTGCCTCCGGCGCTTCGAATCGCAGGCTTCGGCTCGGAATGGTTGGAGGTGGTCCGGGAGCTTTCATCGGGGCCGTGCATCGCATCGCCGCGAGACTCGACGACCGCTACGAACTGGTCGCGGGAGCACTGTCGGCGAATCCGGAGCGAGCACGCGAGGGAGCACGCGAACTGCACATCGCTCCGGAGCGCCGCTACGCTGACTTTCGCGAGATGGCTGCCGCAGAATCGAAGCGTGCGGATCGCATCGACGCAGTCTCAATTGTCACGCCGAATCATCTTCATTATCCGATAGCGAAGGCGTTTCTCGAAGCCGGCATTCACGTGATCTGCGACAAGCCGATCACGACGACTCTGGAAGACGCACTCGACCTTGCCAAGATCGTTCGCAACTCACGTCTAGTTTTCGGGCTCACGCATAATTACACGGGATATCCCATGGTGCGACAGGCGCGGCAGTTGGTTTCCGACGGGGAACTTGGGCCGATCCGTGTGGTGCAGGTTGAGTATGTGCAGGATTGGCTTGCGACTCCGCTCGAAAAAACCGGACAGAAACAAGCGGCGTGGCGCACCGATCCGGCGCAGAGCGGTCCGGCAGGATCACTGGGCGATATCGGCACGCATGCGTTCAACCTCGCCGAGTTCGTCACTGGGCTTCGTTGCGAGCGGATTGCCGCCGAGTTGTCCACCTTTGTGCCCGGACGCAGAGTCGACGACAACGCGCAGATGCTGCTGCGGTTCAACGAGGGCGTCAAAGGAATGTTGTGGGCCAGCCAGGTCGCGGCGGGGAATGAAAACAACATTCGTCTGCGAGTTTATGGAGAGAAAGCTGGGCTGGAGTGGCGTCAGGAAGATCCGAATCATCTTTGGTGGAAGCCGCTGGGCAAGCCTCCGGAGCTGATTCGCCGCGCGGGAGCAGGAGCAGACGCTGTCGCTGCTCATGCGAGCCGCATTCCGGGCGGACATCCGGAGGGATACCTTGAGGCCTTTGCTCAACTCTATACCGATTTCGCGGAGCAGATCAGCGCCAAGATCGACGGCCGCACGCCGAATCCCGCGTCATTGCTCGTTCCCAGCGTCGACGACGGAGTCGCCGAAATGCGATTCATTGCAGCGGCGATTGAATCGTCCAAACGGAACTCGGCGTGGACGGAGCTAGCTGCGGCGAAAGGCTGAGGGCAGCGAGCAAGATCTTTCTTGAAAATTCTGGTGGCGGCGGTTGGACTCGAAGTACGCCAAGCGATTGAGGAGAAATGAGTTAGCGATAAGTGATTGACGGGAAATCGCTAAGGAAACGAACAAAACGTCGCAAGCTACACCTTGATAACCCGTCTGGCACAAAACTGGCACAAACTTACCCTGGAATTATCGTGGCACAATTCGGGCGCAAGTGCGGAGTCACACGGACCTCTATCCACAGGCCCATGTCAGTCACGCGGTCACGCACTGCAACGAGCCAACGGTTGTCATCCGTCTTTATCAAGCTTCCTGGGTCCATCACCTCAAGATTGCTATTCCCACACAGCGCACGAGCGTGCTGCTTTATGTCTTCGGGTAACGGATATGCCATCGTTCCTTCTCTCCACCAAGAAAATTCAGGGTCGGCGTCATTGCTATTGCGTAGCGCTGATCCGACCCCTTAACGGCGGGCGTCAGTTCTCACGTCTTACACTGGCCAAGCGCAAGGTACAGAA
>DATEJO010000285.1:0-28039 GCA_035277905.1 Candidatus Sulfotelmatobacter sp.
GCGGAGATTTCATCGCCCGGTGATCTGCACGGAGTTTATGGCTCGCTCGGTGGGGAGCACATTTGACACGATCCTGCCGATTGCGAAGGCGGAGCGCGTCGGTGCAATCAACTGGGGATTCGTGGCGGGGAAGACGCAGACCTATTATCCGTGGGAGTCGTGGCAGCATCCGTATATCTTGATGCAGCCGCCGGTGTGGTTTCATGAAGTACTGCATCCGGATGGGAGGCCGTACCGGCAAGCGGAGGTGGATTTGATTCGGGAGTTGACGGGGAAAAATTAGCCACTTTCGAAATCTCACCCTAGCCACAAAAGGCGCGGCTAGAATGAGCCACCCAGATTTCTCGATCAGCTGCGCTGCAGCTATTCACCCGCGGTTGAAGATGCCTTCTGGGCGGCCTTTTCCTGGGCATGCTTGATCAGCTTTTTCAGCTTGCCTTCGATGGATGCGTCGCCGATGTGTTCATCCTGCAGGATGCCGTCGGCGTCGATCGTGAAGGTGTGCGGAATGGCCTTCACGCCGAAGGATTGGGCGATCGATCCCGTGAATCCGTGATCGCAATATTGCAGCCAGGTCATTTCGTTCTTCGCAACGAATTCTTTCCACTTCGCCTCGTCCGTATCGAGGCTGATGCTCACTACGACCAGCGGTTGTCCGGCAAACTTTTTTGCAATGTCGCGCATGTGCGGCAGAGCTTCGCGGCATGGGCCGCACCATGTGGCCCAGAAGTCGATCAGGACGACCTTGCCTTGAAGATCGTCGAGCGAGACGTGCTGTCCATCGAGGGTGGTGATGGAGAAGGGAGGCGCCATCAACGCGCGGGCCAGTTCCGGTTCGGCGATGAATAGCTGGGCTCGCTGGCGCTCGGGCGAATCTCCTTTCGTCATGTCCACGAACTGCTGGAAGCGGGCTTTGGCGGCATCGTCCTGTTTGAGGTGGGCGAGCGCGCGGCCATCCTCCAGAAGGGCAGCGGGAAACTTCGGAGCCGCCGCCAGAGCTTTACAGAATTCGTCGTGCGAGCGGCTGAAGAACTCGTCTTTGTGACGATCCAGGCCTTCATTGAAGAGAAGGTTGCCCAAGTCATAGTGCGCGACAGCGGTATCTGTCGGGGTCTTCGCTTCGGCGATCAACTCGTCGGACGCGGTCTCGCCCGCTTTCCAGTCGCCGAACTGAATGCTGTACTGGACGATCTTCTTCTGGCATGCCCAGCAATGGCCGCCATCCTGCTTGTCGGCCTTCTTGAAGGAGTCAAACGCTTGGGCGGAGTTGTGTTCCTGTACGTGCTTGAGAGCCTGTTGGTAGGTCTTCTGGGCTTTCTCGTTTGTGGGACCTTCGTCTGTTTTCTGCTGGGCCATGACGGGCAGAACGAGAGAAATGAGAGCGAATCCGATGGGCGCGCACTTCATAGGGAAACTCCCTTTCGAGCAGAAGAAGGTATCACGGAATCGGGGGTTTTGCCGTGATTTCTGAGGCATTATGCGGGAGTGAAGAGAAAGTCGAAAAGTTGCCTTCCGGTCCCAAACACGCAGGCTAGCCGCAAAAACGCGGCTAGGATTGGGCACTCCGATCCATTTACAATCGCGTGTTATGAATGTCCACGTGCTCATCCTTACTGTCGCCCTTGCCGCGTTGCTGGCGTGCAACAAGTCTCCAAATTCTTCGAGTCCGGTGCCAGCCTCGTCGAGGCCGCCTGATGCCGTCGAGCAGAAGTTGCAGTCGTACGCCGGGAATTCGGCTACGGATTGTGGGCGGCTGAATGTGCAATCGCCAGCGGACCAAGCCAAGGCCGCCAGCGACTGTGCGATGAACGCGAGCCAGGCGAAGAAGCCGTTCTACGTAGCGTATGACATGCCGGGGATGGCGGTCGGCGTGGCCGGAAATGCCGACGGAAGGCTGTTTACGGTGCAGTCGCAGGGATCGGGCGACTCGGCCAATGTGACGGCGGGCGATTGTCCGTCGCAGCTGCGGGTGGCTTCAAGCGGGCGCGTGACCTGCTTCGCCCCGGGAGATATGGGATCGATGAGCGGCAGCCATATGGGCGGGGGTATTGCGCCGGGAATGCCGAATCCGCATGGCAGCGGGATGGAGAATCCGCACGGGGCTGGCGGGAAGACGAAGTAGCGCCGGCCCTCGAGACAGGCTGCGCTACGAGGACACGGGCAGTTCGACCACGAAAATCCCCACTTCTGGCAAAACCGGCCAGAAGTGGGGCACCCGAATGCTCCTTTCGCGAGTCTGTGATTCTAATCACACGCTTAAGTGACCCTCTTTGCTGGCCTTAGGCTCTCTCCTATGGACAATGGAGGCGTTGGACTTGAGGAATCAGCGTCCGGCCCTGGGATTGGGGTAAACTCTAAGGATTCCGGACCTTTTACGGCCTATGCCACTGCTTTGGCTGCGTTTTGCACTGGGGTGCTACTTCATCGGGTTGGTGTACGCCTTCGTGGCGCTGAGCCGCACCAGTGACCTTTTCAGCCGTATCGCCCTGCATGCGGCGAGCATGGGCATGGTGTTTCATTTCGTATCCCTGACCGAGATTTACATGTCGGGCCAGGTCGCCTGGGTGTCGGTGCACAACGGCGAATCCCTGCTGGCATTTTTGTCCATGGCCTTCTTCATGGTCATCTATGCGATCTACAAGACCACGTCGCCCGGAGTGGTTGTTTTTCCCGTCGTGTTCTTTCTGACTTTTGTGGCCGCGGTCGATGAGCAGCCCGTCCTGCTGACTGCATTTGTGTCGCACAAGGGATGGCTGATCGCCCACATCATCCTGATCTTTACGGGATATGCGGCGCTGGTGTTGAGCTTCGGAGCGAGCTTGCTTTATCTGTTGCAGGAGCGGCGGCTGAAGTCGAAGAATCCGACGAGTTTGATTTCATTCCTGCCGGCGCTGGAAGTCATTGATCAGATCGGATACCGGTCGCTGCTGCTGGGCTTTCCGTTCATGACGCTCGGGTTGCTGACCGGATCGGTTGTGGCGGTTACGACGTACGGGCACGTGGACTTTCTTGATCCGAAAATCCTGCTCTCACTGCTGATGTGGGTTGTGTACATGGTAATGGTGTTTACCCGGTGGAACTCCGGATGGCGCGGGCGCAGGGCGGCGTTCCTGGCGACATTTACCGTGGTGGCTGCATTGGCGGCATGGGCGGCCAATTACTTCTCGGCGATTCACAGGTTTGGAGCCTCATGAGATTCCAGCTCATTGGCGTGAATCATAAGAGCGCTCCGCTCGAAGTGCGGGAGCGGTTGGCGATTCCGGAATCGCGTCTGCCGGATACCTGCCGCGAGCTGACGGCTTACCCCGGAATCGAAGAGGGCATGGTGATTTCGACCTGCAACCGGGTGGAGATTGTCACGCACACGACGAATGGGCACGCCGATCTGCGCGGATTCCTGCACGAACATTTTCATCTGAAGGCGGAAGAGCTGGACGCGCATTTGTACGAGTTCCGCGAGAAAGATGCCGTGCGGCATCTGTTTCGCGTGGCTGCGAGCCTGGATTCAATGGTGGTGGGCGAGGCACAGATTCTTGGTCAAGTGAAAGAGGCGTACGCGACGGCGCGGGCTGTGGGCGCCGTGCGCGGGCAGCTTGACCAGCTTTTCAGCCGGGCGTTTGCGGTGGCGAAGCGGGTGCGGAGTGAGACGGCGGTCGGATCGTCTTCGGTGTCGATTGCGTCGGTCGCGGTGGAACTGGCGAAGAAGATTTTCGGAACGCTGCAAGGGAAGAATGTTTTCATCGTCGGCGCTGGAAAGATGAGCGAGTTGGCGGCGCGGCATCTGATGGCGCACGGTTGCGCGTCGATTTTCGTGGCGAATCGCACATACGAGCGAGCCATCGGGCTCGCGCAGAAATTCAATGGGCAGGCGATCAAGTTTGAAGATCTTTATGCCACCTGCGACCGCGCCGACATCGTGATCACATCGACTGGCGCGCAGCATGCGATTTTCAGGCGCGAGCATGGCGAGCAGTTCCTGGCGCGGCGCAAGAACCGCCCGATGTTCTTCATCGATATCGCGGTGCCGCGGGACGTTTCGCAGGAAATGGCGAAGATGGACGGCATCTTCGCATACGACATCGACGACCTGCAGCAGGCGGTTACGAGTCATGTGGCCGATCGGCGGAAAGAAGCCGAGCGGGCTGAGGCGATTATTGCCGGCGAGGTGGAGCGGTTCGAGGCGCGGCTGCATACGCTGGATGTGGTACCGACGATCGTGTCGCTGCAAGATCATCTGGAAACGATCCGGCAGGCGGAGATCGATCGCGTCCGCGGACGGCTGGGGCAATTGACTCCGGAGCAGGAGATCGCCGTTGAAGCGCTGACGCGGGGGATTATTAACAAGGTGATGCATACGCCAATCACGACGCTGAAGTCGGCGGCGAAGGAGTCGGAAGCGACGACTGTGGTGGATGTGGTGCGGAGGCTGTTCAATCTGCAGGTGAAAGCCAAGGAAGCGGCGGCGGCAGACAGAAAAGATGAAGTGGGTACGCCGCGGTGAGCGCGGAATCCGAAGCGTTGGCGAAAATGACAGGCTGGGAACTAACAGGGTTTGTCCTCATGCTGGCCGGACTTGCTGCCGTTGGTTGGTTTTGCATATTTCGGACCAGCAAGCTCGTAAGCTGGGCGCAGAATAATTACAGGAATAGCAGAGTCTCGCGCTGGTGGCCTGGGTCGGCAATGGTCATGAAGCCCTGGTATCCAACGTGTCTCCGCTGGTTTGGCGCATACGCTTGGACATTCGGTTTAGCGCTTCTGGGGCTCATGATTTGGAGTGTGAGGCAATAGCGACCAACTTCTATGGCTAAGCTTCGCATCGGATCCCGCGGCTCGCAGCTTGCACTCTGGCAGGCGAATCATATTTCCGCCCTCCTTGGTGCGCGCGGGCATGAGGTGGAGATCGAAATCATCCACACGACCGGAGACAAGATTACCGACGTAGCGCTCGCCAAGGTCGGAACGAAGGGGATGTTTACCAAGGAGATCGAGGAGGCGCTGGCGGCCGGGCGCGTCGATCTGGCGGTGCATTCGCTGAAGGATCTGCCGACCGAACTTCCTGCTGGGTTCGAGATTGCCGCGATCACTGAGAGACAGGATCCGCGGGATGCCTTTTGCTCGCGGCATTATTCAAAGATTGAGGATCTGCCGAATCGAGCGCGCGTTGGGACTTCGAGCCTGCGGCGGCAGGCGCAGTTGAAGGCGATCCGGCCGGATCTCGACATTCATCCACTGCGGGGGAATGTGGACACGCGGCTGAGAAAGCTGGAGCAGGGGGAATATGACGCGATCATACTGGCATCGGCAGGGCTGAAGCGGCTGGGGAAGACGGAATTGATCAAGCAGATTATTCCGGCGGAGATTATGTGTCCGGCGGCGGGGCAGGGAGCGCTGGGTATAGAAATTCGCGAGGGCGATGCGAAGACTCGCGAACTGCTTGCTTTCCTGAATGATCCGAAGGCGCGGGCGGCGACTACCTGCGAACGTGCGCTGCTGAATAGTCTTGGAGGAGGATGTCAGGTACCGATCGGCGCTTTTGCCGAGGTGCATGATGGAAAGCTGCATCTGGAGTCGATCGTGGCCGATCCGGATGGATCGAGAGTGCTGCGTGATTCTCGGGACGGAGATGATCCGGAGAAACTGGGCAATGACGCCGGGGCCGCGCTGCTGAGTCGCGGGGGCGATGAGATTCTCGAGGCCGTCTACGGGCGCGGGCTGGCCGTTCCGCCGCAGCCGTGAGTTCCAATCAAAAATCGAAGGCATTCACCACAAAGGACACTAAGGTCCACGAAGGTTATCGCTAGGCATGTATATCCCTGAGCATTTTCGGGTGCGAGAGCACGAGACCGCCGTTGGGTTTATGAGGGCAAATCCTTTTGCAATTTTGGTGTCGAACAATGGCGAGGCTCCGTTCGCAACTCATGTTCCGGTAGTGATCCGTGAAGACGGCGACCGGATGACCATTCGGGGGCATGTCGCCAAGGCGAACCCGCACTGGCAATACCTGCAAGAGAGGGCGCAATGCCTGATGATCTTTCACGGTCCGCATGCGTATGTTTCGACTTCGAACTATCCTGCGCAGGAGAACGTTCCCACATGGAATTATGGCGCGGTTCATGTTTACGGCGAGGCCCGGGTGTTTTCCGAACCCGGGGAGCTTCTGAAGGTCTTGCACGACCTGATTCCTACCTTTGAAGCGGCGTATGCCGAGCAGTGGGCCAGTCTCAGCGAACCTTATCGCAGCCGCATGCTCGGACATATTGTCGGTTTCGAAATCGCTGTCAGTAAGATCGAGGCAAAGTTTAAACTGAGCCAGAACCGTACAAAAGAGGAACAGCAGAACGTGATAAAGAGCCTAAGCGCCGCGTCGGATACGACGGTATCTGGAACGGCACGGCTGATGTGCGAGCAGGGACTGGGATTTCATTCCAAATCCAAGAAAAATGAGCAATAGTCAAGCAGAGCTGAAAGCGCATGGTCCGCTCAGCGGTGTGCGTGTGCTCGTCGGAAGGGCGCGACACCAGGCGGGAGCGCTGTCGGGTGAGCTGCGGAGACTTGGCGCGGAAGTGATCGAGATCCCATTTATCGAGATTCGCCGGCCACGTTCGTACAAACCTCTCGATTCGGCTCTGATGAATATTGCGGGTTACGACTGGCTCATCCTTACGAGTGTGAATGGGGTCGAGGCTTTTTTCAGCAGGTGGGAGCGACTGCGCAGCGGCGGCAAAAAGCCTCCCGGGATCGGCTCAGACCGGTTGCGTGTCGCCGCGATAGGCCCCGCTACCAAAAAGGCGATCGAGCAACGGGGTTTGAGGGTTGACGTAATGCCCAAAGAATACGTGGCGGAGTCGGTGGTCAGCAGCCTGAGCGCTGAGGTAGCAGGGAAGCGGGTGCTGCTGGTGCGGGCGAAGATTGCGAGGGATGTGATCCCAACGGAATTGCGGAGAGCGGGAGCGGTGGTGGATGTGGTTGAGGCCTATGAGACCGTCGTGCCTGCTGCCTCCCGCGCTCGTTTAAGGGCTGTGATGAAGAGTGCAAAAAGGCGTCCGCACGTGGTGACGTTTACGAGTTCGTCGACGGTGAAGAACTTCGTAGCCCTGCTCGGCCCGAACAGGCGCGGAGTTAGCAATGCAAGACTTGATGGAATTCTCACCTCGTCGATTGGCCCCGTGACCTCGGCCACACTGAAGGAGTCCGGCCTGAAGGTCGATATCGAAGCGAAAGAATTCACCATCCCAGGATTAGTGGCGGCCATTACGCATGCGCTGAAATCGCAGGCCGTGGCTGGCTGAATCGCGTAATCCTCACGTTATATCCCTGAGTTACATTTTTCACTGTATTGTTTGCCCGCCATTGCCTTGCTTTACTGTTCAGGCATTTCTCCCATCGGGATTATTTCTGGCGGTCGGTTATGGAACTCAGAGAACTGCGCGAGGTACGAACAGCACCCGGCGATGAGCCTGGTTGGTATGGGATTTATTACACGGCGCTGCTGGAAGGGGACCGGCACCGGGCGCGGACAAAGATCGATCGGGCGCAGAAGGCAATCCACCAGCGATTGGCTGAATTACATGCAGCGGTTCCGAGCAGCGAGCGCGAAGCGCAGGATTTGCAGAATGCGCAGACATATCTTGGGATTCTGCTTCAACACATCGGGTCCGACAGTGGGAATGTTCTATGGGATTAAGCCGTCAGGTTGGACGATCCATTCCCAACGCGCCGGTACTTCCTCACCGCACACAACCCTGGTATGCGGGGTACATGGAAGCCTTGTTTGAGTATGACCGCGCGCGAATCGATGGCCGGATTTACGAATCCGAAGCAGCAATCCGCAACCGAGAACGCGAACTGGTCGCTGGAGACGTCGAAGGAGCGGAACGGCACGCCTTACTCGAAGCCCGGCACGCACTTGCCGCCCTGCATTCGTGTGTGAGGCATTGAAGCCGGCATCGGGCCACTCGCTCAAAATAGTTTCTGCCATGCACGCCCGGCGGAGCGCGGGATGGCGAAGATCGGATCGCCATCCACGCTCTGCTTTTTTCAGCGCAAAGTTTCGCGGGAGAAATTCATCCAAACGCCGCGATGACGCAGAGCGTTCGGATCGGCACATCCGGCTGGCATTACAAGCACTGGAAAGGGAATTTCTATCCCGAAAAGATCAGCGGCGACGCCATGCTGCCCTACTACGCGGCGCGGCTGAACAGCGTCGAGATTAACAACAGCTTCTATCGGCTGCCGACCGAGCAGGCGGTAGAGACATGGGTGAGGCAGACCCCATCCGATTTTCTGTTCAGCGTGAAAGCCAGCCGTTACATTACTCACCTTCGAAAACTGCTCGAACCAGAAGAGTCGATCGCGCGCTTTATGACAATGGCGGAGGGGTTCGGCAGAAAGCTGGGTCCGATCCTGTTTCAGTTTCCGGCATCTTGGGGAATCAACGACGAGAGGCTGAGCCAATTCTTGAGGGCTCTGCCTTCGAGGCGGCAATATGCGTTCGAGTTCCGCCATCCCAGTTGGCATACGGCGGAGGTGCGGCAGATCCTCAGAAAATTTAACGCCGCGGTATGTGTTTTTGAGATTGCGGGCTCGCGCTGTCCGGTGGATGTCACGGCCGATTTCGTCTACATCCGGCTGCATGGGCCGGGCAAAGCGTATCAGGGGAAATATTCGGACGAGGTGCTCGGGTGGTGGGCAGAGAAGATACAGGGCTGGTCCGCACAAGGCTTAGAAGTCTTTTTTTATTTCGACAACGATCAGGCTGGATTTGCGGCACAGAATGGCGGACGCTGTTGAAATCAGCGGGCATGATCGCCGGAGCGTCGGCGTTCTCCGGCCGAAGCTTGTCGTTCGCGCAAGGGGCCTCCGAGAGCGGCAATGATGTCGATGGACTTCGAAAGAACATGGTGGGATACATGCTGGCGCACGAGCAGTTTCCAGTTCCGAGACTTGTGGAACTTGGTGCACTGGCCGAACAGAACGGCTTTGACCTGGTCGCAACCAGCGATCATTTTCAGCCGTGGCAGACCAATGAGGGTCACGCGGGAGAAGCCTGGGTGACGATGGGAGCGATCACGCAGCGGACAAAGAAGATCTGGATCGGTCCAACCGTGACCTGCCCTACGTTTCGCTATAACCCTGCGGTTGTCGCGGAGGCGTATGCATCGCTAAGCCTGCTTGCTCCGGGCAGGATTTTTCTCGGAATCGGATCGGGCGAAGCACTCAACGAAGAAGCGGCGACCGGCGTGTGGCCAAAGTGGTTGGAGCGATCCGAGCGATTCATAGAAGCGGCCGACATCATCCGGAAGATGTGGACCGGAGAAAGCGTAAGCCACAAGGGCAGGTTCTACGATGTGCATGCAAAGCTCTATGACCGCCCGGCGCGGCCGATTCCGCTGCTGATGGCGGGCAACGGTCCTAAGGCGATGCATCGCGCCGGGCAATACGGCGACGGACTCATTACGGATCCGAAGACGTGGAAAAACCACAAAGGGGAGTTCGAGGCGGGAGCGCGGGAAGCCGGGAAGAATGTTCGTGACATGCCAGTGCTGGTAGAGCAATACGTGTGCTCGGCGACAAGAAAGACGCCGAAGCCGCCGCGGAACTATGGCGATTCGGGCCGAAGGCATTCAAGACCTACTACAACGTACGCGATCCGGAGGAAATCCAGAAAGAGGCGAACGCGCAAATTCCGCTCGAGCAGGTTTACGAAGGATGGGCGATCGGAACCGATCCGAATGTGCACTTGAAGAAAATTCGTGAGCTATTCGACAGCGGGGTGACTATCGTGAACGTTCACAGTGGGCAGCCCGATCAGGAGCGCGTGATCCAGTTTTATGGGAAAGAGGTTCTGCCGAAATTGCAGCGCTGATCAGGCAATCTCGTTGTTTTCGCGGGCAGCGCGCTCGTTCAGGCTGGCAATCCACGATGGAAGCTTTTTCGACCAGCTCTCTTTACCCGTGCGAACGTCTTCGCCGATACCTCCAGGCGGGGGCAAGAGCCCGTTGATTAGACCGAGCAAATTGATAATCGTGCCTGGGAAGAGGCCATGGGCGAGCACGGCTAATTTCGCAGGCAGCGAGAGGATGATTTCCGCGTCTCCTCGCCCACAAGCGTCCACAATCTGCCGCGCCGCACGCTTCGCGCTCATCGAGATCAGCGGCAGGGCGTCACTGATGCTGAACCAGGCATACTCCGCTTCGTTGTTGCCTTTGAACAGTGCATTTCGCGGGCTGCCGGTTCGCATGAGGCCGGGGCAAACCGTCGTCACGGAAACGTTGTACTTGAGAAGCTCCGAGCGCAGCCCTTCGGAGAATCCAGTGAGCGCGAATTTGCCAACACTGTAAGGAAGCAGATGTGGGACGCTGATTTTGCCGCCTATTGAAGAGATATTCACGATGCGTCCGGCGCGCCGTTTCTGCATTCCCGGAAGAACTGCCATGGTCGTGAAGTATGGTCCCCAGAAGTGCGTGTTAATGGAGTCGCGGTAGTCATCGATCGTCATGGTTTCCGCGGGTCCGACGCTGATTGTTCCGGCATTGTTAACCAACACGTCCACCCGGCCGAAATGCTCAATAGCTTTTTGCGCGGCGCCTTCCGCCTCCTCACGCATGGTCATGTCGGCGGCGATTACGAGGACACGGTCGGTGCATGCGCGCAACTGAGTTTCGGCCCGCGCCAACTCTTCGGGATCCCGGGCAGCGATTGCGACGCTCGCTCCGCGTAAGGCAAATTCGCGAGCGAGCACGAGTCCAAGCCCGCGAGATCCGCCGGTAATGAACGCAACCTGGTTCCGGAACTGCGTCCGCCGGCGAGTCCGCAACAGCACACCTGCGGCGATGCCGGTGAAGAAACCGGCGCTGACAATGACTTTTCGTCCCAACATGATTGTCCCAAGGTCCTGAATGAGAAAAGCTTGACCGCGGCGGGTCCGCAGTCAAGCACGGGAGAGTAGGAAACGATTAACGGGAAGCCGACTGAGCCGCGCCTTGGGGAGCGATCTTCTCCGCTTCTTTCAGGTGCGAACGTAGCGTCGGCAACGTCTGCTCGGCAAATTTCTTCACTTCAGGATTCTGGGCGGTCTTGCTGGCGTGTGCGACCTTGGCAACGTCGGTCCGGTGATCTTTCACCATGTCATTCATATATGCCTTGTCGAACTGTGCACCCGACAGCTTCTCGAGTTCGGTTTTCGTCGCCTTGTCTTTCGCCGTGACGGTATCTGGCACGGTCACATGCTGCGTTTCAGCGAGCTGTTTGAGCTGATCGCGATTTTGCGTGTGATCTTGAACCATTCGCTGAGCGAACTGCTTCACTTCCGGGTTCGTGGCTTTCTGCTGTGCCAGATTTCCCAGTTCAATTTCGGCGAGATCGGCTTGGCCTACAGCCCGTAGAAATTTGGTGTCGGTTGCAGTGGTGGCGGCCGACGTCTTAGACATGGCCGTTTTCGAGGATTCGGTTTGGTTTTGTTGTGCATTCGCAGCGCATAAGGTGAGTGCTGCAGTGAAGAGCAGGGTGAAAAAGATATTTGCGATTCGCGTCACGGGAAGCTCCAAATAGGTATTCAAGCAACAGACTAGGACGTGAAACCGAAGCCAACCATCAGGCGTTCACAGCACCGGCTGTTGTCGAGTGCTGTATCAAGAAAAGGCGCGAGCATGCAGTGTTTTCTCAGGAATGGAGGGAGAAAAACTATTCCGCTGCGCTGCGGAAAACGATGTGGGTGCCGTTAGGAGCGCAAAGAGTGAGTCAGAGGTACCAAAACCGAGACCGGCATTTCTCGACGGACGAGCCTCCCCGACAAGACAAAACCGCTCGCAACGAAATAAAGCAATTCTTTAACAATCGTTCACAAACCAAACTCTGCATGTTGATGCCTGAGCTGCTTGGACTTTCCTAAATTGTTGAAGTGTATTCAGAAAGTAGTATTTTTGGCGCACTCATGGCGAGGGAATACTCGCAGGTTCTACAACCCCAGTGTAGGGTCTTTCAGGTAGGTAAAAGGTAGTATCCCCAGAGTAGTTAGTTTTTCCGGTCCCGGTTTGCCATTCGTCTCCCGTCTATTAAATAAATTTCAAGGAGTTACGATGCGAGCGAAGAAGATTTTCGCGCCCCTTCCTCTAGTAATTGCGTTTTTTGTCCTCACCGCCGCGACCTTCACGGTCGCGCAAAACGACCAGGTCGATGTTTCGGCTCCCGCTTCTTTCGATCCAAGTACGATTACCTCGACTGTAATTCCTGGAACTTTGTTCGGCATGTCGGCGCACGATGGCGTATTGCACAACGCCCCCTGGCCGACAATGACAATTACAGGAATGCGCCTATGGGATTCCCACGTTGCGTGGGGACAGATCAATACGGCAAAGGGTGTTTATGACTGGTCGACGTTGGACGACTGGGTCAGCACCACAGATTCCAAAAACGAAACATTGGTTTACACCGTGGGCTGGACTCCCTCTTGGGCGAGCTCGAAATCCGGCGATAAGAGTTGCGATATGGCCGACGGCGCCTGCGATCCTCCCAGCGATCTCAATTCTGACGGCACAGGCAGCGACCAGCATTTCATTGACTTCATCACTGCCGCCGCGAAACGCGAAACCAAAATTACTTATTGGGAAATGTGGAACACCCCGCACGACATCAAGCAATGGACTGGCACCTACGCCCAGCTGGTGCGGATGACGCAGGATGCCAACACCTATGTGAAGAAGTACATCCCCAGCGCCAAGATCATCTCTCCGGCGAATGGTCAGCTAAAATACAACTATCCGGATGCAAATTGCACGATGGCCGACAAGCTGGGATCGTTCCTGGCGGCGGGTGGATCGAAGTACATCGACATCGTCGGATTGCACACGTACTACACGACCACCGTGGAGAATATTGTGCCGGTAATTCAGTGCTACCAGAGCACGATGTCGACCTACAACATCAGTTCGCTGCCAATCTGGTCGACGGAAGGAGCGTGGGGTACCGACAGCGAGTTGCCCGGAAAAACGGATCAGGCTGGCTTCCTGGCGCGGCTGTACCTGCTGCTCTGGTCGAACGGCGTGGTACGGCACTACTGGTACGACTGGAACGATCAGACGACTGGCACGCTGGAATCGAACGGAAATATCAATACCGCCGGAACGGCATATAAGAACGTCGAAAGCTGGATGTCGGGACGCACGATGAGCACGCTCTGCTCGGAAAACAGCTCGTCGAAAATCTGGACCTGCGGCCTGACCGGTTCGAATAACTACGCGGCGCAGGCCGTGTGGCACGCCGGCGGCAACAAGAGTTACAGCGCTCCGACCAAGTATGTTAACTATCTGGATCTGAGCGGCAACAAGCACACCATCTCCAAGGGAGCGACGGTGACGGTGGGCGTGGAACCGATCCTGCTGCAGAACCAGTAAAGGAATCGAATTGAACAGTTGTTCAGAAAGGTGTGAGCCACGTGCTCACACCTTTTTTTTGAAGACATGGCTTGTGTGCGCGTCGGTCAAGAAGATGTTGCTGTTCGTGTCTTCGACCTCGTACGGGATCAACTGTATTGCACCGGCAAGGGATTGTGGAGTATCCGGGATTTATCGGCCTCATTTGAGTTCCGCGTGATGTCATATTTCATCTTAAATATGACGTACGTGCGACCTGCAGGTGTAGTTAATGCTCCCTCGCGTAGTCATTATCGGTGGTGGTTTCGGAGGACTCGCAGCAGCGCGACGGTTGCGTCATGCTCCAGTTCGAGTGACGCTGATCGACAAGAGAAACTATCACCTCTTCCGGCCGATGCTTTATCAAGTCGCTACCGGGCTGCTCTCGGCGGATGAGATCGCCGGCCCACTCCGTTCAATCTTCAGTCACCAGGAAAACCTGGATGTGGTGCTGGATGAGGTCGTCGGGATCGACTCAGAACACCGCATCGTTCATGTCACACGCGGTGAGGTACCGTACGACTTTCTTATCCTCGCGACAGGAATTCAGTACAACTATTTTGGCCACGACGAATGGCGCCACTTCGCGCCGGGTCTCGAATCGCTCGACGATGCGGACCGAATCCGCGGCAGAATATTGCATGCGTTTGAGCGGGCGGAAGAAATGGCGTCCATCGAACAGGCTCGGCCGGAGGAAATTCGCCGGCAACTGACGTTTGCACTAGTAGGCGCGGGCACGGTTGGCGTTGAGATGGCCAGCACACTCGCGGAGATGTCGCGCATGGCATTGGCACACGACTTCCGGCACATCGATCCGACCTCGGCACGGATTCTCTTATATGAAGCGGGCCCTCGCATTCTGCCCATGTATCCTGAGCATCTTTCGATGAAGGCGGAGCGGCACCTCGAGAGCCTGGGCGTAGAGGTCTACACCAATGCTCGTGTCACGCGGGTGGATTCCGAAGGAATCATTGTTGGTGAGCAAAGAGTTCAGGCTGGCACCGTCCTCTGGGGCGCGGGTGTGGTTGCGTCTCCAGCTGGCCGGTGGCTCAGCGCTGAAACTGACAAATTCGGAAAGATCATCGTCGGTCCCGACCTGTCAGTTCCGGGACATGCAGAAGTGTTTGCAATCGGGGACACCGCGCACGTTGTTGCTCCGGTGCGCAATTTACTGGGGTTCAAATCGAAAAACTCGATGATCATGCCCGGAGTCGCTCAACCTGCCATTCAGGAAGGTGAGTACGTCGCGAAGGTCATTCGTCGCTGGGTGGCTGGTCGTGGGAAGACCGAGCCTTTCTGGTATTGGGACAAGGGCGATCTTGCGATTGTGGGCCGGACGTATGCGGTTGCCGACTTGCGATTTGTAAAATTTGCGGGCTTCCCAGCATGGGTCATCTGGGCAGGCGTGCATATTTACTTCCTCATTGGGTTTGCCAATCGCCTCTTCGTATTGTTGCAGTGGGGATTCTCTTTCTTGACCAAACGACGCCAAGTGCGAGTTTTGCCCGCAGAGGCGTTTACTACGCCAAAATCTATTAACCGCGCAGCCTGAACGCAAGAAGATCTGCGTGCCATCACTGAAACTGGCAGAACTCATCCGGTCCAGATCGATGGGAACCGGGAATCATTGTCATTGAAGGTGTAACGTCAACGGCTTGGAAATATCCAAATCAAGAACAAAGGAGGAATTATGAAAATCGTAGTTATCGGCGGTACTGGACTTATTGGATCAAAGCTTGTCAACAAACTGCGTGAACAAGGTCATGAAGCGGTAGCAGCGGCGCCTAACACCGGCGTCAACAGCATCACGGGAGAAGGACTGACTGAAGCCCTGAGAGGCGCTTCGGTAGTGGTCGACGTGTCGAATGCTCCCGACTGGGAAGACTCTGCCGTGCTGAAATTCTTCGAAACATCAACCCGCAATCTTCTTGCCGCTGAAGCGCAGGCCGCGGTGAAACATCACGTCGCGTTGTCGGTGGTGGGAACCGACAAACTGGCGGAGAGTGGTTACTTCCGCGCGAAAATCGCACAAGAAAAACTGATTCGACAATCTTCGATACCCTACACAATCGTGCATGCGACGCAGTTCTTCGAGTTCCTCAAGGGCCTTGCCGACATTTCCATGGTTGACGGTAAGGTGCATTTGGCCCCGGTCCTTTTTCAGCCGATGGCGGCCGATGATGTCGCGACTGGAGTAGCCAGGGTCGCAGTCGGGCAGCCCGTAAACGGAATCGTCGAAATTGGAGGCCCAGAACAGTTTCGGGTGGATGAGTTGGTCCGACGGCGTCTGGCGTCGCTCAAGGATCCCCGGCAGGTGATCGCTGATCCAAACGCAACTTACGCGGGAGCGAAACTCAGCGAGAAAACGCTCGTTCCGGGCAACAACGCGCGGCTCGGGGGAATTCGCTTCGAGAACTGGCTGGCTCAGCAGGCATCACAAGGTCACAGCGGGCATCCTCAGCCAGCGGCTGCAAGTGTGGAGAAAGAGAGACAGAAGCGAGCGAGCTGAAGTTGCAAGTGCATTGCGAACGCACGGTCCACGTTGCTGGCAATTCGGAGGGTGTGAGCTGAGTGCTCACACCTTTTCGATTTGTTGGGGAAAAGAAAGACTGGCGGAGAGGGAGGGATTCGAACCCCCGATACCCGTTAAGGTATGTCCGCTTTCGAGGCGGATCGTTTCAACCACTCACGCACCTCTCCGTGCCAAAAACGCCGTCAGAGCTGACGGCTATCGACGATTTCGAAAGAACGTTTGCAGCAATTCTGCGCTGCGTCCGGCTAAAACTCCGCTGCGAACCTCGATTTGATGATTCAGTTGCGGATGATTCAAAACCTGCAAAACCGACCGGACCGCGCCGGCTTTCGGATCGTCCGAACCATAGACGAGCCGTTTGATTCGAGCGTGCACCATCGCTCCGGCACACATCGAACACGGTTCAATTGTAACAAACAGCTCGCAGTTTCCCAGACGGTGGTTACCAAGGAGTGCGGCAGCTTCGCGCAGCGCGACGATTTCGGCGTGTGCAGTCGGATCGGAGTCGGCGATGTTCCGATTGAAACCGCGGCCCACGATTTTGCCCTCAAGAACAATGACGGCTCCGACGGGAACTTCGCCGATCTCGAGCGCGCGCTGGGCGCACCGGAGCGCTTCGTCCATCCACAATTCGTCGGAGACAGGGGTCAGATGTGAATTGGAGTCCTGCAATGGGTGTGCTGCTCTCTTTAGATAACCGAGGATCCCGCAGGAACATTTTACCGATTTCGAGCGAAAGGATTCAGAGCAAGGGGATAGGACAGCGAAGGATTTGGCGCGGCACGCGATCGCGCTAGATCACGCTCAGCACCGTCCGGACGACTTCCGGCACCACTGCGCGGATGACCTCTGGCACTACGATCTTCACGATCGGATACGCCAACAAAACTGCGGGGATCGCCAGCAGAAGCCAGGTCTTCGTCGGCATGTGGGTGAAATAGGCCTTCATAACTTCCTCTATGAAGACTTATACGGAGGGAACGCCGAAAAAGTTCCCGGGAGGGAAGTGCGCGAAGCTAGCGAGTTTTAATCGTCCTGCTGAACTTCTGAAGGGTGAATACCAGGAGAGCTATGGCGGAGAGTACCAACGCAAAATTGACGATCGCGACGAGGACAATGAGAAGGAGATCGAGAGGTCGGTAGTCCACCCATTCCCGCCACGTCAGCATCAATGTCACGGCAAGGGCAATGATCGGCTTCCGGATGGCCCAGATGACTCCCAGGAATCCGGAATTCGCACTGCCTGCAGTGTCCCAGAGCAGGTGGTCCACAAACCAGTTCCAGCGCTTGTGATTAGAAACTGTGATCATTGAGTCGGCGCGCAAACATGTCCATTTAACAGGGCTTTTGGCTTGTCGCCCTACAAAGGACAGCGAAAGGATGGATGCCCTTTGGGCGGATTTGGTTTGCGGTGGTATGCTATCGGCATCATGGGTATGCCGAGTCTGCTGCGCAAAGTTTTTCTCGTCGACCTGCTCCAGGGCTTGAAAGTGACCTTCCGCTATCAGGACCCCAAGGAGATCTACACCGAGCAGTATCCTCTGGAGCGGCCGCAAGTGGCGGAGCGCTACCGTGGAGCGCCGCGACTGAACGTGAATCCCGACACCAACGAGACCATGTGCATTGCCTGCGACCTGTGCGCATTGGCATGTCCTGAACATCTGATCGTTGTTTCGAGTGAGCGCAACGAAAAGACTCGGCGAAAAGAGCTGACGAACTTCACCTACGACTTGAGCCGGTGCATGTTCTGCGGATTATGCGAAGATGCCTGCCCGACGGATGCGCTGGAGTTGACTCAGGATTTCGAACTGGCGAGCTATTCGCGGCAGGGCTGGATATGGGATCGCCCTACGCTCGAAAAAGGTCCGCTGCCGACGCAGTATCAGAAATAGTTTTCAGCCATCCATCCCGTCTTGAATCGGTCCGCTATGCGGGCTGCTGCTGGGTTATGCAGTGCATCGCACCCAGTCCCCAAATGAAATCTCCGGAGTAGATCGGAACGATCTCGCGAGTAGGGAAGAGTTCGGCCAGAGTGTTGAGCGCAATTCGATCATTCGGGCGATTGAAAACTGGTGCGAGCACAACTCCGTTCGCTATGTAGAAATTCGCATAGCTGGCGGGAAGGCGGCGCTTTTCGAAGACGACGGGTTGCGGCATCGGCAGCTCAACAACTGTCAGCTGTTTGCCGTCTTGATCGCGGGCGGATTGCAGCCGCCGCAGATTGGCACGCAAGGGAGCGTGGTTTTCGTCTTTCGAGTTCGGTTCGACCATCGTCAGAACCGTGCTTTTTGCGACCAAGCGCGAGAGGTCGTCCACGTGGCCGTGCGTGTCGTCTCCAACGATGCCGCGGCCGAGCCAGACGGTGTGCGGGGCGCCGAGGTAGTCCGCGAAGAGCTTTTCGTAGTGAATGCGAGCCATGTGCGGGTTGCGTTCCTGCACTTTGCTGAGAAGGCATTCCTCGGTCGTGAGAATGGTTCCGGCGCCGTTGACGTCGATCGAACCGCCTTCGAGGACGACAGGCTTTCCGGCGGCGTGTGCGCGAAAGGCCGCTCCTTTCGCCACCTTCGCCATCAGCAGACCGATTCTTTCGTCGTGGCGCCAGTTGGAATATTTTGCCCAGGCATTGAAACGGAATTTGACGGCAAAAGAATGATCGAGTTGATGAGCATTGTGTCCGCCGTGCGCCGCCGCCGGTCCATGGCCGTGCTTTAGAAAAATGCAGCCCGAGTCGCGCAGCCATACGCGGTTGGTGGGCCAGCGATGAAATCGGATGTTGGATGAAAACGCGTCGGCACGTTCAAGGATGCGGCGCGCCTGGCGTGCGGCTACAGCATTATTGACGATCAGTTCGACACGTTCGCGCTTCGCCAGATGACGAATGATTTCGGTATAGACCCAGGGAATGGAATCAAACTTGCCGGGCCAGTCTCCGTGGTGGTGAGGCCACGCAAGCCAGGTGGCCACGTGTGGCTCCCATTCTGCGGGCATGCGGTAGCCGAGCGCGGCGGGAGTGTCCGTGATTGAGACCGAGCTCTTGTGTCGGGGCACGGTTCTTCAGTCCAGCAGGCGGCTTGTGATGGGCGCGTAACTGTCGATGCGGCGGTCGCGCAAGAAAGGCCAGTTGCGGCGGATGTCTTCCATGGCTTTCAAATCCACATCGCCCATCAGGATTTCCTCGCGGTCATGTGAGGCTTCGGCGAGCACGCGTCCGAACGGATCACAGAAAAACGATCCGCCCCAGAATTCAAGGCCGGCACCGGGAGCAGATTTTCCGCGAATATTTCCGGTTTCGAATCCGACGCGATTTACTACGGCGACATAGACTCCGTTGGCGATGGCGTGAGCGCGCTGAATGGTGCGCCAGGCATCGTGCTGCGCGACTCCGAACTCTGCCTTCTCGGCGGGATGCCATCCAATCGCGGTCGGATAGAAGAGAACATTCGCTCCCTGCAGAGCAGTAAGCCGCGCGCCTTCTGGATACCACTGATCCCAGCAAACGAGCGTTCCTACCCGGCCGGCGCTTGTGTCGAGCGCGCGGAAGCCGAGATCGCCGGGCGTGAAATAGAACTTCTCGTAGTAAAGAGGATCGTCCGGGATGTGCATCTTGCGGTACAGACCGCGCAGAGATCCGTCGCGGTCAAAAACCGCGGCGGTGTTGTGGTACACGCCGGCGGCACGCTTCTCAAACAGGGAGGCGATCAGGACGACTCCGTTGCTGCGTGCGGCGGCCGCAAGACGATCGCTGCTGGGACCGGGAATGGGTTCGGCAAGATCGAACAGGGCGTGATCTTCGCGCTGACAGAAGTATTGGGTCTGGAAAAGTTCCGGGAGGCAAACGACCTGGGCTCCACGTCCGGCGGCGTCGGAGATGCGGCTCAACGCTTTTTCGAGATTCTGTTCGGGCTCCGGGCCGCACGACATCTGGATCAGAGCGACGCGAAATTTTTCAGGGGGCACGCCTTCCAACCTCCGCGATCAATATAGCAGTTGCGAACGGTCCTCGCTGTATCCACACCGATTGACAAACTCGGCAACGCGGAAATTATCCGAAACTTTTCCGGCAGCTGTAGATAAATCGTCGAAGCACTTTTGTCTCGAAAAATATTGAGTTGTCGACAATGACATCTTCCCGACGAGTTGATTCCGTCCAGCGAGAAATACGTGAAGAAATTTGCAAGCCGTGAAACCAGATGCAATCGAATGTGCAAATTTCTGCAGTATTGGCGCGGGTTTCGGCGAGATTAACACAAAAAAATTTTCTTTCCATAGACAAGTGCGCCAAAAAATCGTTGTACAATCGGGGCCCTTCCTGATGTCTGGGGAAAAGGCGATGTGGGGACTTCGCCTGCATTGAAAGAAAGATCGCTGCCCAAATCAAAGGAGAACACGTGATAAGAAGACTGAGTACATTTGTGCTGACAGTGGTCGCGCTCATGTCAGTCAGTTCCGTCTGTCTTGCGCAACCACAGACTCCCGTGACACGCCACACACGAGACGAGGTGATCAATAAGGTCTCTCCGCTCGTCGGCCATCTTTCCGCAACCAAGAACATGCGGATCGTTCTGGTGCTACAGCACCGCAACCAGCCCGACCTTGACCAGTTCCTGAAGGATCTTCAGGATCCCGCTAGCACGTCCTATCATCACTACCTCACCGTGGACCAGTTCACGGCGAAGTACGGCCCCAGCGTCTCGGATTATGAAGCGGTGAAGACCTGGGCGAAAGAGAACGGACTGAAGATCGAAAGCACGGCTCGCAACCGCCAGATCCTCGCGGTCAGCGGGTCAGTGCAGAAGATCCAGAACGCTCTGCATGTGAACTTCGGGATCTATCAGCACCCGACCGAAAACCGGACGTTCTTCGCTCCGGACCGCGAGCCCACGCCCGACATGTCGGTGCGTCTCTGGTCCATCGGCGGATTGGACAACTTCTCGACTCCGCAAAGGATGCTCGTGAAGAATCCGAATCCAGTTACTTCGGACACCGCGATTTCCAACGCCACGACGGGTTCCTGCCCTGGAGCCTCCTTCTGCGGCAGCGATATGCGCGCAGCTTATTACTCGGCGGGCGGCGGAACGCTCACCGGCTCCGGCCAGTCTGTCGGCTTGTTCGAATTCATCGGAACCGACCTGACGGACGTGACGACGTATTTCACGAACGCCGGCCAGACCAACAACGTTCCCATTACTCTCACCTCCGTGGATACGCAGAGCGTCAATTGCACGGATAATGCTTCCGGCGGATTCTGCGACGACACGGAACAGACTCTCGATATCACGCAAGCGATCAGCATGGCGCCCGGCATGTCCGGCCTCACCATGTGGATCGGCACCGGCGCGAAGTCGGGACAGACTCTGGACGATCCGGGCATCCTGAACGGCATGGCGACTGCCAGCCCGCTGAACAGCGGACTGAGCTGCTCTTGGGCGTGGAAGCCAACCGACAATACTACGGATGATCCGTTCTTCCAGGAATTCCAGGCACAGGGCCAGAGCTTCTTCACCGCGGCTGGCGATAGCGGCACGTGGGCCTCGGGCGGCTTCGTATGGCCGGCTGACGATCCGTACGTGATGTCTGTCGGCGGCACCGATCTGACCACTGCCAGCGCTGGCGGTGCGTGGGCTTCGGAAACTGGCTGGTCTGACACGGGCGGCGGAATCTCAACCAATAGCTTTGCCATTCCGTCGTGGCAGGTAGCCGCGGCCGCGGGATGCGCGAAGTGCTCGCAAACGCTGCGCAATGGTCCGGACGTCTCGGCCAACGCGAACTTCACGTTCTACGTTTGCGCAGACCAGAAAGCTTGCACAGAAAACCTTTATGGTGGCACCAGCTTTGCGGCTCCGATGTGGGCTGGTTTCATCGCTCTCGCCAATCAGCAGGCCGTTTCGAACGGCAGCGCATTGGTGGGATTCGTTAACCCTGCGCTGTACACCAACATCTATGCCAACGGAACCGAATACGCGAATGACTTCCACGACATTACGAGTGGAGGAAACAGCAAGGGTTCGACCGTCGGTTATGACCTGTCCACTGGTCTGGGCTCCCCGACCGGACAGTCTCTGATTGATGATCTGGTTGGAACCAGCACGGGCGGCGGGAGCTTCACGCTCAGCGCGGCGCCTTCTTCAATCTCGGGTACGAAGAACGGCACGGCGGTCTCGAAGATCACCGTGACTCCTTCGGGCGGCTTTACCGGAACCGTTACCTTGTCCGCTTCAGGACAGGGCAAGGGTGTTCAGGTGAAGTTTGTTCCTGCGACTGTTGCGAACGGTTCTGGCTCGTCGGCCATGCGCGTCCGCATCGGTCCCAACACGCCTCCGGGAACCCGCACGATCACCGTGACGGGAACCTCAGGCAGCACGAGTGCAACCACAACCGTCACTCTGACGATCAATTAAGGGTGGCAATGTCCGCTGCTGCTTCGGCAGACAGCGTTGAAGAGCCCGGATCAATGCGATCCGGGCTCTTCGTCTTTATGAGGATCTTCGGGCTGTTGCGAGATGCTGTGCGAGGCGGTTGTCTTTTGCCGTTAAGATTTCAAGACGCTCCAGGAGTTCAGGAGAAGGCAGCGCCCGCATGATCGCATCGATGGAGGCGGTGGCGTCGAGGGATTCAGATTCCACGAGATGGAGCAGGAATTCCATGGCTGCGTCCTGTCTGGTTAAGGCAATGGCCGAAAGTAGTACGGAATGCCACCACGGATCAGGAGCATTCTCGAGGTTCTGCTTGAGGCACTCGAATGCCTCAGTTGAATGCGTGGCGGCGATGGCGAGCGCTGCCTCGGCCGCGATTTCGTCGGCGGAACGAAGGAATTGACTGACCCAGGGAATTGCGGCGATTCCTTCAATCGCGAGAATGCCGCTGTGGCAAAAGCCGAGGACTTCCGGTTCGTCCTTCGCGAGGGTGGCTTTCGTGCGTAAAATCAGCGCGGCTGATGGCGAGCCAATCTGTGTGACCGCACGAAGAACTTCTGCGCGCACGCTCTTGTCTTGGTCTCCGAAGAGATCGATGAGATGAGAGAGAAGGTCTGTCTCGGATAGGCCGCGGCACTGCACCAGCGCGAGTGCGCAGGTCGAGCGTAAAGTTCCAGCAGTGTCCGATCGGCCTCCCCAGACTGGTTCCAGTTGGACGTGGCGCATGCCGTGGAGGAAGATTTCTGAATCCTGATGCTCGAACGCTGCGAGCGCCCGGCTGAGAGCGTTTTTCGCCCAGCACTGCGGATCGGTCTTCTCAGGATTTTCAAAAAAGCGATCGAAGGCGCGAAGAATCTCCGGCGTCAATTGCGCTAGACCGAGTTCGCGGGCTAGATCGGCAGCTTTTGCTACCAGGAAGTTGTTGCGATTCGCGAGGGCTTTGCGGAGAGGCTCGAGTCTAGCTTCATCCGATAAATGACGAAGCGCGTCGAGCGCGGCGATTTGCTCGTCGAACTTGCGCTTGCCGGGCATAAGAACTCGTCACCACAGGGTACACGGCGGATCATGGGGAAACCAGTTCGCGACTGCGAGCACTACGTAATCTCCACCGCCTGTGGAATATTGGCCGCATCGCCGCGTAGCGTCCTCTGACGAGCTTCCTGTAAAGTAGTGAGGCGGAAAAATCGCATTCGGCTTGGAGGCTTGTGTTGAAACACGGGAATCATGGCAATTCGCACCACGACAGTCAGAACTCGGGCGAAGGGAAGGACCGTCAGCTTCATAATCCGGTTGCCGACCGGCTGATTCCGCTGGAGCCGCTCGATCTGGGAAAGGTGACTTCGATTGACAGTCTGGTGCGGGCAATGGCGAAAACGGCATTCACCGGGAGGCAACTCGGGGAAGCGGCCGACGTGCTCGAAGCGATGGCGCTCGATGAAGACGCGTTCGTGGTGATGACGCTTGCCGGGGCGATGACGGTGGCGAAGCAGGGGTTGATCATCACTGAGCTGATCGACCGCGGAATTGTGAATGCCATCGTTTCGACTGGAGCCCTAATGGCGCATGGATTGGTCGAAGCGACGGGCAGAGCGCATTTCCGGGCGAATCCGGAGGTATCGGACGAAGAACTCTACGATCAGGGCTACAACCGCGTCTATGACACTCTGGAACCGGAGCAGAACCTCGACGACGTGGAAGAAGTCATGTCGGCCGTGCTCGAAGCATGGGATCACAACGAGGTGATGTGTTCGTACAAGCTGAATCACGCAATCGGAGCGCATCTGTCGAAGCACGCACAGGGGCAGCGCGGCATTTTGAAGTCGGCCTATGAAAAGGGAGTCCCCGTGTTCGTGCCGGCATTCAGCGACTCGGAGCTTGGGTTGGATACGGCGTTGAACAATCGGCTGCGCGAGTCGACCGGGAGGCACAAGATCCGGTTTGATCCGTTTGAGGATCTGGAACACTTCGCAGCGACGCTGCTGCGTCAGAAGAAGCTGGGGATCTTCACCATCGGCGGCGGTGTGCCACGAAACTGGTCGCAGCAGTTTGGGCCTTTCATCGAACTTAGGCACCGGCGGCTCGGTGAGAATGTTCCGCTGAAGCGATATCACTATGGCTTAAGAATCTGCCCGGAGCCGGTCTATTGGGGCGGGCTCTCAGGCAGCCCCTACAGTGAAGCGATCTCGTGGGGGAAGTTCGTGCCTCCGTCCGAAGGCGGCAAGTTTGGAGAGGTGTTCATCGACGCGACCGTGGGATTGCCAATTCTGGTGGCGGCGGTTATCGAACGGCTGGAGAAGAATAAGAAAGGGAATTCGGCGCGGAAGGCGGGAAAGGCTGCGGCAAAGAAGTAGGAAGTCTATTTAGACCGTGGTTTCGCAGGGTATCTGTTGCTCTGTGGATTCCCTGGCGGAAGCAGCTTCTGAATTGTGCTCAAGCACTCGGCGGTATATCGGACCAGTAGCCCTGTTTTCAAGTACTTCTGCTTCGGCTTGAAACCAATCGTCTAGGTCCTTTCCTTCGGTCTGGCCGCGGGATTCGTAGATCTGCTGCGCACGGGAGCGAACCTTCCGCTCAACCGCCCGACGCATGAGTGCCCGCTGTTTCTTTCTTCTAGTCTCTATGTCCACTGTTGCCCACTGACTGGCGGGAAGGGTGTTTTCAATGCAGTTCTATGATAACCGAAACCTGTTAACGGAAGATTACATCTGACTAACCCTTAGGGTTACCAAAGTTATAAGACCTACGAGAGCGGATCTTCCAAGGAGGTCTTGTGTTATCAGTGATTTAGTTGACGGTCAGGGGAATGTTTAGCGCGGCGTCGGCTGTGCCAGTCGTGTTGCTCACCGTATAGGCATTGACTGTAATCGTGTAGTTGCCGGGCGGGGTTCCGTTCGGCGTTCCTCCACCGCCGCCGGGCGTCTGCGTGTTGTTGGATCCGCCACAAGCGAGCAGCAGTGAAAGCGCTAGGAGTGTTCCGGAAAATACCGCCCAGTATTTTCGCCGCTGACTGAAAACTGGAAGAACGAGCGCGACCGGGAGTATGCCAGTCAGGGGCCATAACGTTTCAGACACGGCGAGCGCGGCGCGGTGGTTCGTATTGGCAGTGGTGTTCACGGTGACAGTCGCGCTGGTGCTCGATGCGGAGCTGAAGTCGACCGTGTACTGGTCCAGTGGGTCGGTTGTATTGACTGCACAGGTTGCCTTGGGAGCGTTGGTGCTGCATGACAAATATACCCGGCCTGTTCCCGAGGTCGAATTGAGTGCGACCGTGCTGCTTCCCGTTGACCCTGCATTAAGGGTGATTAATGGCGCCATCATGGTCGGCGGCGGGACTTGGGACGGTGTGTAAACGCGGACGTAATCCACGGACATAACTGCCGGGCTGGGAGTCGTATTGTCGGGAGGTCCGGGCCAACTGCCGGTGCCTCCGACGGCGAGGTTGAGCAGCAGGAAGAAGGGGTGATTGTAGTCCCAAGTGAATCCTGACGGCACGTCGGCCGCAGTGCGCACGAAGAATACGTTCGTGGGATCGTCCACGTAGAACTGCACCATATTCGGCGACCAGATCGCGCCGTAGGTGTGGAACGAGGTTACGTCGGGGCCGTTGGGATCAGTTGCCGGAAAAGTGTAGCGCTGACCAAGCCCATTTCCGCCGCAATAGCAATCGCTGGGCCCATACCCGCCATTCAGGGTTGAGCTGATCGTGCTCGGCCCGAGGCCGGAGGTGAGGGGCACGTTTTCCATGTAATCGATTTCGCCGGATGCGGGCCAGCCGACCGTCGTGATGTTTGTGCCGAGTGCCCAGAATGCCGGCCACAAGCCGGGTCCGAGAGGAAGGCTCATGCTCGATTCGATGCGTCCGTACTGAAAGCTTTGCAGAGTACTCGAGTTCAGGCGGGCAGAAGTCCAGCTACCGCTGTAGGGAGCCACGCCGGAATTGATTCGCAGCGCCTGAATGACCAGATGGCCGCTGCCGTCGAGATATGCGTTCGGAACCGTGGAATCGCAGGGAGCCGTATTGCTGCTTGGCGCGCAGTAGTATTCGACTTCGTTGTTAACGTTCAGTGTGCCCGTATCGTAAGTCCAGTTTGCGGAGTTGATGGTGGTGCCGCTGAACTCGTCGCTCCACGAAAGCGTCCAGGTTTGCGCGAAAGCGGGAATTTCCGCCGTAACAAAAAGCATCAAGAGCAGGGTCCACTTCAGTTTTGAATTGCGGGTGACGCTGAGGAATAAAGAAAGGGAAACAGGCCAGATCATAACTCGCGGCCTCCGACGAGGCACACGAGATCATAGCTCTGGAAGTCGGGCGCGAAAAGAAGATTCCCGTGAACCTTTGACGGTTCTGGTTCGCGAGTGCCGTTCGGAGTGCTGCGCCGGTCGAAGATCGGTCACAGCTCAGGAACGAGCTGGCGGGCATCCAAAAGTTCCTGATTCGAGCACCTTCGACCGGTGGGTTTCCTTCAGTTCTCCTTCGATTCCGGCAACGACTTCAGGAACTGAACTAGGTCAGACTTATTCTGGTCTGTGAGGCCCAGGCTGAAGCAGCTGTCGTAATGGTTCACGACATCGAGCAGCGTGCTGAAACGGCCGTCGTGGTAGAAGCCGCCCGTCGAATGAGTCCACAGGCCTTTTAACGGGGAGGTACGATAGCGGTGATCGGGTGAGCGATCGGCCTGGAAACTATCGACGCAGACCTCACTCGAAGTATGCAGGTTCCATCCGGGCTCGGTGTAGAGCGGCGGGATATGGCAGGTGGAACATTTCCCGCTTCCGTTGAAAATTTTCTTGCCGCGAGCTGCAGCCGCATGATCGTAGCTGTTCGCAGGCGGAGGGGGCGCCGGAAGACCGAGTTGATAGAAGTGCAAAGCCGCCAGTTTAGGGGTGATCAGATCCGTCGAGTTGGTGACACGCCCGAAGCCCGCCTTTGCGGCAACAGGGAACTGATCAGCATCGTCTAGGCGCGGATCGTAAAAATTGCCTTTGCCGTGCATCTCCAGATTCGCGACGAATGCGTTCCAATACGTGACGGAGCCCCAGCCCGTCCAGGTATGCAGATTCACTCCGGCGAGACCGAAAGCCGGAGGAATCAGGACTGCCGACGTTTTGCCATCAGGACGAAACGCCTTTCCGTCCAGCGCCAGTTCAGCATCGAGGTGGCCCGGTCCCCAGCTCTGCAGGACGGTGCGGACGGTGGCCTGGTCCACCCCAAACAAGTCAGCGAACGGCTTGAGATTGGGTGCCAGCGAAATGATCTTGCCGACGTTGAGATCACGATTCGCCCAGCCATCGAGACGATGTCCGATACCCGGAGCGAGCGAGTTATCTACTGTCGAATGGCAGAGAGCGCACTGAATGCCGACGGACTTCAATGTTCCATCGGGCTTGAAAAATCCGGTGACTCCGATAACGGAGTTCAGTTGCAGCAGCGCGAGTGTGGTGGCGGGATCGTCAAGGTTAACTTTTCCTTGTCTCAATTCCTGAATCAGTGATGCAGGCAGCGCGTCCACATCAACTTTCAGACCGACTGCCAACGCTGTGTTAGGGAGGCTGTTACGAAACTCATTCGCGGGGAACTAGGGTGTCGGTTCTAACTAAACATAGCTTTCGTTTTGCGGGTGGTGCTGCGAGCTGTGGACTTTCTGAAATTTAGGTTGTGGCAAGGGCGGTGGTCAACGTTGTTCCAT
>DATEJO010000286.1:0-9377 GCA_035277905.1 Candidatus Sulfotelmatobacter sp.
GCTTGTAGAGCTGAATCTGATCAGCCGCGGCGACGACTTCGCCGTAGCCATAGTTGATTTCGAACTGTGAAGGCGCGACCTCGGGATGGTCCTTCTCGTTCTGGAAACCCATCGCGCGCTGCACTTCTGCCGTCGTATCGATGAAGGTGCGCAGCGGATCGCCCGGCAGCGAGTGATAATATCCGCCCGTGTTGACGTATTCGAACCTGGTGGTCTCATGGAAGTGGCGCTCCGCGTCGGCCCCCTTGAACAGGAATCCTTCAATCTCATTCGCCGCGTTCAGCGTGTAGCCCTTCTTTTTGTGGAGATCCTCGGCATAGTTCTTGAGCACTCCGCGAATGTCGCCCGAGTAGGACGTTCCGCCCTTGTCGATGACTTCACCGAACACCAGCACCTTGCCCGAGCCGAACACATCCGACGGAGCCCAGTAGAACGCTGCCCAGTCGATGCCGAGCCGCAGATCGCTCTCGCGCTGCGCGGTGAAGCCGCGGATGGATGATCCGTCAAAGGTCAGGTTGTCGTAGCTCTTCAGCAGGAACTTCTTGTCGTAATCAAGCATGTGCAACCGGCCTTCGAGGTCGCTGAAGAGCACGGTCACGGCCTTGATGCGCTTCTCGTCGGTCAGATATTTCAGCCGTTCTTCCTGAACTTTGTGTGGTGCGGTGCGGTTCCTGCGCTGCTCCTTCGCCTTGAGGTTGAGGTCTTCGAGTTCGTCGTAGGTCAGTGTCAGGAAATTGCGCAGTTCGTTAGACATGGATGTGCTTCAGTCTCCTTCGATAAACGACTTAAATTTTTGTGCAAAACCTTTACGGACAGACGGAAGTTGAAATGGCTGGTTTCAACACGACTGATTGGAACACGGAAGAATAGCGCGAGCCACTCACCCCGGCCAATCGAAAAAGCTGATGCAATCGATAAAAGGGATTTATTTCGGAGAAGGATTGTGTAGGGACAGCCGCCTCGGCTGTCCGGCGGCGCGAAGCTCCGCAGTGCCTACTTACTTCGCGCTAATTTCTGAACCCGGCTGCGCGTATTGAATCGTGGGCGCCAAAATCGTTGGCGTAGCCCAATCAATCAGCGGATGTTGCTGCCCGCAGCTCAGGCACTGCGTCGCCGGAAACTGAGTCGAGCAAAAAGGACAAACCGCGCTCGATTCGAACGTGTCGAAGGCCTGTCCGCACTGCCCGCACCTCCAATACGCTCCGATCGGCGGAGACGTCTTGCAATTCGGACAGGAATACTGCTCCCGCTTGGGCAGCTTCGCCATTTTTAGCAGTGACTGGGCATGCCGCAGCCCGCCCCAGCAATTCATTAGCATGAAGACCGCGATCGCGCCCAGAAGAAGGTCCTGCCATACCAGAGCAGCAACGATGAAACCAGCAACACCTAGGAAGCCAATGATCGTAGCAACCATCAGGCTTCGCGCGCGGCCCAGCACAAACCAGAGCAAGGAACGTAGAATCTGACCGCCATCCAACGGGTAGATCGGCAGAATGTTGAATACGAGAAGACCTACATTGATCCACAACAGACTCTGGATCAGATGATGTAGATCCGGCGAAACACTGTGCCAATTGGAGGAAACGCCTAAAAGGTAAAGTCCACCCAATGGCAGCACCAGGGCCACATTCACCAGCGGCCCCGCCGCGATGCTCCACAATGTCGCCCCCGGCCGCTGCGGTGGATCGACATACGCCACTCCACCCAAAGGCCACAACACAATGCGGTCCGCTTTCCCGCCGACCTGCCGGCACGCCAAAGCATGACCAAACTCATGCAGCAGGACGATCAGAAACAGGCCGACGTATTCGAGTACGTTCCAGCTGACGGCTGAGTAACTGCCCGCTCGGCTTTTGATCTCGTACGCCGCCACCAGAAACCACGACCAGTGCAGAAACACATCGATCCCGGAGAATCGGAACAGATGAATCGATCCCTGGCGGCTTGTAAGCATGCTTCGAGTTTACTGTATTACGGCTCGTGGGAAATAGGAGGGTTACAAAGGTGGCGAGACGTACGCTTCGGAGAGGCTACTGGCGGTGAGCCGACGCGCCGGCTGCCAACTCGCGGAGAGTCGTTAGAAACCCGGCTGCAGTGCGCGGATCGTCAAGCGCATCGAGCGCAATCGTGGCCGAAAACTGGGGTGATTCTGGCCGAAAACGGACCTGCAACACATCCTGCTGCCGGACCGTCATCAACGTATTCAATTCCGGAGTGGAATCCTGCTTCCAATGCGTGCGGGTTGTGAGCACAATCGGTCCAGGCTCGTAGATATCCCACTGGCGCTCGTCGCGTTTTTGGGTATTGACGCCCCGGCTGTGCGCGCACCAGCGATGCCGCACCACTTCGAGATGAAGGGTCGGCGATCCGCCCAGGTCGGCTTCAAACGTCAGCGTTTCCTTCTGATTGTGCACGCGGCTCAGCAGCCATTGGATGGGCAATGGCCGCGGACGGAACTTCATCGTCACATGCGCATTCTCAAAGCTGCGGGAAGGGAAGTGCAGGCGGGCGTAAAGCCGGGAGCTGTTCAGCCAGCGGGAATCCAGAATTCGTCCCTTGCCGGCGCAAGCGGACTGAACCCAGCGCAGTGCTTCGCTCCCTTTGCGGCGGTTGTAAGCGGCGAACAGGAGATACCAGATTCCCAGGGCCGCAACCGCGGAGACCACATCGATAACTAGAAGGCGTCCCACCACGTCTTCCCCATTGCTCTGATGCCGATGGTACGACTGAGGTTGCGATTGGAGCAAGTGCACATTAGTCCCAAACCTGGTTTTTTTCAATCCTGAATCCCAGCAGAAGCTGTGGAAATCACGCCCCCGAAAATGTGCCGCGTCGAAGCATCCCTAAACTGCACGCATGACCTCAGGGCGGGCCGATACAATGGCGCCGTGGCCTTCATCATTCGCGATTTCAAGACAGCGGACTTCGAGACTCTCTGGCGGATCGATCAGCAATGCTTTGCTCCGGGCATCTCCTATTCGAAAGCAGAGCTTCGCGCCTACATACGTCATCGAGCGTCGTTCACTCTGGTCGCGGATGACGAGAAGTCGGGACAAACGCAAGGCTTCATCGTCGGCCATATTGGACCAACGGGGCACATTATTACCATCGATGTGCTGGCATCAGCGCGCCGTTCAGGACTGGGTTCGCTACTGCTCCGCTCCGCGGAAGACCGTATGCTTGCCGCCGGAAGCCATGCAGTCGGCCTCGAGGCGGCCGTCGACAATGTCGGCGCGCTCTCCTTCTACAAACGCCATGGCTACAGTGTTATCCGCACATGGCCGCGATATTATTCCAATGGCGTCGATGCGCTGGTGCTCAGGAAAGAGTTTGGCATTGTTGATGGTTGATCGTTGATTAAGAGCAGTCGTGAGATGGGTTGGCTTCGTTGAGGCCAGATTGTTTTGATTCAACAATCAACAATCAAAAATCAAAAATTATGAGAGTAGCCATCCAGGGGGAACGCGGTTCCTTCAGTCACGAAGCTGCCGAAAAAATGCTCTCGCGCTGCACGGTAGTCCCGTGTGCGCGCTCTGCGGAAGTGTTCGACCGCGTCGAAAAAGGCTCAGTCGACGGCGCTGTCATTCCGATTGAGAACACTCTCGCCGGCACGGTTGCCGAACACGCCGATCTGATGGTCGCGCGCAGTGTCTTCATCCAGGCCGAATACCTGCTGAGAATCGTTCACAACCTGATTGCCGCCCCCGGAGCCGACCTGCGTTCGCTGAACAGAGTTCTCTCGCACCCGGTGGCTCTCGATCAGTGCCGCGATTTCTTCCGTCATCATTCCCAAATCGAAGCCGTTCCGTTCTATGACACCGCCGGAAGCGTGAAGCACGTCATCGAGAATCATTTGACAGATGCAGCAGGCATCGCCGGGCATCAGGCCGCTAGCGAGTATTCAGGAAAGATCCTCAAGGCAGGCATCGAAGACGATAAGCGCAACTTCACCCGCTTCTTCCTGATCCGGAAATTGGCAAAGAGTTCAGCAAAGAAGAAGGCGGATTACCGCTCTCTGATTCCAAAAGGAGCAAACAAGACCTCCATCGCCTTCCAGGTCAAGAACACCCCCGGCGCGCTCTTCAAGTCCCTGAGCGTTTTTGCCTTGCGCGACATCAGCTTAAGCAAAATAGAGTCCCGCCCCATGCGCGGACGTCCCTGGGAGTACGTTTTCTATGTAGACTTCCTTCGGGGCGACGACGAGCCCGCCCAGAATGCCCTCCGCCATCTCGGCGAAGTAGCCGAATTCGTCAAAGTGTTGGGAGTCTATCCGGCGGCTTAGCAGTGTTTCTCATCACAGAGGCACGGAGATGCGGAAAGGCTCCTCAGGCTAAAGCCAGTTTTGAAGTCCGCTTGCAAACAGTCGGAACATGACTCCGTGCCTCCGTGGTAAAGAATTGACGGCGTAGCCAAACGGGACTTCTGCCCAAAATGAAACCCGTCAGTCCCTCATCACAGCCTTTTGTGATTAGACACACATTCCGCTCCGGCGCCGCTTCCTAAACTGGACATGTTCCCCGCGATCCACCCGGGGACTATTGTGCAAAGGAGGCTTTTCATGCGTTTTCTTAAGGTTGTCGGTCTGGTAGCGTGCGTTTTCGTCGCTATGGCCGTCGCAGGCGAGAACAAGCTGGGGATTCGCGAAGTGAACCATGTGACTTTTGATGAAGCCGTTCACATCGGATCCGCCGTACTACCGGCTGGCGAGTACGTGGTTCGTCACACCATGGAAGGGGAGGATCACATCATGGTGTTCCGTCAGAACCATTCGAAGCAGGAGTTCAAGGTGAAGTGCACTCTGGTTCCGCTCCAGAAAAAGGCCGAAAAAGACCAGCGCGTTTATGAGGTGAAGGCCAACAACGAGCGGGTGCTTCAGGAACTGGAATTCCGTGGCGACACCGCCAAGCACGTTTTCCAGCAGTAAGCTTTCGGCGAATCCTCGCGTGGACGGCCCCCCGCTACAGCGGTTTACGAGCGAAGAATCCCCGTCCACGCGGCGGGCCGATTTGTCAGGCCCACGAATCCACTGCCGACTCTGCATGTGTCCAGCCGGTCATCGCTAACGTCTGTTCCTAACTTAGCTCTTGCAAGGGAGTACCTGCCGCGTTAGCCTCTGCACCTTAGATATATTCGGCACAATCGATAACGGAATAGAATTCAATCTCTTGCGGGATCGGTTCCGGTTGCTCTGAAACCTTTCCCGACACACCGTCATCTAAACTTGAGCGAGTTACACTCAAGGAGAATCATGAGCCAACAGACGCCACTCGAGCGCACTCCTAAAAATAAGGAAACAAACGAACAAAGGGCTCTCCCGGTACTCCCGGTTCGGGATACTGTGCTGTTCCCCCATGCGGTTTTGCCCCTGACAGTAGGGCGTGAAAGCTCGGTGCAATTAATCAATTCTTTGGGCGAAGACAAGACCATTATTGTGGTCGCCCAGCGCGAAGCGCGCGTCGACGCGCCCCAGCCCAGCGATCTTTATACAGTCGGCACTTCGGCCGTCGTTCACAAAGTGGTCAAAATGCCGAACCAGAGCCTTTTCGTTTTTGCCGAAGGTCTGGAGCGAGTTCGCCTCGGTGAGTTCACGCAGTTAACGCCGTTCATGAACGCGTACTATCACACTCTCCCCGAAGGCGCGACGCCCTCCGCAACATCTGAAATCGAAGCGTTACAGCGCAACGTGCTGACGCTATTCCAGCAGATCGTCGCGGGTTCGCCCACACTTTCGGACGAACTTTCGACGGTCGCCATGAACATCGACGAACCCGGTCGTTTGGTCGACTTTATCGCGTCGTCTCTGCCGTCGCTTTCAACGCCCGACAAGCAGGACACGCTGGAGACACTCGACGTCCATGTTCGTCTGGAAAAAATCAACCAGCACCTTGCCAAGGAGCTCGAAGTTCAGCAGCTGCGCAACAAGATTCAAAGCGAAGTGCAGGACCGTGTCCAGCAGACCCAGCGCGAGTACTACCTGCGCGAGCAGATGAAGGCAATCCAGAAAGAATTGGGCGAGCAGGATGAAGGCCAGCGCGACGTTGAAGATCTGAAGAAGAAGATCGAAGAAGCGGGCATGCCCGACGAAGTGAAGAAGGAGGCCCTGAAAGAGCTGGGCCGCCTTTCGCGCATGTCGCCCATGGCCGCAGACTATTCGCTGACACGCAACTACATTGAATGGCTTGCCGTTCTGCCGTGGGCGAAGACCTCCGGCCAGGAGATCGAGATCCCCAAAGCGAAGGAGATCCTCGATCACGATCACTACGATCTCGAAAAGGTAAAAGATCGCATTCTGGATTACCTCTCCGTTCGGCGACTGAAGCCGAATATGAAAGGGCCGATCCTCTGCTTCGTCGGACCTCCTGGAGTAGGCAAAACTTCGCTCGGCAAATCGATTGCCCGTGCCCTGGGCCGCAAGTTCGTGCGGCTGTCGTTGGGCGGTGTGCACGATGAGGCCGAAATTCGCGGTCACCGCCGCACCTACATCGGCGCTTTGCCCGGACAAATCATCCAGGGCATTCGCCGCGCGGAAACGAAAGACCCGGTGTTCATGCTCGACGAAATCGATAAGGTCGGACGCGATTTCCGCGGCGACCCGGCTTCGGCTCTGCTCGAAGCCCTCGATCCCGAACAGAATTCCACGTTCCGCGATAACTATCTCGACGTGACGTTCGATCTCTCGAAGGTGCTCTTCATTACGACCGCCAACATGCTCGACCCGATCGCCGAGCCGCTGCGCGACCGCATGGAGATCATTGAACTGCAGGGCTACACCGAAGAAGAGAAGGTGCACATCGCGTTCCAGTATCTGGTTCCGCGGCAGATCGACGAGAACGGCATCACGCCGGAGCAGATCGAATTTCCCGAGGAATCTGTACGCTACGTGATCCGGCACTACACGCGGGAAGCGGGCGTGCGCAGTCTCGAACGCACCATCGGCACGATCTGCCGCAAACAGGCGCGCCGGTTGGCGGAAGGGAAGACTGAGAAACTCATCGTCACGAAAGAAATCGTGCAGGAGTTCCTCGGCGGCATCAAGATCCGCAGCGAAGGCGAAATTGCCGAGCGCACGGAGCGCCCGGGAGTGGCAGTCGGATTGGCATGGACTCCATCTGGCGGCGACGTGCTTTTCGTCGAAGCCAACGCCATGAAGGGCAAAGGCGGATTCACCATGACCGGTCAGATCGGCCAAGTCATGCAGGAATCGATGCAGGCTGCTCTAACATGGGTCCGTTCGAATGCGGATCGTCTCGGCGTAGCGGAGGATTTCTTCGCCAGCCACGACATCCACATTCACGTCCCCGCAGGCGCGATTCCGAAAGATGGCCCGTCGGCAGGTGTGACTATGGCGACAGCTCTGGTCTCGCTGCTGACAAAGCGGCGCATCACGCCCCTCATCGCGATGACTGGCGAGATCACGCTAAGCGGAAACGTGCTTCCCGTGGGCGGAATTAAAGAGAAGGTTCTGGCCGCGAAGCGCGCCGGAGTCCACGACGTAATTCTGCCGGCAGAAAACAAGATGAACGTCGAAGAGGATCTTTCGCCCGAGCAACTCGAGAATCTCAAGGTGCACTACGTGAAGACGATCGAGGAAGCCTTGAAAGTCTCTCTGCCCGCGGTGGCCGACAGCGCGGCGGCCAAGATCATTCCGGCAACGCCGCCGAAAGATCCCAACCAGGACTACAATCCTACGCCGGTCAAAGAGCCAGAGCCGGTTCACGACCGCGTCCTGACGCAAGCATAATCGTACAGAACCTCGAGGCCAGCACCGTGAAAAATGCTGGCCTTTTTCTTGCCAATAATCGGGAAAGGGTGCCCCGCTTCTGGCCGGTGTTGCCAGAAGTGGGGTCTTCTGCAGACAGCGGAAGCATAAGCTCCGGCGAGGAATGACACGTTCTTTCGCGATACACTGAACTCGCCCATGCGCGTGCGCGTTCTCCTTTTCGGAATGCTCAAAGATATCGCCGGGAAACCCTCCGACTCGATGGACCTTCCCGATCATGCCTGCGTACGCGACGTGCTAGCCCGCTACGAATCCACCATCCCGCGCTTCAAAGATTCGCTGCCATCCCTTGCCTTCGCCGTAAATCAGCAATATGCGAAAGCAGAAACGACTCTGCACGACGGAGACGAGGTCGCCCTTCTCCCCCCCGTCAGCGGAGGCCTTGACGATGTAACTAAAACCGAATCTCACGCCTCCATCGTCCGCTACCGCATCAACGCCCGACAGATCCGATCTACACTCTCCCGCCCGGAAGACGGCGCAGTTGCTGTGTTCGAAGGCATCGTCCGCAACCACAGCCGGGGACGCAGAACGCTCTACCTCGACTACGAAGCCTACGAAGACATGGCCCTCCAGGAAATGGAGTCTTTGGCCGAGCAGGCGCTCAAAGAATTCAAAATCCGCGACGTCGTCATTGTCCATCGCCTCGGCCGTCTCGAGATCGGCGAAACCAGCGTGCTGATTGCCGTCGCCTCTGCTCATCGCGGACCAGCCTTCGACGCCTGCCGCTGGCTCATCGACACGCTCAAACGCAAAGTCCCCATCTGGAAGAAGGAATTCTTCGAAGACGGCGCAGTCTGGGCCGACGGAGAGCCTTTTCCCGCCGAAATTCCCCGCGCCAATTCCTAGCCTCAAGGCAGCCCGATTCGAAGCACGGCATCTAAGTGAACGGATTTCCGTTTCCGAGGCGCCCCGAGTACTTCATGAATTCAGGGGAACGGCGGCCGGGCCGTGCAAGAAACTCGCGAATTTCCCGAAGGTATAATCTCCACCAGTCGATGCGAAAAACCGTTAAGACCTTGCTCCTGCTCAGCCTCGTGTGTGCCGTCTCGGGCCTGCAGGCGCAGCAGCCTGCGAAGCCTCCCGCCAATCAGCCCGAGCAGTCCGAACCATCGACCACTCTCAAGGTCAACGTCAATCTGGTGAACGTCTTTGTCACCGTGACCGACGCAAAGGGCGCACCGGTAGCGGGCCTGAAGAAAGAGAATTTCATTCTCAAGGAAGACGATCAGGATCAGAAAATCGCGGTCTTCGACAAGGAATCGCAACTCCCCTTATCGATCGCCCTGGAAGTCGATACCAGCCTGAGCACGCGCCACGATCTTCCGCTTGAGCAGCAGTCAGCTAAACGATTCGCGCACGCCATCCTGCGCCCTGTGGATTCTCTCTCGCTCTTCGCCTTCAGCGAGATCGTGGACGAAATCACGCGGGGCTACACATCGAACCTCAAGCAGATCGACGAAAGCATCGATCATCTCCGCGTAGGCGCCGCCACCGCGCTCTACGATGCGATCTATCTCGCATCGCGCTCCCTCGACCACCGCAAGGGACGCAAAGTCATCGTCCTCATCACCGATGGCGGAGACACCATCAGCAA
>DATEJO010000287.1:0-3696 GCA_035277905.1 Candidatus Sulfotelmatobacter sp.
GCCAATCTGGCTTCGGCTGGCGTGCAGAAGTATTCCGACCGGGAACTATTCTGGATTGTTAAGAATGGCATCCGGTTGAGCGGCATGCCCGCGTTCGGCAGAGTGGAGCCGGACGAGCATATCTGGGACCTCGTGCTGTACTTGCGAACCCTTCCCAAAGAGAGCGCTGCCAGCGTAGCCGGGGGCTGAACGTTTGCTTCTCCCGCGCCTTCCCAGGGCCGATTCGGCCCGGCTCCTCATTGTTCCCTTTAAGCGTCTTCCCAAAGGATAGTCGTTTGTTTTGATGGCCGCGAATTGAGCTGAATACATAGAATCCTTCAAATGACATATGCCGCATGTGGTATCTGGCGCAGTTTGTCTCTCAAATTTGTCGAGGCGGACACGACTTTTACATCACCAGGACAGCAGTTGACGCCAGCGTGACAACCCGAGGCTTCGTTTTGTGCAAGCTTCCACCTGCGCCTCTTGGCCGCAGCGTGGCGCGTTTGCATTTCGTCTTTTGACATCGGCGGGAACATTTATCGGGTCCTCCAGAAAGCCAGTCCTTTCGGAGAACCCGGCATCGTGAAAACGCATAGACCGTCTCGGGCGCGAAGCGGGCCTGATTTCTCTCAATAACGCGGAATCCCCGATCCAACCGATTGATCCGAACATCGCGTTCGCAGGTGGCCGGGGTGGTGTGTCTCTTCGCAATTGGTTGTGAAAGCTCCGAACAGGGACCGCTGACACGAGCTCAGGCAACTTAGCCGTGATCAAGCAGAAGGAGAGGAATGTGATTACGCGGAATTCGAAAACCACAGCGTTCGTTCTTAGCGTCCTCCTGGCGATTGCAGCGGGAGGGTTTTTGAGCCGTCCCAAATCCGCGCATGCACAGAGTACAAATCAGGATCCGGTGATCGCAAACGCAGCCGCAAAAATAGAAACCGGCCGGCATGTATTTCGCTTCGATACGTTTGGCGACCAAGCGTTCTGGGGCGACACCCTGAAGCTGCATCAGGCAATCGAAGGAGCCGCACACGGAGGCGTAGGACCGGGACTCAGCCCGGCTAACGCTCTGAGATTAGGCTTGAAAGTGGATGCGGACGCGCTTCCGAGGAATCTCCTGGAGCAAACGCTAAAGGGCAGAGTCAACCTGAATGATCCTAATGTCACGCTTGCCCTCCTAAAATTGAACGCCGTTGTTGGCCTCACGGGATTTTTCGACTCGACGGGTTCTCTGCAGTCTGTGGGAATCCAGTGTGCGTTCTGCCATTCCACAGTGGACGCATCAAGACCCGCACTGTGTGCCGGCGTTGTGACGCCGAATCCGGGAACGGGATGCATTGGCCACCGACTGGATGGCTGGCCAAATCGCGATCTGAACGTCGGACGAATTGTCGCGCTCGCGCCGGATCTGACCGTCCTGGTGGATTTGTTGGGGAAGGATCAGGCGACAGTGCGGACGGTGTTGAACAGCTGGGGACCGGGGAAATTCGACGCAGAACTGATTCTGGACGGCAAGGCCGTCAACCCCCAGCAGGTTACCGACGGGGTAACGACAGGAGTCAACGTTCCGGGAGCGACGCTGATCCCGCCAGCCTTCGGGCTCGGCGGCGTTGACCTGCACACCTGGACGGGATGGGGAGGAATACCTCACTGGAACGCTTTCGTGGCGAATCTGGAGATGCACGGAAAGGGAAGATTCTGGGATCCGCGGCTGAACAATGCGGCCCAGTTTCCGATTGCGGCGGCGAACGGTTTCGGCGACGTCCCGCACATCAATCCGGAGGACGACCAGATCACGCCGAAACTCGCGGACTTGCAACTGTATCAGCTCTCGATACCGGCGCCCGCGCCTACGGTGCATTTCGATCCCGAAGCTGCGGCGCGCGGTGACGAGCTATTCAGCGGCAAGGCAAAATGCAACAACTGCCACGTTGAGCCGTTGTGGACCGACTCCGGTTGGAACATGCACACGCCCGACGAGGTATGCATCGACAGCTTCCAGGCGGATCGCGCGCCGGATATGCATTACCGGACTTCTCCCATTGGAGCCCTGTCTACCCATCTTAAAGGCGGGTTTTACCACGACGGGCGATTCGCAGACTTGAACGCGGTCGTGGCCCATTACAACACCTGTCTGGGGCTGGGACTTACGGACAGCGAACAGAACGATCTGATCCAGTATCTGCTCAGCCTTAAGTTCTAACGGAGAAATCAACGCACACGCGTGCGTAACACTTTCTGCAAGCATCGGCACGCAGAACCGCGCGTCCTGAGGAGCGCGAAATTCCGGAGGTGAAGAATGAAAGCAAAGAGCACTGGCGAACAGGAAGTCTTGAATTCTCGACCCGTTTTTCCCTCGTTAACCTTCAGAAAATTTCTCAAGCAATGCGCGCTCGCAACATTCGCAGCCGCGCTGTGCGGCGCCGGGGGAGCCCGGGCCCAACTGGCACCGAATCAGACGCAGGGGTTCGGAAATGGCAGGCTCGTCACATTTACCTACTTGCAGAACTTCGATTGCGTAGACCAACCTGCTCTGGATTTGGACTTCAACGGAATCCTCGCGCAATCCGATCCCGGCGAAATGCAAATTCCCATTTGCCAGCCTATTACCGAGCCGACCCAGGACCCGAGCGGCGGCGACATCAAGCACACCGCTCACCTCTACGTATTTATTCCGCTGTTCTCGGTGGATAACGATCAAAATGCGAATGACGCCATGCCTTGCCCTGGAACGCCCAGAGCCGGGGAGCTATGCGGTCCCGCGTTGGGCGCCGAATTAATCAAGGATTTCGGTTTTCTCCCCGAGGCGTGGAAGGCGAAGGTAAACTCAGCAATCACGACCCAGTGCCCCGATCCAAACAATCCGATTCCGGGGACTTGCACGATGCACGCTTCTTCTGTGGATCTCTCTACGACGCTGTTTGCGCTGGGTCAGGCCGGCCTCATCAGCCCGCCCCCGCCGGCTCCGACAGCTCCCGTTTTCGTGCCGACACCGAATCACAGTCATGTGATCGACAACAGCCGCGTGAACGCGAAACCCATTTGGTGGGAAGTGAGACCCGTGCTCATCCTGCACCAGAGCGACTGGCCCGCGGCTGACGGGAGCAGTGGCATTACATCGTCGAAGGCGATGGATGACGCGGAAGCGGCAGGCCGAGCGATCGAAGTCGGCTCCAATTTCTTCCTATTCTTCAGTTCCGAGATGAGTTCCATGGCGTCAATGACTCATCTTCATCAGGCACTGCCAGCGCGAACGGCACCGGACCAGAGCGGCGTTTCTGCAAAGGCGCGCCTAACCGATGAACAAGCCGCTACAAAGTAGGCGAGGTTAAGGAGGCGTTTCCGCGAGAAGGGCACGCTCTCAGCTGCCAGTGAGCAGGTCCGCTCCGCGCAATCGGGAACCGCCTGCGAGCCGGGAGCGTGCCCGAGCGCTGAGGTCGGCCTAAAGGCCGCTTTCCAATGCGCGATCGAGGCAGGGAAGCCAAGAGTGAGAGTCCAAGCGCCAATCCGGAGATTGGCGGTACCAGGAATGAATGTTAGTAGAGGTGGAAGGTAACTTCAATCACCTGGCGAACGGCGGCGGGCTGGCCATTCGGCCCAAGCGCCGCACGGAAACGCCATGAGCGGACGGCTTCGATGGCCTTCTCGTCCAAGCCCAAGCCGAGGCCCTTGATCACGTGGATGTCGGTCGCGCGGCCGTCGGGTGTGATG
>DATEJO010000288.1:0-4990 GCA_035277905.1 Candidatus Sulfotelmatobacter sp.
CAACTGGAAGGATAGTTCAATGGCAAATACACGCACCTGCACTCATATCAAAGTCACCGGAGTCCGTTGCGGCTCCCCCGCTCTCACCGGAGAGAGTTTCTGCTACTTCCACCAGAACGTCCACCGCGGCGTTCGCAAACCTCCGCAAGCCCGTCTTCACCCAATCGCGATAATCGAAGACGAAGAGTCGATCCAGGCCGCGCTGATGGAAGTCATCAACGCCCTGATGCGCAACACGATCGACCTGAAGCGCGCGACATTAATTCTGCGGGCGCTCCACATCGCGGTAAAAAACGCCGCCCGCGTCAAGTTCGGCATCAGCGCCAACAGCATGGTCCGCGAAATCCCCGACTACCCGGAGCCAGAGCGCCCGCCCGAGCCCAAGAAGTACACGCGCGAAGAGATCGAAGCAATCAAAGTCCAAATGTGGTCCGACTACCGCAAAGAACAAGCCGAAAAGGCAGCCGAAGCAGCCGCGCAACCGGCAGCCACCCCACCCCACGTAGCGACAGCCGCCTCGGCTGTCCAAGCGACCCCGAGCAACGCGAAGGGGAGCGTGCCGGCAGCTGCCGTGCTGCCAGCAGGCACCACGCCAAATGTGGGGACAGCCGCCATCGGCTGTCCAGCGACCCTGAGCAACGCGAAGGGGAGCGCCAACGTTGGCACGGACCCATTGATCCGTCCCGCAACCCTGAGCGGAGCGAAGGAAAGCGCACCCGCAGCCGCCACAAAATCAACTCCCGCATCTACGACGGCCCCAACCGCCAGGCCGGCAGCCCCGCCACTACCTCCCCGCAAACCGGCAGCCAGCACCACCACAGCCCAAGCTCCGAAGGAGCGAAAGAATGCAGCCCATGCCGTAAGGCATGGGTAGCCAGCCAGAAGGATAAAAAGCCCCGAAGGGGCGAAAGAAACAGCAGCCCAAGCCCACGCATAGCGGTGGCGCACGTACATAACTGTACGTACAAATAATCCCCGTCAAGCCAGCCAGGTGGGCAACCCCCGCCGCCCCCCACCACCCGTGTCTTTGAAACTCGACACTCGACACTCGAAACTCGACACTCTGAAACCTTGCCTCTGAGATAATTCTCCGTTACCCAACCCTCGGAGGATTCTTGAAAGTTCTGTTGCTGGAAAACATCAGCGGCGCCGCGGCCGACGCCTTTCGCGCCGCCGGATACGACGTCGAGTCCCACAAATCCGCCCTGGACGAGCCCGACCTGCTCGAAAAAATCCCCGGCGTCTCGATTCTCGGCGTCCGCTCAAAGACGCGCGTCTCGCCCGCCGTGATCGCCGCCGCGCCAAAACTGGCCGCGGTTGGCGCGTTCTGCATTGGCGTCGAAAAGATCGACCGCGCAGGGGCCAGCGAACATGGCGTCGCGGTGTTCAACGATCCGCATTCGAACTCGCGCTCGGTGGCCGAGCTGGCGATGGGCGAGATTATCCTGCTGCTGCGGCGGACGTTTCAGGCGTCGACCGAGATGCATCGCGGCGTCTGGAACAAGTCGGCGGCCGGAGCACATGAGGTCCGCGGCCTGACGCTGGGCATTGTCGGCTACGGCAAGATCGGCTCGCAGCTCTCCGATCTAGCCGAGGCGATGGGCATGCGCGTCATCTTCTTCGACGTCTCGCACGTGCTGGCGCGGGGCAATGCGCGTCCGGTGGGCTTTCGCGAGTTGCTCGGGATGGCCGACGTGGTCACGCTGCACGTCGATGGCAAGCCGCAGAATCAGAATCTGTTTGGCAAAGAGGAATTCGCGGCGATGAAAGACGGCGCCTGCTTCCTCAACCTGAGCCGCGGATTCGTCGTCGATCACGAAGCGCTGGCAGCGTGTCTGAAGTCCGGCAAGATTGCGGGCGCGGCGATTGACGTGTTTCCGTCGGAGCCGGAGTCGGGCTCGGGGTTCAAGAGCGTCCTGCAGGAGATGCCGAATGTGATTCTGACTCCGCACATCGGCGGATCGACGGAAGAGGCGCAGCAGAATATCGGCCAGTTCGTCTCGGCGAAGCTGATCAGCTATGTGAGGACGGGCGATTCGACGCTGAGCGTGAACCTGCCGCAATGTCATCTGGATTACGAAGAAGGGTCGCACCGGCTGATGCACATCCATCAGAATGTGCCCGGAATTCTGCGCGCGATCAACGACATTCTCGGCGACCGCGGGATCAACATCGAGCGGCAGGTGCTCGATACGCGCGGCTCGCTGGGATACGCGATCTACGACATCAACCGTCCCTGCGACGAAGAGTTGATGCGGCTGATCCGCGCCGTGCCGCATACGATCGCGGTCAGGGGCAGAGCTATGAGCAGTGAGCAATGAGCAATGAGCAGTGAGCATCTCGCTTCGCTCAGCGCAGTGGCTTAATGTGTTTGCGCAGCCATTCGGCGATGTCGGGAAAACGGAATTCGCCGCAATCAAGCGAGCCGTAAATGAAGTTGTATCCGTCGCGAGCATTCACCGCTATGTAGAAACCGTTGCGGCGCAGGAAAACGTCAGTCGCTGTAAAGGCGATCCGTTTGTTGCCATCGATAAATCCGTGGTTGTTGGCGAGCGACTCCATCAACGCGGCCGCTTCCTCAACGATGGAGTTGTAGTAGCCAGTCTGAGGGCGGAACACGGCGGCCTCGACGGCATTCTTGTCGCGGACGCCTTGGCGACCGCCGAATTCGGCGATCAGGAGGTGGTGCATCTGGTATACCTCGGCGACCGTCAGGTATTCCGCCATTTATTTGGCGAGGCGTGCGAGAAGTTCGCGATTTCGCGCGACGGATTGCTCAAACGCATCCATTACCTGCGGCCGAACCAAGTGTTGGGAAGGGACGACGTTCTCGAGATAATGTCGAAGCGCTTGTTCGAGAACGTATCTTTGGGACTGGCCGTTTTGCTTAGCGACGGCGGTGAGTTGGTCCCAAAGCTTGGCATCGATCTCGGGAGCAATTTTTTTCGTTTTGGTGGCAGGCATGGAACTATTCTAGCATTGTCAGGTCAAATCTAGATTCGACTAGACACGAACGCAATTGGGTAATTGTGTAATTTGGTAATCGGGTAATTTTGTGATTTGAAAACCGCTGCAGTCCGGTTTTGAATTACCAGATTTTAAAATTACAAAATTACAAAATCGTGGCCACGAAGGGATGGCAGTTCCAACGTAAAAACACTCCAGGAGATTCGATGCGAGGGCTAAAGGACAAGCGGGTTCTGGTGACAGGTGGGGCTTCGGGGATTGGGGCGGCTACGGCGGCGCGGTTTCTTGAAGAAGGATCGCGGGTGTGCGTGCTGGATCGCGACGAACGGGCTTGTGCGCGGATCAAGCACGAACTGGCAGGGCTGGGAGAGGCGGGCGTTTCTGAGGCGATCATTGCGGACGTCACCGATCTGATGCAGGTGGAGGCGGCGTTTGCGGAGGCGTTGCGGCTGATGGATGGCGTCGATGTGCTGGTCAACAATGCGGGGATCAGCATCCGGCACAAGTTTCTGGAGATCACGCCGGAAGAGTGGGATCGCGTCATCGCGGTGAATCTGACGGGCGTGTTTTACGTGGCGCAGACGGCGGCGCGGCATATGTGGGAGAACGGCAGCGGGGTGATCCTGCAGACGGCGTCAACGAATGGGGTGACGGGGTATCCATATTATGCGGACTACAACGCGACCAAGGCGGGAGTGATCGAGCTGACGAAGTCGATGGCGCTGGAGCTGGCGCCGAAGGTGCGTGTCTGCGCGGTGGCTCCGGGATACGTGCTGACACCGATGCAGCGAGCGGAATATTCGGATGCGATGCTGGCGGAGGTGAACGGGAAAATTCCGCTGGGACGCCATGCGTCGCCGGAGGAGATTGCGGGGCTGTTCGCGTATCTGGCGTCGGACGATGCGGCGTTCGCGACCGGGCAGGTGTTCACGCTGGATGGCGGCGAGACGGCGGGTGGGTTGGCCAGCCGGTAGAGACTCTTCAAACCATTCACCACTAAGGACACGAAGTTCCACGAAGGATCTTGTGGGGAGGGATCAATGTTGCGACGGATATTTGGGCATCCAAGATTTCTTACGGTTTATTCCGCGCTGGTGACGTTAGCGTTTGCGGTGACGGTGTGCGTGGCATTCTTGGGCGCGGCGCAGGGATCGGGAAAAGTTGCGGAGTTTGATCGGATACGCGTGCATCGGATTGACGTCGTGGAGCCGAATGGAACGCCGCGGATGATTATTGCGGATCGGGCGGAGTATCCGGGAAGTTTTTATCATGGGCGCGAGATCGCGCGTCCGGATCGCAGCGATTCGGCGGGGATGCTCTTCCTGAATGATGAGGGCACCGAGGATGGCGGCCTGATCTATGGCGGCGCGACGGAGGACGGGAAGCGGTCGAGCTTCAGTCATCTCAGCTTCGATCAGTATGAGCAGGATCAGACGGTGGTGATTGGAACTGCGTTATCTCCGGATGGGACGAAGACCGCGGGCTTTTCGCTGGACGACCGTCCGGAGGAATCGATCACGCCGGAAGTGATGGACGAGGTGGAGAAGATCAAGGCAATGCCGCACGGAGAGGCGAGAGAGGCGGCGTGGGCGGCGTACAAGAAGAAGCATTCGTTTGGCGAGGAGCGGGCGGCGTTGTTGCGGGATTCAGATGGGTCGGTGGGTTTGAATTTGAAAGATGAGCAGGGGCGCGTGCGGCTCCGGATGAGCGTGAAGAAAGATGGCGAGCCGGTGATCGAGCTGCTGGATGAGAAGGGACAGGTGCGGAGAAGCGTCTCGATTGCAACTGCGAAGTGAACCGCGTCTGAAAGGCGAGCGATGAAGGCTACGGTATTTCTTGGCGGCGGCAGGATCACAGGAGCGCTGGCGGCGGGGCTGCGGCTGGCGGGGGATCGGCGGGAGATCGTCGTGTACGACCGGCATCCGGAAAAAGTACGGGCACTGCGGCGGGAGTCGGGGGTGAAGATCGCCCGCGATGTGAAATCGGCGGTCGCGATGGCGGAGATGCTGATTGTCGCGGTGCG
>DATEJO010000289.1:0-5891 GCA_035277905.1 Candidatus Sulfotelmatobacter sp.
ATCCTTCGATCTCTAGGCATCTCAAGTTAATATAAAATCTCACCACTTGGAACCCGTCACTCACTTTCTGACTGGCGCGTGCATGGGGCGCGCCGGACTCAACCGCAGGACGGGGCTTGCTACGCTCACACTCACGCTCGCAGCCGAAGCGCCCGATCTCGACGTGCTGGGCAGCTTTCGCGGACACGCCTTTGGCTTCGCGCACCATCGCGGATTCACGCATTCGTTTCTCGGAGTCCCGCTTGTGTCCGTGATCGTGGTCGCATTCGTCTATCTGGTATGGCGACTTCGCGGGCGAAGGACGAACAATCCGAATCTGCCGCCGCGCTGGGGCGTGCTGTTTCTGCTGGCGTGTCTTGCAGGGTTCAGTCATATCCTGCTCGATTTCACGAACAACTACGGCGTGCGGCCGTTCTGGCCCTTTTCGGAGAAATGGTATTCGTGGGACATCGTCTTCATCGTTGAGCCGGTGATGCTGGGGCTCCTGTTTCTCGGGCTGGTGGTTCCGGCGATCTTTGCGCTGATCGACAAAGAGATTGGCGCGAAGCGCCGAGGTCCCCGAGGACGAGTGGCGGCGAGCCTTGCCTTGATCGGCGTGGTGCTGATGTGGGGCGTGCGCGACTACGAGCACCGTCGCGCGGTCAATGCGCTCGAAGCGCGAACGTACAGGGATGCCGATCCTCTGCGGGTATCGGCTTATCCCACGTGGATCAATCCGTTTCACTGGAACGGGGTTATCGAGACCACAGATTTCTTCGCGCTGACTGAGGTAGACTCGCTGACCCCGGAGGTCGATCCCGAGGGACGCATGCAGATTCGCTACAAGCCGGAAGAAACGCCGGTGACGCTGGCTGCGAAGAAGTCATACATGGGCCGAGTGTTTCTGGATTGGGCGCAATATCCGATTACGGAGACGGAAGTGCTCGAGGCTCCGCGCGAGGGATATATCGTTCACTTCCAGGATCTGCGCTATATGGAGGTTCCAAGCGCGATGAGTGGAGGACGCCGGCGCAACGTCCTCGGGGCAGCCGTCGAACTCGACAAGAACCTGCACATCGTAGGAGACGTTTTCGGCACGCCGGACAACGAAGTGGTTGTGCCCGAACCGGGGCAGAAGTAACCGGATGCAGGGTGCCCCATTTCTGGCCGGTGTTGCCAGAAGTGGGGATTTTCGTGCTCGTCATTGCGGAAGGCGTAGCCGGCAATCTAGCTTTTCCGGCAATCTAGCTTTTGAAGATGCGATCCAATTCGCAGCGCAGGGCGGTGCAGTCGAACTTGACCATGAAATGCTCGAAGAATCCGCTCATCCCCAATAATCCGATCACGGGCAGGTTATCGGAAAAGCCGGCTTTGACCAGTACCGGCCCGCCTGGAATGTGAAGAGCTATTTCATGGAGATAGATCGCCGCTTTTCCATCGGCAGCGAGAATTTCCAGCTTGTCACCCTTTTCAATCTCAATGCCCAGGGATCGTCCAACAGCAGCATGGAACTGGCACACGCTCGCCCCGGAATCGATGATTGCTTCAATCCGTTTGGAACGAGGCGCGTTCTTTTCAGGCAAGCCAATGTTTACGGGCAGCGTGGCCGTGTAGAAAAAACCGCCATCGGCATTTGGATATTTCTTGTAAGGGATTTTTAGGCTCACACTGAGATCGGTATCCAGACCTTTGGCGTCTTGATCAACAGCGGGTCTGAAACACCGGCGTGCTCGCTCTTTTTCACGGCTTCTTCGTACGTCGCGCCATACGCAACGATTCTGGTCTCGTCTTCAGAGAGCGCGATCCAGGAATCGAGCGGTGCGGAACGTAGAAGCTCCAAGCGGCGGTCTTCGGTGGTCTCTTCCATATCCATCGATACAGATGCCATTTATTGTCTTTCTGATGCAGGCACGAAGAAATAGTACGAAGGTGCCATCATGAGAAACATTCTATTTTTATGAAAGTGGTCCCTGGAATCAATGATTTGTTGCTGGAAGAGTGCTGTCGCTTTCCCATTTCGGGAAAGCATCGGCAAGTAAACCAGGCAGGCATTCGTAGCTCGTCGGGGAGTAGAAATCTGCTTCTGAGCCGAAATCAATTCTATGGGCGGGCGTGTACCCAATCTGGCAAAAGTAAAATCGTTGTAGCTTTTGCCTCCATCGCTTGACGCGCACCCTCACTCGCGACCAGAATAAGGATTCGTTTACGAGGTGATCCCATGCTGGCCTACATCTTTATCGTCTTTGCGTTGGCGTTCCGGTTCATGCCGCATCCGATGGCGTTTACTCCCGTGGGAGCGGCTCTGCTGTACTTTGGCGCGAAGTCCTCACGCCGGCAGATGTGGATTCCGCTGGCGCTGCTGGCGGCCTCCGACGTCATCCTGACGACCATGGTCTACAAGTATCCGTTCAGCTGGGATCATTTTGTGACCTGGGCGTGGTATGCGGCCATGCTGTGGCTGGGCACGACTCTCGCGAAAAATGCGGGCGCAATTCGCATTCTGGCCAGCGCCCTGGCCGGCTCGGTTTCCTTCTTCCTGATCAGCAACCTTGCCGTCTGGGCCGCGTGGGATATGTATCCGCGCACCGGCGCCGGGCTGATCACGTGCTACGCGGCGGGCTTGCCCTTCTTCCGCCATGCAGTTGTTGGAGATCTGCTCTTCACCAGCGTGATGTTCGGCGCGCCCGTGCTGGCGCACCTGCTGGCGGAGAAATCGCAGAAATCCGGCGGGGCTGCGGCTGCCTAGGATCTTTCACCAGGCGACATGAATCAGGTTTCGTAGCGGCAACCAACTCGGCTGCCCGGCGGAGCTCCGCTCTATTCTGAATGGGAATTTCGGGGAGGGCTGGAGGAAGGCTGAACGCCGTCCGGACGTACCATCAAAAGTATGAGCCGCTCATACGGTGCAAGCAACAAGAATCCGCGCGAGGCGGCGCGCAGACTGCACAAGCTTTCACTTTCCTTGCACGTCCACCGTACAAAACCTGCAAATTCCGGCATGCTTGCTGGAATTTGCATACCGCGATAAAGATTTCAGAAGCCGCAGGGTCTCCCGGAAGGCATTCTCCGGAAAACCTGCGATCTTCTGAAATTTCTCCAGCCCACCCTACTTCTGCGGCTGTGCCAGCAGCGTGAGTGCGTCGAGAGCGGTTGGATCTCCGTACTTGTCGTGATGCCGCACCCAAGCCATGGGCCAAGGCAAGTTATCTTCGTCGCGGCCTTTGGGCGTGAGGTCGAGAAAGTTGTATGCATTGAGCATCATGTCGAGCCCGCGCCCGTAGGTCGAATAGGTGTGGAAGATTCCGCCACCGCGCTTGAAGAATACGCTCGCGCCCGGACCTTCTTCCGACGGGAATTCTGAAGTCGCGTAGTTGTACACCGTCTTTTTATTGGCGATGTCTTCCTTCGAGAACGAAACCCTGTAGTCGTAATTGAAATCCGTCGGGTTCGACGAAACCCACTTGAACTTCCAGCCCATGCGCTTCTGGAACGCTTCAATCTCCGGCCAGGTCGCTCGCGAGATCGCGACGAGCGTCGTATCCCGCTGCGCCATGTGTAGCGCGATTGAATCAAACTGGTCGGCAAGATAGGAGCAGCTCGGGCATCCTTCCTTCCATCCCGGACCGAACATGAAGTGGTAAACGATCAGCTGGTTGCGGCCGCCAAACAGATCGGCCAGCGACTCCTTGCCTTTCGCTCCCTGGAATACATAGTTCTTTTCGACTTTTTCCCAAGGCAGTTCTCGACGCTGCCGGCTGAGTTCATCGCGCAAGCGCGTGAATTCTTTTTCTTTGGCGAGGAATGCCTTGCGCGCCGCAAGCCATTCCGCCGGCGATACCACTTTCGCTTCCGTCCTTTCGATTGTTGCAGTCGTCATGATCTACTCCTTTTCTTTATCTTGCGATTCACTTTTCTCACCCTTCTTCTTGCGAAGAACTTTTACGGCCAGCGCGGTCAACCCTCCGGTTGAGATCACGCCGCCCACCACGATTCCCGCTGCCGCTAAGCAAGCTGGACACATGACTGCCTCCTTCCTTTGGTGCTGTAAGGCCGGGCTATTTCTCGCGGGCCTCAGCGCGGGCGATGATGCGGCCCAAGAGGTGATTCCAGCCCTCGTTCATGCCGCGCCTGTGTTCGTCGGCAATGATGCCGAACGCCTTGTGATGAAACGTGAGCAGAGTCCCGCCCCGCTCCTCGCTCAGCCGATACTGCAAATTGTTGGCGACGGCGTACGACATGAAGAGCGGTCCGGTAATCTCCAGAAGCGTCGGGCGCTTGATGGCCTGCACGTGTCCCCAAAAGTGTCCGTTATTGTCGCCCAGGTCGCGATACCATCGGCCGCCCGGCCATGCCTCGAGCTTCATCGGCATTTTGTGCTCGGGCGTCTCGTTCTCGGGACCGAGTTGTTCGAGCAACGACTCGAACGTCGCCTCGAGGCTGGCCTTGATATGCATTTCGCGCGTGATCACCACGCTCAGACTTTCAATTCCCGGGATAGTTGGACTAACGCTCATGATCTCCTCCGTTACGTTCTCGGTTCTCGGTTGTCAGAAGCTACACAGAAATCGTTCCCGTACCAGTCGTTAGGCTTGCTATTGTCATCCTGAGCGCGTCTTTTGCGCGAAGGACCTATGCATTTTGCTCGCAGCATAGGCGCCGCCGGCGAATCCATAGATCCTTCGCCGCCAAAGTCTGCGGCTCAGGATGACAATGCTATTTTCGGTTCGATCATTTTTCTTTCGATCATTTCTCTTCTGATCATTTCGTTGATCACTTCTCTGTCGCCTGCCGCTCTTTCTGTTCCGCACGTTCTTTAATCCGCAGCAGCTGATGCGTCCACAGCCGCTCAAACGTCTTCGTCCACTCATGCAGTGGTCGGATCCCATCCGCATTGGCCCGATACAGCATTTGCCTGCCGTGCCTCCGCACCCGAACCAGCCCCACCTGCCGGAGCACCTTCAGATGCTTCGAAACCGAAGGCTGCTCCATTCCGAGCTTCTCGACCAGATCGCCAACGGGCCGCTCGCCCTGGGCGAGGTAGTCGAGAATCTCGCGCCGCCGCGGCTCGGCGACCGCGTTGAATGCATCGGAAGTGGTCGCCGCTCTTGCCATGTCCCGAATATATATTCCTATATGGGAATATGTCAAGAGGGCAGTTCTCGGTTCTCGGTTCTCGGTTCTCAGTTCTCTGTTCTCAGTCGTTAATCTTCGGCCATCACTTATTTATTGGCAGTTGGGGTCACGGCGGGTGGCGTTCAGCGGAATAAGGCTGCAGATGAGAACCGATGACGGATGACTGGGAACCGAGAACTGAGAACCGAGAACTGCCTTCAGTGTCCGGCGCGGAGCACGCCCTTTTTCCCCACGGATTTCTTCAGGGCGAAGACGATGGGCATGCAGGCGAAGCACATCAGCGCCATATAGCGAAAATCATCGACATACGACCATAGACGCGCCTGGGCATCGAGGCCGCGCCCGATCAGCGCATACGCGCGTTGCGCCGCGTCTGCGGGAGCCGTTCCTTGGGCGGACAATAACCCTTGCATTCCGTGGACGGCTCCCTCGACCGTCACCCTTCCCGCATTGAGCGAGCTGGCCAACTCATTGCGATGCAGTTGCTGGTGCCGCGCCACGATCGTATTCACGACCGAAATGCCGATGCTGCCTCCGATATTGCGGAGCAGGTTATACAGCCCACTGGCATTCCCGATTTCCTCGTTCTTCAGAAACGCCATCGTCGTGGTCGAAAGCGGCACGAACACGCATCCCGAGCCGAAGCCGCTGATGATGATCGCCCACAAAAAGCTCCATTGTCCGATCGACAAATTCACCTCGCCGAACCACAAACTCGCGATGGCGAAGAGAAAAAATCCGAACACGATCAGATAGCGGTTGTCGATGCGCGCGGTGAG
>DATEJO010000290.1:0-19161 GCA_035277905.1 Candidatus Sulfotelmatobacter sp.
CCGTTGGCGGCGGAGAGTGCGCTGGCGCATTTTGTCGTTTCGCTTTGCATGGAACGTTACCCTCTTCCCAGCGGATTCGAGTCAGAGTCGCAATCTTAGATGATCTTCAGGATTAGTGCGATCCAAGCTGCACTTTCCGGGATGTATTCTTATTCGTCCGGAGCGAGGTCGAAGAGCAAGACGCGACGCCGCACCGTTATCTGGGTAGGGATGCTTCGACTCCGAACGAGTTCGCTTCGCGACCTCGTTCTACGCTCAGCATGACAATTCTCTTTGGCGATGACTACCACCCCATTTGATTCATTCTCCTCAGAATGATCCCGCTGTAGCTGTTCATGCGCTCGGGCCGGCGCTTCAAAGGAGCGGGCAGGATTGCGGCGAGGCGGGCTGCCTGTTCGCGGCTGATATTCCGCGGCGTGGTGTTGTCATAGTAACGGCAGGCCGACTGCGCGCCGTAGATGCCGGGTCCCCATTCGACGACGTTTAGATAGAGCTCCAGAATGCGCTTTTTGCCGAGGACGAATTCGGCGACGGGCACCAGCGTGGTTTCGACGCCCTTGCGTAGGAAAGAGCGGTTCGTTCCGAAGAAGAGATTCTTGACAAGTTGTTGCGTGAGGGTGGAAGCGCCGCGGGTGCGCTCGCCTTCCAGATCTTCTTTGGCGGCGATTTGAATTTGTTGCCAGTCGAATCCGTGGTGGTGGTAGAAGTTGGTGTCCTCGGCGGCGATGACGGCGTGCTGCAGATTTGGAGAGATTTGGCTGAGGGGAATGAAATTGAAGCGTTCGCGATATGGCTTGCCGCGAATCCAGGCCTGGAAGCGGCGTTGCATGTGCACGGCGGTGGTCGGAGGATCGATCCAGCGGGCGGCGACGAGGGCCAGGGCAAAGGACGACCAGAGATACAGTACGGGGAGGATGAGGCAAAGAAGTAGTAGCCGGGAAAAGCTGGTGCGAACGTGCAATTTCTTGGTTGCAGTCGGCGTGTCAGTCACGACGTTGTCGGGCATGGACTCTCAGTTCGCTGAAAGCAGGTTCCACAATCTTATGTCGGAAAGGGTTGGCTGGACAGGAGCGCGCGTGGTGCGGCGGCGAGGACGCCGCCACAACAGCCGGCGAGACGCCGGCGCTACTTCGGAACTGCGGCAGAGAGGTAGCGAGCTAGGTTTCTACGAGAATGGAATCGCGCTGGTGATTAGCGATTTGGAACGACTCCGTTGATCAGGCTGGCGCCGATGGGGCTTCCCCAGCCGGTGACGAGATCGTAATAGGCAACGGCGGAATATTGCCCGTTGCTACCGCTTTTGATGTCATGGAAGTCGGTGGTGAAAGTTGTTCCGACACCGATGTCATAAATGGTCGGATTCAGGAAGCCGACATTCGGCTTTCCGTTGCTCGCGGCTTGCTGGTTCATCATGGCCGCGAGACCGGCCCAGAGCGGCGCGGCGTAGCTGGTGCCTCCGCCCTGATTGCGGCAGGTGCCGTTGGCACAGACATACTGCTCGGCGGCCGATTCGGAAGAGACGTCCGGGATATTGCGAAGAGTGTTTGATCCCTGGTTCGAGCCGGTAATCACGCCAACAAGTTGCTGATAGCTCGGGATCGGAATGTTGTTCTTCGAGGGCATGCCGGCGCTTTGGGACCAACCGGTTTCCGAACTCCAGGCGCCGCCGGCGCTCTTTGTGGTGAGCACGGTGCCTCCGACGGCGGTGACCCATGCGTCGTCCGAGGGCCAAGTGACGTTGGCCGCGGTGGCAGAACCGTTGTCGCCGGTGGCAACGAAGACACTCTGACCTTGCGACGCCATTTCTTCGAAAATCGGATCCAGAGATGACTGATTCTTCGACCAGCCATAGGAGCAACTGATGCTGGAGGCGGTGTTGTCGGCTGCCATCTGATTGAAGATTGAGACGTTGCTCTTTCCCACGTAGAAGAGCAGCTGTTTGAGGCCGGGCGCCATAGAAAGCGCCTGTTCAATATCGAGCGCCTGCTCGACGTCGCTGCAGCCCGAACCACACGTCGTGGATGCTCCGTTGACCGAGATGACTTTGATCGGAACGGTGTTGGTTTGCCCTTCGTTTTTGAAATACGTGTTGATGTCGTTGCTGTTGTATCCCTTGAAGGAGAAGATCGCCAGTTTCTGTCCTGCGCCGTTGAGGGTTCCAGAGCCGTAATAGGCAGTGCGAAGATCGCTTCCGTAGAACGATCCGCCAGGGCCGGAGCCAGTAGCCTTACTCGAAACCACGGAGGGGGATGCGATGAAATTCTTGGCGACGGGCAGAACTTCATTATCGAGCCCGGAGATGTGCAGGATCGGCACGTTGAGATCGAGGCTGGGCTCGCGGTCGGCGGAAAAGAAAGTGCGCGCCTGTCCGGGCTGCTGATAGATCGCCATGTTCACATGAAGAGCGGCCTCGACATTGGCGACGGGGCCCTCGATGTCGAGGACCATGCGGTTCGCCATCTTGTCGACGATTTTCAGTCCGTTTGCTTGAGTGTAATTCTGGAGCGCGGTGTAATCAGAGTCGGTGGGACCGAATCGCTCGGTGAATTGTTTGACTGTGAGGTAGTGATGGAAGTTCGGGCTGTGGGGATCGTAGATGTCCTCGAGGAGCCGTTCCAGTTCGTCCTGATTGCGCAGAGGGAGCGAAACGGCGAGGCTGATGGACTGATTGGCCGGAAGAAACCCCACCATGGGAGCGACTCCGGAGGAAACTGACTCGGGAACGTGAGTCGTCATGGTCGGACGCTGCGCAACGCAGACGAGCACGGAAATCATTATGACGAACGAGCAGGCAACAACCTTCCGCAGCCGCAAAAATGTCATGAAGCTCTCTCCCACAGAACTAAGAAAGTCCCAGCACAGTACTGCAGTGAAACTGGTCCACAGGGAATCTTCAGGTGGTTCCCCAAGTGCGGATATTTTATCTGCAATTAGAAAAATCAAGCAGTGAATTCGAGGGGGATGTGCACTTGTGACCGCAAAGGAGTGCGAAATTTCTTGCATGTTTGCAGGAAATTGCACAGCCGTTCGCGCGAGTCGTCGAGAAAGTGTTGAGTGATACGGCGCTTCACGATGCTGGAGTTGCTAATCGAGCGGCGGAGCGGAGCTTCGCTTTGCTGGATAGCCGGGTGCCGCCAGGGACTGGCAGCTCGTCGTGGTTACGGATCGCGGCTTTCTTGAGCGCCAATTGCGCGAGAAGTTTTTCGACTCTTTTGTTTTCGTGACTCGCAAAGGTGTGAAGCTGCATGCGGGGAAGTGTCCTACCAAAATGTTACAGCAATATGAATAGGTACCGCTAATTGACGGAAAGTTGTGGAAATCAGGGGCAGAATTCGAATTTTGGTGCGCGCACGTTCTCGCTGGCAGACTTGGGTCTGCATCCGATACTATTTGCGCAAGCTTTAGGTAGTTTCCAACGGTCCGCCATCTCTTGATGAACATGCGTCGTTATTTCGGGATTTCTCTTTTGCTCATTGCATTTGTTGCGGGCTCAGCATTTGCCAAGACGAACATCGAAGTCGTCGTCGTCCCGGTAGCGAACATGTACTCGCGACCGACCGAGCAATCGGATGTGGTGTCACAAGCGATCTATGGCAGTAATGTGACGCTGCTGGTCGCGCGCGGAGAGTGGTCGAGGATACAGACTTCCGATCACTACAAGGGATGGGTTGCGAGCCGTCATATTAGGACAGTGCTGAGCGGAACGGGATATGCCACCTCCGGGCCGACGGTCGAGGTTGAGAGCCTTTTCGCCAATGTTTATCGCGAGCCCGACATCACGAAGCATAGGCCGCTGATTACGCTTCCGTTTGAGACGCGGCTCGAGGTGGCTCCGCCGGAGAGTGCGGCGAAGAATCCGAAGGGTGGCGCGTTGCAAAAGATTCCGGAGGGTTGGGTTGAGGTGCGCCTGGCGGGAATGACCAATGGTTGGATTCAGGACGGCGATGTGATCTCCGATCCGAAGCCGTTGACCATTCCGGAGTCGATTGAGCTGGCGAAACGGTTTCTGGGATTTCCGTATTTGTGGGGCGGGCGGTCGAGCTTTGGTTTCGATTGTTCGGGATTCACCCAGATGTTGATGCGCGAGCGCGGCATCAATATGCCGCGCGATGCCGATCAGCAGGCCGCATGGAAGGGAGTAGTCGCGGTAGACCGCAAAGATCTGCAGGCTGGGGATCTGCTGTTCTTTGGATCGTCGGCGAAAGACATTACTCACACGGGCATGTATATCGGCGACGGGGAGTTCATCCACGATACGACGAATGGACATCCTGTAGTGCAGATCAGCAAGTTGGACGACGATCCGTGGACGCGGCTGCTGGTGGCCTGTCGAAGGGCGAAATAACACGCTCCAATCGTGCGCGGTTCTGGTGGACCTTCAGCTTTGGCTGGGGAACACAGGGTCCCGCCACTCCGCATACCGTTCCTTCGGAACGGCATGCTCCGGTCGGGATGACATTGTCGGAATGGGCTAAACACTCGCTTTCATTGCTGCCGAGCCAGACTCACCGGAAGATTTTTCAGCGGAAGGTTTTTCAGTGGTGGCCGGAGCTGCGGGGATTGCTGTTCCCGAAGGCTTGCGGCAAAGTTCGATTACATCGGAGATACGCTGATTCTCATGCTGCATGGCCATCTGCCAGTTGCGCAGCGATTCCTTTTCCTGTTCGACCTGCTCACGATTTTTCTGGATGCGCTCGGCGTAGTGCGCTTTGAGACGATCGAGTTCCGCCTCAATGCGTGAGACTTCCTGCGCTTTGAGAGACTCGAATTCCTCCAATTGCTTGCGCTTGGCGGCCTCGTAGGATTCGAGAGCCTGCTTGCGGCGGTTTGCGTCCTGCAGCAAATCGTTCACGGACATGCCGGCGGCGTCGAGGGCCATGAGCACGGAGGCGCGGCGGATATCTTTCGAGAGGTCGCGCAGGTGCTCGTTGTTGAGCATGTCGACAACCTTGTCGATTCCATAGCCCGAGGGCGGATTCAGGATTCCGGCCGCGTGGTAGATGTCCTGGTAAGAAAGCAGTTCGCCGCGGGGAGCGTTGGGCGCGGGCGTGGATTGGGTCGTGGGCTTGTTCACTGGAACCTCCGTGTGAGTGGACTGTGTTGATGTCTCCGGGCCGGGTTGCGAGCGCCAGAATTTAGGGAAGAGCTTTTTTGGTTGCATAGGATTCCTTTCGTGACGAGGCGACGGCGCCGGAGTGTCAATGCGTGGTCCGGATATTGGGGGAATGGGTGCTGTGCGAGACACTCTCGCCGCGCGGAGTGTCTGCCGGGCCGGTTTAATGCTTTGTGAATCAGGCCGCTTCGTCGCAGGAGACGACTCTGCATTTTGTGCGGCAGTGCTTTCGCTCGCGGCTTTCGGTGCGGCTGGCGCAGTAGCGATGGCCGGCAGAGCGGGTTGCCGGTGGACTCCCAATAAAAATTCGCGGCCATCGCGGCGGCAGTTGCGGGCAACGGCGGAAAACTGTTCGCGGTGCCACTTGACGGTCAACTGCGATCCGATCTGAATGGGGGATTTTAGGCGAAGGCACGCGCCCGAGTGCGAAGTGTCTTCCAAGGTAGCGGCGGCGTGGACGGGTTGACCGGCGGAGTCGATCCAGCATACGTCGGCGACTGCCCACATTACGATTCTCGGCTCGATTTCACGGCCGTCCATGCCATGTGTATCGGCGGAAGGGAAGAAGAGTTGAGATTACTCAGGGACGGGCGGGGGATTAGAGCGGGTTAATTGCGAGGTACAGAACAGAGGTGCAGAAGATAAGGTACCTCCACTCCGCATGCCGTCCCTTCGGGACGGCATGCTCCGGTCGGAATGACAGATGTTGGGGACGCTCAGGCGAACAGACGCATGAGGCCGGTGGGGGGAAGATCGGGCGAGATGAAATGCGCGTTTGTGATTCCGGCGGAGCGGGCGATGGCTTCGGCGGCGAGGTATCCGCTGCGGACGGCGCTTTCCATGGTGGCGGGCCATCCGGTGGCGGTCCAGTCTCCGGCGAGAAAGACGCGCGGCCAGGCGGTGACGGCTGCGGGCCGGTGCGCGTCGATGCCAGGACGAGGCGAGTAGGTGGCGTTCACTTCTTTGATGACAGTCGACTTCACGAGAGTCGCTTCGCGGGCGGCGGGAAAGAATTCGCGGACTTCGCTGAGAGCCAGGTCAACGATCTCGGCGCGGGATTTGTCGATCAGCGTCTTCGACGAACTCACGACGAGTTCAATGTAGCTACCAGTGTTCGCTCCGTTGGATTGGATGCGGATCGGTTGCAGGCGCGATTTGTGGAACATCCACTGAATCGTGCGGTCGAGCAGGACGGCGTGGTCGAGATCGGAAACCTGGCGGTCGAACCAGAGATGGATGCCCGTGATGGGAGAGTTCTCGAAGTGAGAGATTTGCTCGCGAAGTGGAGCGCTTTCCTTGGAATCCGGCAGAGCGCGATCGAGGGCATCGAAGGGGAGCGCGAGTAATAGATAGTCAAACGTCGCAAATTGCTCAGCGCGACTCCGAATCCCAACGTGGACTTGCGACCGCTCGTGGGAAAAGGAATCAACCGGGCAACGGAACTCGAGCACGCCGCTGCGGGCGCGAATGTAATCTCCGGCAGCGTTGTAGAGATCGGTGAGCGGAATTTTCGGCACGCCCATCTGGCGCGCGGCGGGAGACTTCATCGATTCGCGAATGACCTGTGCTGCGGCGGAGATCGAAATACGGTCGAGTTCCTCGCTGAGCGCGCTGACGAGGATCGGGTGCCAGAAGCGCGCCACGGCAGTTTTAGATTGTCCGTGACGATCGAGCCATTGCTGAAACGATTCGCCGGTGTCCTGCTGTTCGGTCAGAGTGATCGGAATCAGAGCGCGCGAGATGGAGAGTTTGTCGGCGGCGGTGAGAAAAGAAAAATTCCAGAACGATGGCGCCGTGTGCAGAGGAGCGGGAAGGATGGACGACTTCATCATCGAAGTGCGTCCGCCGGGTTCGATGAAGTTCATCTGATCGAACCAGTGGATCTGATCTGCGACGCCGATGCGCTGATAGAACTCGATGAGGTTGGTGCAGAGGCGAAAGAGAACGTGCTGGCAGTTATCGACGACTTCGCTGGTGCCGGGATGCTCGTAGGAGGAAGCGCGGCCGCCGAGGAACGGACGCTTCTCGAAGAGTGTGACGCGGAAGCCGAGATCGGAGAGCGCGCAGGCGGCGGCGAGTCCCGCGAGACCGCCTCCTGCAATGGCGACTGTGGGCTTGGAGGATGAGGGCATCGAGTCTGAATTCAATGTCGATTCAATAAGGAGGCGAGCCAAACGCGCGTTTTGTTCTCCCGCAAAAGGCGCGGGCGAATCGCGCGCCTCACTCAGATCCTTCGGCGCGCACAAGTCGCGCGACTCAGGATGACAAAAGCTACTTTATTTCGTATTGCGCGCACAGAACAAAGGGTCCCTCCACTCCGCATGCAGTTCCCTTCGGGAGGGCATGCTCCGGTCGGGATGACAATGTGTGAGGAGTACTCGCCAGTTTACATGAGGCGACGGAGGAAGCCTTTCCCGAGGATGCGCAGCTTTTCCCACGTACTCAGCGAGACTTTGGCAGTGAAGACGTCATATTGCTGGGCGGCGATCTTTTCGAGCAGGCCGCGATAGATATTCACCAGAACCCAGAGAGCGGGCTGGCTGTCTTCGGAGATGTAAGAAATCAGCTCGTCGCCGGAGGCATAGAATTCGCGGGCGCGGGCGGCTTCGCGTTCGAGCAGCGGGCGGAAACGCGCGGGAGCCGGCGTGCCTAGAAAATCCTGGGCGGCGAGGCCGAATTGCGCGAGATCTTCCTGCGGGAAATAGACGCGTCCCATAGAGGCGTCTTCTTTCACGTCGCGGATGATGTTGGTCAGCTGGAACGCGAGTCCGCAATTCTCGGCGAGCAGCTCTGCGGCGGGATCGCGGTATCCGAAGACGTGAATGCAGACTAGGCCGACAACCGAGGCCACGCGGTAGCAGTAAAGGCGAAGGTCTTCGAAGGTGTTGTATTGAACCGTCAGGCCGGGCGGGTTTTCCGCGTGAGCGGGTTCCTCGATGTCCATGGCGGTGCCGTGGGCGAGTTCATCGAGCAGGCCCGCGGGAATGGCGAAGCGGCGTTGAGCGTCGGTGAGGGCGAGGAGGATGGCGTCGTCGGTCGGCTGTCCTTGTTGCGCGTGATGGAGCGCGTCGAGCCAGGCATCGAGCTTCTGGCGGCGTTCGGGGAGACTCAGCTTGGGATCGTCGGTGATGTCGTCGCAGCGGCGCATGAAGGCGTAGACGGCACAAAGCGCTTCGCGCTTGCGGCGCGGCAGGACGAGGAATGCGTAGTAGAAATTCTTTGCGGCGCTGCGCGTGATTCCTTTGCAGACGGAATACGCCATCACAAGCTGCGGAGGCGCTGGCGTCCACGGAATGGGAACCTGATGGGTGCCGGCGCTCACTTCGATCCTCCGGTGAGCTTGCTGATGGCGGCGCGGGCGACTAAGGCGAGTTTGCGCGGCTTGGAAATCGAGGGTCTATTTCCGAGTACTGCGTAGCCTTGCTTTTCGATCGCGTGGAGGATTTCCTGGCCACCGCGCGTGAAGAGCTCTAAGTCAATGGCGAGTTCATGATCGACTTTGCCGACTAGCGGCAGACCTTGCCGAAACCAGTCGTGAGCGCGTTCGACTTCGAATTTCATCAGTTCGCAGAAGGCGGGAGTGTTCTGCTTGCGGGCGATATCTTCTTCTGTGACGCCGAAGCGGCGAAGGCTCTCGAGCGGGAGATAGATGCGTCCCTTGGCGTAATCGACGCTGACGTCTTGCCAGAAATTTGCGAGCTGCAGGGCGGTGCAAGTGAAGTCGGAGAGGTGCTGGCGCTCGGGATCGCGGTATCCGCAGAGATAGAGAACGAGATGTCCAACGGGATTGGCGGAGTAGCGGCAATATCCGAGGACGTCGTTGAACGTCTCGAAACGTGTGACGGTCTGATCCTGGCGGAAGGCGATGAGTAGATCAGAGAATTCGTGTTTCGGAATCTCGAATTTGCGGACGGTTTCGGCGAGCGCGACGAAGACCGGATGTTTCGGCGAGCCATCGTAACAGGCTTCGAGTTCGTGCTGCCATTGATCGAGGAGTGCGAGGGACGCGGCGGCGTCGCCGACTTCGTCGCCGAGATCGTCGGAAATGCGGCAGTAGGAATAAACGTTATAGAAATGCTGGCGCAGGCGCTTGGGAAGAAACCAGGTCGCGACAGAGAAGTTCTCGTAATGTGTGCGCGCCAAGCGGGAGCAGTAGGCGCGAGCTTCATCGAGAGATGGCGGGGCGGGCGGGATCGCGTATGCGGCGGGGAGCCGGGACCAGCCGACCGCGGACGGGTTGTGTGCTGCGAGCGTCACGTTGGGAATTGTTGATTGTTGAATTTTGATTGTTGAATAAAAAACGCGAGGGTTTCGGTGTTCATTCAATAATCAAAAATCAACAATCGTCATTCAATTGTTAGTGGCCGGGGATGATGGCGGTTTTGATGTCACCCCCGCGATTGAGCATGTGTCGCAGAACCTGCTGCAAGCGCGACAGAGGCGCCTCGCCGGTGATGTAGTCCGTGGGCCGAATCTTCTTGGCGGCGATCAATCCGAAGGCGCGGCGAACAGTCTCCGGCGTGTGGTGGAACGTTGCCTTGAGCGTGATCTCGGAATAGTGCAGGCGATTGGTTTCAAGCTGCACTTTTGTGCCGCTGGCGCATCCGCCGAAGAAGTTGACTGTGCCGCCTTTGCGGACCATATCGACGGCCCACTCCCATGCTTCAGGCTTGCCAACGGCTTCGATCACGACATCGCAGCCGCGTTTTTGCGGAGAGAGAGCACGGACGGCTTCGACTACGTTTGGCACTTTTGTCGTCTGAATGATCTCGTGAGCGCCCATCTGCTTGGCGGCTTCGACCTGCCCGTCGCGCTTGACGACCGAAATCACGTTGCAGCCAATGGCGCGGGCGACCTGGACGAACATGAGGCCGATCGGGCCTCCGCCAAGGATGGCGACCGTGTCGCCGATCTCGACCCCTGTTTCATGGAGGCCGCGGAGCACGCAGGCGAGAGGTTCGGTCATTGCGGCGTCTTCGAACGAGACGTTGGGCGGAATGACGAGCATATTGGCTTCAACAATGCGGCGCGGGACGCGGATGTATTCGGCGTAGGCTCCGTTGTTGAAGAGCAGGTCTTCGCAGAGATTTTCCTGATGCTTGGAGCAGTAGAAGCACATCTGGCAGGGCGCGGAATTGAGCGCCACGACGCGCATGCCTTTTTTGAAGCCGTTTACGCCGGCTCCGACTTCTTCGATGACCCCGGCGAGTTCATGGCCGAAAAGGGCAGGGGGGACAATCATGCGCGCGTGATACCCGCGCTGAAACACTTTGAGATCGGTGCCGCAGGTCAATGCGACTTGAACTTTGACAAGGACTTCCCCTTCGCCAACACGAGGGATGGGGACTTTCTCAATCTTCAGATCTTCTTTGCCGTACAGGACGGCAGCGGTCATTTTTCCGTTCACTGCTGGTTTCCTTCCCAACTGCAACCGGGTTGAATCATGATCTTCATCGACGAAGGCTGCGGATGGGCAGCAAAATCCAGGGCCTGTGGAGCTTCCGTCAGCGGGAAACGGTGACTGATCAGGCGTTCGGGATCCATCTCACGGTCCATCACAAAACGCACCGACTCGTCCTGCAGGTCCACCGAAGCGCTGTAGGAACCCACCAACGTTTTTTCGTCGACACAAATTGCTGCGGGATCAATCATCGCCTCTCCGTGCTGTGTTTGCGCAAACAGCAGGACTCGTCCGCCGGGCCGGGCCGCATCCATTGCAGTGCGGATCAGCGAATTGCCACCGACGGCAAGGATCACGGCATCTGCGCCACGTCCGTCGGTCAACTCGCGGACACGCTCAACCACATTTACATGGGAGGCGTCTATCGTAAGGTTTAATCCGAAACTTGACCCTATTCTAAGCCTCTCCGCATATAAATCGGAAGTAATTAAGGCGGCCCCTGTCCGGCGAGCCAGCGCGCTCAATATGATGCCGATGGGCCCCTGCCCGATAGTCAGGACGGTTTCACCCCGGCTGAGGTGAAGGGCCTCGATCCCTTTCATACAGGTATTTACAGGTTCAACGAAACAGGCCTGCTCGAATGAAACACCGTGCGGGATGCGGACCGTGCCGTGTTGGACGATCCAGTCGAGGACGCGGACGTACTCGGCGAATCCGCCACCGGAAGGCTCGAATCCGGCGGTGCAGCCGACTTTTTTGTACGTGGCGCACTGGGCGAAGGTCTTGCTTCGGCAATAGAAACATTCGCGGCAGGGAATGTGGTGGAAGACCATGACGCGGTCGCCGGGGCGGTATTCGCGGACGCCTTCGCCCACGGCGGCGACGATTCCGGAGGTTTCATGGCCGAAGATGCGCGGGGCGGAGTGCGATCCCGTGGCGATTTTCTTCAGGTCGGTGCCGCAGACACCGCAAGAGTGGACGCGGATGAGCATCTCGCCCGGTCCGATCTTCGGAACGGGGACGGTTTCCAGGCGGACGTCATTGACGCCGCGGTACACCGCGGCGTGCATGGTTGTAGGGATGGAATGCGGCAGGTCGTCGACGGCAGGTTGTCCGGCAATGGCCATAGAAGGATTGTAGATGATGCTGGAGGCAGGCGCGGTGCAAATCCCAGGAATGGCTTCGGCGCAGGAGTTTCCAAGATTCACCACAGCGGCCAGAGAGGAACACCGGGGAGACTTTCTCAACACCGACGCTTAAGGAATTTCGTGCTATGCTGCGCAACAACTTCCGCATCCGAGGACTGCTTGTGCTGATTGAACTGCGGCTTGAAAACTACGCGGTCATCGACAATCTGGTGGTTGAATTCGGCGGGGGGCTGAACCTGCTGACGGGCGAGACCGGGGCGGGGAAGTCGATCCTGATCGACGCGCTGGCGCTTCTGCTGGGCGAGAAGGCGTCGAGTGATGTGATCCGGGCCGGGACGGAACGGTCCGTCGTGGCGGCGGTGTTTGAGGCGAACGAGGCCACGGAAAAGCAGCTGGGAAAGATCCTCGAGGCAAACGGGCTGGATGAGTCAGATGACGGGTCTCTGATTCTGCGGCGCGAGATTGCGGCTGGCGGAAAAGGCCGGGTGTTCGTGAATAATCAGCCGGCGACTGTGGCTGTGTTGCGGCTTCTCGCGCCGTATCTGGCGATCATCCACGCGCAGAACGAATCGATGTTGTCGTTCGACGGGCCGGCGCGGCTGGAATTGCTGGATTCGTTTGCGTGTGTTGGGATTGAGGGCGTGACCTCCGCGTTCGCGCAGTGGAAGCAGATTCGCACCCGCATGGACGAACTGGAGCGCGGCGAGCAGGACCGATTGCGACTGGTGGATCTGTGGGCGTTTCAGAAACGGGAGATCGAAGAAGGACGGCTCCAGAGCGGGGAAGACGAGCGGTTGGAGACGGAGAAGCGCGTCCTGGCAAACGCGGAAAAAATCTATAACGCGGCGATGAACGCGTTCGATCTGCTGTACGAAGGGAACAGTTCCACGGCTTCATCGCTGCGGGCGGCGCAGAAACAGGTGGAGGAACTGGCGCGGTTTGAGCCGAAATTTCAGGAGGCGTTGGCGGCGCTCGACTCGGCACGCATCAGCGTGGAAGACGTAGGCGCGACCGTGCGCGACTATGCCGGAGGGATTCACGCTTCCCCGGAACATTTGGCTGAAGTTGAGGATCGGCTGGCGCTGATTGATCGGCTGAAGCGGAAGTACGGGCCCACACTCGAGGACGTCATTCATTTTGGCGAAGATGTCTCGCGGAAGCTGGCCGAGGTTGAGAACAAAGACGAGATCATGCAGCAATTGCGAGTGGAACTGGCGAAGGCTGCGGAGGAGTATCTGCGGGCGGCGCGGGCTCTATCGAAGAAGCGTGCGGAGGCGGCGCGGCGGTTAGAGAAGATGGTCGAATCCGAGATCAACGATCTGGCCATGAAGTCGGCATTCCGGATTGAGATGGCGCATTCCGAAGAAGAAAGTGAGTGGAGCGCCTCGGGATTTGACCAAGTGGTGTATATGATTTCGACCAATCCGGGCGAGCCGATGCGTCAGCTGGAACACATCGCTTCGGGCGGAGAGTTGTCGCGGGTCATGCTGGCCCTGAAAGCCAGCGTGGAGGCGGGGAAAAGCCCCACTTCTGGCAAAACCGGCCAGAAATGGGGCACCCAGGATTCTTCTTCCCGCAAGAAAGCCCCTGCGCAGAAAACACTTGTGTTCGACGAGATTGATACCGGGATTGGTGGACGGGCCGCTGAGGCGGTCGGGAAGAAGCTGAAGTCCCTCGCTCGCGCGAATCAAGTGTTATGCGTGACGCATCTGCCGCAGATTGCTACCTTCGGCGATCATCACTTCGTCATTGAGAAGAAGGAATCCGGAGGGCGCTCGCGCACGAGCATCCGCGAAGTTGTAGGCGAGGAGCGGACGGAAGAAGTAGCGAGAATGCTGAGCGGGGCGAAGCTGACCGAGACCTCGAGGAAGCACGCCGAGCAGATGATTAAGGCGAACGGCTAGCGACTGACGATCAGGATTTCGGAGGCGCGGGTTTCAGCCAGAGTGGTGTTCGCGGAATTGTCGGCGACCTTGATCGAGAAGTTCACCGTGATCATCGCCTTGGTCTCGACTGGCTGACCATTCTGCAGGACCGGCTTGAACCGCCATTCACGCACAGCCTGCTGCGCCGCGGTGGTCAGGATCGCCGGACCGCTCAACACCGTCAGATTCTCAACCGATCCCTGGGCGCTGATCAGAGCCTGGAGTACGACCGATCCCTGAACATTCATGTGCTGCGCCAGCAGCGGATACGAGGCGGAGGCCGGAACTTCTTGAACTTTGGGAAGCGCTTGCCGCTCGGCGGCATCCGTGGCCGGAGCGAAGGCGCCCTGCGCGGCAGGAATTTCTACGTGCGTCTGGTTCGAGCCGGGATGAACTTTGTGGTGCTTGTCTCCGGCGACAACGTCGACATCGAGCGGAGGCAGGATCGTCCGGGTAACGGCGACTCCGGGTGTTTCGGCGGGCTGCGTGGGCGTCGCGGCCTTCGCCGGGTGTGAAGCTTTTTTTGTGGCCGCGGCGGGCTGCGCCGGATGGGCGTTCGCGGTCTGAGTCGGGACGGTCGCTTCGGGAATGTCGGAGTCGATGGTGGCCTGTTCGGTGCCGAACCAGAACTGGCGGTCCTTAATCAGCAGAGCGATGAGGGCGATCAACAGCAGAGCGAGCGCCAGGATCAGGCGGCGCGGCTGCTGGCTCGGAACCGTGGATCGAACCGGCCCGTTGCTCATCATCGTTCTGGAGTTCATTTCCAACATTTGTTTGTGAGACCTGGGAACCGTTGGACGCACATAGATTGCATCGTTACCGAAGTAATGACAATGGCACGGGGTGGGGAAGATAGGGGCACGACCGGGCCATGAGGTGCCATAGGCATTCGGATGTTATTGGCGGCGTGTGTTTTGCGGCGATGTGCGCTGTGATTGATGTCACGGCAGGGTGGGCGAAGCACTCGTACATTCGGCACATGACTTCCGAGAAAAATGATCGATCGGCATGGCTGCAAGGGCCAGCCGCGCCGTGCAAAGACGTTGCTGAGACTCTGCAGATCCCGTGGCGGATCGTTCTGCTGGGCGCGCCCGGCGTAGGCAAGGGAACGCAGGCCGACCTGCTGAACCGGCGGCTTCATGCCTGCCACCTCTCCACCGGAGACGTGTTCCGCGCCGCGGGGAGCCGAAAAGAGTGTGACCAGACTCCGGCGATGAAAGAGGCCTTTGCTCATATGCGGCGGGGCGAACTGGTGCCGGATGCAACGGTGTGGGAGATGGTCCGGGAACGCGGTGAGTGCCTGCGTTGTGCGGGTGGTTTCATCCTGGATGGTTTTCCGCGCACCGTGGCGCAGGCCGAAGCCTTAAAGAGGTTCACGGACGAGGAAGGCCTGTCGTTGAGCTCGGTGGTCAATTACGAACTGGCGGAGGCAGACATCGTCGCGAGGCTCGGAGGCCGCCGGACCTGCGAACAGTGCAAGGCTGTTTATCACGTCAAAGAGCGTCCCCCGAAGGTTGAGGGGGAATGCGACCGTTGCAATGGCAAGTTGTTTCAGAGGGAAGACGATCGGCCGGAATCGATCCGAGTGCGGTTTGAGGCTTACAACCGAAGTACGGCTCCGCTGATTACCTTCTACAGCGATCTCGGGCTGCTTGTGCGAATCCCGGCCACGGGGTCGCCCGAGGAGATCTGCCTGAGGACGGTTTCTGCGCTCGAAGTAAAACGGGATATGGATCTGGATTACGCGTCAATGCGGAAGTTCTAGGGCCCGCTCCATTCGCTGCAAAGATTGCCTGTTTCGCTGCTAATCCCCGCAATTTCTGTGGCTTACATTGACCAGTGGGATGCTTTCCAGATACTTTATGGATACTGCCGCTCTGGATCATATACTCTAAATACACAGATTCAGGGCGGTTTGCATCCTACAACTGGGGCTGGGCCAGGGATTAAATTGGGCACGGCCGCTGGGGGAACGGACTTTCATCGTGACAGGCGTGTTATCGAAGAACGACGGGAAGACCTTACTTCTGCTCAAGCCGCGGGGCTTTTGCGCGGGAGTGGTGCGGGCGATTGACGTAGTCCGCATCGCGCTGGAGGCATTTGGGCCGCCGATTTATGTGCGCAAGGAGATCGTCCACAACAGCTTTGTGGTGGAAGAACTGCGCGGCAAGGGCGCGATTTTTGTCGATAGCGAAGACGAAGTGCCGAACGGGGAGCGGATCATCTATAGCGCGCACGGCGTTTCGCCAGATGTCCGCGAGCACAGCGCGCGCCGCGGGCTTCGCGTGATTGACGCGACGTGTCCGCTGGTGACGAAGGTCCACGTAGAGGCGGTGAAGTTCGCGAAGGAAGGCTACTCGCTCATCCTGATCGGGCATAAAGATCACGATGAAGTCGTCGGAACACTGGGTGAGGCTCCGCTGGTCACGCAGGTGGTTGGTTCGCCGGAGCAGGTGAGGAAATTGAGCGTGCCGGATCCGAATCGCGTGGCGTATTTGACGCAGACGACGCTGAGTCTCGATGAGACCAAGGACATTATCGCTGCGCTCAAAGAGAAGTTCCCGAACATCAAGGGGCCGGCGGCGCAGGATATCTGCTATGCGACCGAGAACCGGCAGGTCGCGGTGAAGCAGGTCGCTTCAGAAGCGGATCTGCTGCTGGTGGTGGGTTCGGAAAACAGCTCGAACTCGAACCGCCTTGTGGAAGTGGCGCGGAATCTTGGAACGAATGCGCACCTCATCGACAGCTGCAACGACATTGAGCCCGGGTGGTTGGCGGGCGTAAAGACGATTGCGCTGACTGCTGGAGCTTCGGCCCCCGAGCACCTGGTGGAAGAAACTGTGACATTCCTGCGCGGCAAAGGATTTAACAACGTGCAGGAACTGGAAGTAATGCCGGAGAACGTGCGCTTTGGTCTTCCGCCGGAGATTGTGGAAGCGATCGCGAGCGCCCCGGCGAATTGAGTCGTATTGAAAGTTTGGAGTGAAATGCATGGATAACAACTCCCCCGATGCCCATATAGCTTCCACAGGTTTAGGATCGACCCCACAGATTCGATTCGGCAAAATTGAGGAACTGGGCAGCCGGGTGAGCGCGGCGATTGCCGCCGCTCGAAAGTATCTCTTCTCGCAGCAGTACGAAGAAGGCTACTGGTGCGGCGAACTCGAAGCCGACACCACTCTCGAATCCGATTACATCTTATTGCACACGCTGCTGGGCACGGGGAACCAGGAACGTTTCCAGAAGTGCGCGAACTGGATCCTGCGCCATCAGAATGAAGACGGCGGATGGAGCATCTACGTCGGCGGACCTTCAAACATCAGCGCTTCGGTGAAAGCTTATTTCGGCCTGAAGCTGGCGGGATATCAGGCGGATCATCCTGCGCTGGTGCTCGCCCGCAAGAAGATCCTGGAGATGGGTGGGGTCACCGAAGTCAATACATTCACGAAAATCTATCTGTGCTTCTTTGGGCAGTACGACTATGACGCGGTTCCGGCGATTCCTCCGGAGATCGTGCTGTTTCCGAACTGGTTCTGGTTCAACATCTACGAAATTTCTTCGTGGTCGCGGGCGATTCTGGTTCCACTTTCCATTTGCTACGCCAAAAAGCCATTCAAGAAAATTCCGCGCGAAATGGGCGTGGAAGAACTCTTCGTCGGCGGGATGCAGAAGTCGCGGATGCACCTGCACTGGTCGAAGAAGATTTTTTCGTGGCGGAATTTCTTCCTGGTGATCGATCGGGTGACGCACTGGTTGGAGCGGGTGCACGTGCGGCCGCTGCGTTCGGTTGCGCTCAGGAGCGCGGAGAAGTGGATGCTCGAGCGCTTTGAGATGAGTGACGGGCTGGGTGCGATTTATCCGTCGATGATGAATGCGATCATCGCGCTGCGCTGTCTGGGATATTCCCTGGACGATCCGCAGGTGATTCGCGCGATGGACGAGTTCGAGAAGCTCGGAATCGAAGAGGAAGATACGTTCCGCATGCAGCCGTGCATGTCGCCGGTTTGGGATACGGCGTATGCGCTGTTTGCACTGGGCGAAGCGGGAGTTCCAGCCGACGATCCGCGAATGGTGAAGTGCGCGGACTGGATTCTGCAGAAGCAAGTGCGCACGGTTGGCGACTGGAAGGTAAAAAACAAGAAGGGCGAGCCGGGTGGTTGGTATTTCGAGTTCAACAACGAGTTCTATCCCGATGTCGATGACAGTGCGATGGTCTGCCTTGGCCTGAGCCGCGTGGAGCACCCCAACGGACGCTACCAGCGCGAATCGGTGCAGCGCGCGATCGACTGGATCTTCTCGATGCAATGCAAGAACGGAGGCTGGGCGTCGTTCGACAAAGACAACGACGAGATGATCTTCCAGCACATTCCGTTTGCCGATCACAACGCGATGCTCGATCCGGCGACGGTGGATATCACGGGACGCATCCTCGAGATGCTCGCGGCGTACGGGTACACGAAAGATCACCCGGCGGTGAAGAAGGCCATTCAGTTCATCCGCAGCGAACAGGAGCCGGATGGCAGCTGGTTCGGCCGCTGGGGCGTGAATTACGTGTACGGCACTTTCCTGGTGCTGCGCGGGCTGGAAGCGATTGGCATGGACCTGCATGAGCCGTGCATCCAGCAGGGCGCGGAGTGGTTGCGCATGGTGCAGAATCCAGATGGCGGCTGGGGCGAAACGGTTGGGTCGTACGATGATCCGAATCTGCGCGGGCAGGGAGACAGTACGCCTTCGCAGACCGCTTGGGGAATTCTGGGATTGCTCGCCGCCGGCGATACCCGCAGCGATTGTGTCGCGCGCGGCATTGCTTATCTGATGCGCACGCAAAAGAGCGACGGATCGTGGGACGAAAAGTTCTTCACGGGAACCGGCTTCCCGCGCGTGTTCTACCTGATGTATCACCTATATCGAGAGTATTTCCCGCTGCTGGCGCTGACGACGTATCAGAAAGTGGTGGAGAAGAACGGGAACTAGCTACCAGCTGTCAGCTTTCAGCTGTCAACTCTCAGCTTTCAGCTGTCAGTACCTGATTCCGCGAGTGCTGTGCACTCCCGAACGATGGAGCGCATGGGCTCTTGCTGAGAGCTGAGGGCTGACAGCTTTCGTATAACTTTAACGCTGTATAAGACATCCTCCCTGTGTGTTGTTTTAATCCTTGACTTCCGGCGCTAACAGGGCCGTTTGGCTCTATCGCGGCGCGATATTTCTTTGCTATAAGAGTTGGGCTTTCGCAGGCACTCACACCAGCAAAGGAGTCTCATGCGCAATCGGGATTTGTGGAATCGCGCGGGCCGTGCGGTCGGCCTGGCGCTTACGATCGCACTCTTTACAGGACTGGCTTCGGCAAGAACCGCCACATGGGTCAAGCTGAATCCGGCGCATCATCCGTCGGCGCGTGTGAACGCTGCTATAGCATACGATCCGGCGGCGCAGAACATCGTGCTGTTCGGCGGGTACGACGGCACTTCGTATTTGAATGACACATGGATTTTCAACGGCACCGACTGGGTGCAGGTGAGTACGTCAACGGCGCCTTCGGTGCGGACGGCATCGGCCATGTCGTACGACAGAACG
>DATEJO010000291.1:0-23052 GCA_035277905.1 Candidatus Sulfotelmatobacter sp.
GTGAATGACGCTTACGAGATTTGGAAGGACGCTACTCCCATCGCAGCGCCGTGAGTGGATCGATTCCAGCCGCACGGCGCGCCGGAATCAGGCTGGCTCCCACAGCCACGAGCGCTACGCCTGCCAACGCGATCGCCATACTGCTGATGTCTCCCGGCTTTAATCCGTAGAGCACAGACGAGAGGGCTCTGCCGGCGAGAACCGCGAATGGAAGGCCAATCGCCGCGCCGATCGCTGTCATCCAGAGACTGTCCCGCAGCACCATCCACAGCACCTGCCGCCGCTGCGCTCCGACCGCCATCCGAACGCCAATCTCAACTGTACGATGATTCACTCGATACGCGAGCGTCCCATACAATCCGGTTGCCACCAGCACCACCGCAAGAATCGCGAAGAATCCTGCGAGACGCGCAAACAGCAGCTGCTGCGAAATCGTGGTTTCAAATTGCGCGCGTTGGGTCATTGGCTGAATAAGCGGCAGGTTGGGATCGATCTGCTCGACCACCCGGCGCACCGACGGCAGGATCGCGAGCGGTTCTCCCTTCACTCGCAGCTCCACATCCATCTTCGGCGCAACGGGTATCTGCGCGTACATGTACCACGCCATCGGAATCGGATCTTCATCGATGCTGCGGTATTTGTGATTCTTGACCACGCCGACGATCGTCATCTGAAACTCGCCATGTTCGGTTCCAATCGTATGGCCCAGCGGATCCTGATTGGGAAGAAAGCGCTGCGCGAACAGTTCATTGACAATGCCAACATGCGGAGACATTGCGGTATCCGAGTCGTTAAAATCACGCCCTGCAAGAATCGGCACTCCCAGCGTGCGGAAGAAATCCGGCCCTACAACGTTGCTGCGCACAGTGGAGTTGGGACCTGTGTCCACCGTTCCATCCACCATCATCGGCCGATTATTGGACCAGCCGGATCCGAGGCGCTCTTCCAGCACCGTGGCGGATTCGACTCCCGGCAGCGCTCGAAACTTACGCATCAGTTCTTGGTAAAAAGCGGTGTTTTCGGGAATGGAATGGATGTTCTGAGGCCTCACGCCAAACACCACCAGCCCATTGACTCGCATCCCCAGAGGAGTGTTCTCGAGATTTCGAAGCGTGCGAACCAGAAGCGTCCCGCCTAGAAGCAGCACGACACAAACGGCCATTTGCAAGGCGACGATGGTCCGCCCGGTTCGGGATATGCCACGATCCGTATACGACGTCGCCGTTGACGTTTTAAGAACAAGTTCCGGTCCAGACGCAAGCGCAATGCGGAGAGGTGCTACCCCAAGCAATACCGTCGCAACCACCAGGATGATCAAAGTGAAAGCGAGCACTCGGTGATCCGGCGCCAGCGTCGATTCGATTTGCGCCCATCGCCCCAGCGCAGCGGTCGCAAGGTTGGCGAACAGCCACGCGGCAACTCCGCCCATCGACACCAGCAAAAGGCTCTCGATCAGCAGCTGCCGAAACAATTCCCATCGTCCCGAGCCCAGCGCCACGCGCAAAGAGAACTCGCGCTGACGCGTTGCGTTGCGCGCCATCAGCAGCATCGCAACGTTGCTCAGCGCGATCAGCAGGACGAAACCCACCATCGCCATCATCATTCGCAGCGGTCGTCCATACATCGCGTCGTACCCGGGAAACCTTTTCGCCTGCTGCAAACTGAGGGTTGGCCGTTGTTCCCCGGGAAGCGGCGACCCCAGCCCAATGTATGCCGCCGTCTGAAACAGCGGTTGCAATTGTGCAGCGGCCTGCGATCTGGTAACGCCGGGCGCGAGCCGCCCAACCAGCAGCATGCACCACCATTTCGGATTGGAAATATAGGTCTTGCCATCCTCAGGCGGATTGCCCCACGCGTTGAGCTCGGGACGGCTCTGCAACGGAATCCAGAAATCGGTTGAGTGTCCCGCATCCAGCCCTTCGAATCCCTGCGCGGATACTCCCACGATCGTCATCGGCACGCCGTTCACATATAGCGTTTTTCCCAATACATCCGGGCTCTGTGCGAATCGGCGGTTCCAGTAATTGAAGCTGATGATTGCGATCGGAGCGTGATCGGCCTCGTCTTGCTCGGTGAAACCGCGACCTCGTGCAAACTTCACTCCCAGCCCCGAAAAAAACGTCCCGCTGACCATGTCGCCTTCGGCTTCTTCGGGCTGAGACCCGTAGCGCACCGCGACCTTTCCCGTAGACAGCGGAACATGTGCCATCACCTCCGATAGTGCGCCGTGCTCCCTTCGAAGCGCGTCATACACCGTATACGGAAATGTCGTCCGCGAGTCGATCGTGCCGGTACGCTTCGGCGGCCCCGACGTGTTTAGATACACAACCCGGTCCGGATCGCTGACCGGAAGCGATTTCAGCAACACCGCATTCATCACGCTGAACACCGCTGTGTTTGCACCAATCCCCAGCGCAAGCGTCACGGCACAAATCACGGTCAGCCCGATCGATTTCTCCAGTTGTCGCAACGCGTATCGCAGATCGTTGATTGGACCAGTCATCCGGAAGATGCCCTCCGCAGGGAGTCGAAGAATGATCATGAGCAATTCAGGACCCAGAACAGGAGGATATTAAGTTGAGAGACTTTGCCGCGACCGCGAAGGCCGCTCCTGTTCGAACCTGAACACTGTTGTCCATCACCGGACATCCATCGTCCGACAGGCCCAGTTGCCGGACAGCTTCCGTGAATTACGTGAAGTCCACCGGTTTTCTCGAATCGCTGTTCGCCCGCCGCCGGTAACCTTCCACTAAGTCCGCTGCTCTTTTGAAGAGGCTAGAATCACGCAGGCCGAGGTAGCCCAATCAAGCCTGACGTTGGTTGAGTGACGGATAGATCTCTATCTCGCCGCCTCAGCAGCCAGGCTTTCCCGCGGAATCGCTTTCCCATGCAAAAAGACTGTGGTGATGCTGTCGTACGCGTCGACCGTTTCTAACAGATTCTTCTTCATCATCACTAGGTTGGCAATCTTCCCGGGTTCGATCGTCCCGATCTGCGCATCCATCTTGAACTCTCGCGCGTTATTGCTCGTTGCAGCACGAAAAATCTGGGCTAATGACATTCCGGCCTTCTGCAGTTGCTTCATCTCCAAAAATCCGTTCAAGCCGGGCAGATTTCCGTAGGTCGGCGCAGAGGGCGTGTCGGTGCCGAAGAGAAAATTCGTATCCCTACTGGCCAAGTACGCAACTACAAGCCGCACGCGGCGGAACGGTCCTTGCTCCAGCCCTTCATATACAGCCGCGTCTGGAGAATCGCCCTCACTGATTTCTTTCTTGAACGCTTGGCCCTCGGGACTTTTGAACCACACCGCCATTTCCGACGGCACAACCTTCTTGATCCCGGGCGTGTTCAGATACTCCGGATCGAAATAAGCGCTTAGTCCCGCGAGAACCTGAATCGTGGCCTGGTAGCCAATTTTCTTATCGACAATCTGATCGAGAACTTTCTTAATCTCATCCGGCAGGCCACTCGTGTGGCTGAGCGCGCCCCAATTCCACATTCCGTGCGCGATCACATCCACATCTCCGTCAACCGCGAACTTTTGCGCCTCAAAGCTATTCGCGTGCATCATCAGTACCAGTCCATTAGCCGTCGCTGCTTTTCGTATCTCCGTCAAAACCTCCGGACTCATCACAGGAAGGTTCCTCACGCCCCCAAACCCGCGCTCGAAAAAAGTCTTGACGCAAATTCCGCCTGCGCTTTTAACCCGCGCAACGTCAGCTTCCGGCGTGTGGTCCTCGGGCTTGTCCTCCGCCGGAATGCTCGCCGCCTGCTTCGGGTCATAAATGAAATTCGGAAAAAGTTTGAATCGCTCGTCCGGCGGCGCGTACGACATCGGATATCCGTTCGCGAACGGCATCGACGGATTGCAGCTGTACAAGTCCGGATGCAACGGTTCGTGGCGGAAGTCATCCAGTTCCTGGGGGAAAGGCGCAACCAGGTCCACGAGCGTCGTGTAGCCGTAATACAAATACGACCGGGGCATCTGCTTGAGATAAGCCTCAACCATCGCCTCGTGTTTGGAATACGACTTCGCGAGCGGCTCGTTGAGTTTCAACTGCTCTGGAACCATCCCCAGCCCTGGAATCGAAGACACATGGACGTGCGAATCCATCAATCCGGGAATCAGATACTGTCCGCGGCCATCAATCACCGTTACCCTGGCGGGTTTCCTGGCTCGCAGATTCCGGTCCACTCGGGCAATACGCCCATCCTCAATCAGTACGCTGCCCTTTTCGATGTGTTCGAGATTCTCGGGCGAAACAATGGTGACGCCGGTGATCCAGATTCGATTCGGCTCCGGCTTCGACCCTGAAGCCGCAAAGGCCGTGACGCAAAACAGAAAAACATATAGCGGGGCAAGTGTCTTCATGCGGAGCCTTTCTCTCGGTTACGCCTACTCCATCCACCTACGGAACGTGAGTCGGAAATGTTCCAGCGCGATGATTCCCAGCCATCGAGCTGTGCTGCCCATCTTACTTGCTTGGTGGCCGAAACGGCCGGATGCGACCGCCGTTACGACATTGACTAAGCCCTTCCCCGTCCCTAAGATGATGCGACTGGAAGGCTGCCACTCTTATGATCGGCCGGACCATCTCCCACTACCAGATCGTCGAGAAACTCGGTGGGGGAGGTATGGGCGTCGTTTACAAGGCGCAAGACACGCGCCTGCACCGCTTCGTCGCTCTTAAATTTCTTCCGGACGAAGTGGGCCGCGATCCTCAAGCCCTGGCCCGTTTCGAGCGCGAAGCCCAGGCAGCTTCGGCCCTGAACCATCCCAACATCTGCACCATTCACGACATCGGTGAGGAGGACGGCCAGGCATTCATCGCCATGGAGTTCCTCGAGGGCCTGACCCTCAAGCACAAAATTGCCGGCCACCCCATGGAGACCTCAGAAATCTTGTCTCTGTCGATCGAAATCGCCGATGCCCTCGATGCCGCTCATACCAGGGGAATCGTCCACCGCGACATCAAGCCGGCGAACATCTTCGTGACCGAGCGGGGCCACGCCAAGATTCTCGACTTCGGCCTCGCCAAAGTTACCCTGGCCAACGCCTCTTCCAGCCAGATTGGCGCAGCGAATACTCTCACCGGCACGGTGGAAGATCCACACCTGACCAGCCCCGGCTCCACGCTCGGAACGGTCGCCTATATGTCGCCGGAACAGACCAAGGGGAAGGAACTCGACGGGCGCAGCGATCTCTTCTCCTTCGGCGCCGTGCTCTATGAAATGGCTACCGGCACGCTGCCCTTCCGCGGAGAAACCTCCGCCCTCATCTTCAACGCCATTCTCGAGAAGGCTCCGGTCCCACCCCTGCGTTTGAATCCGGACCTGCCGCCGAAGCTCGAGGACATCATCAATCGCGCGCTCGAAAAAGATCGCGAACTGCGTTACCAGAGCGCGAAAGAAATGCGCTCCGAGCTGATGCGCGTGAAGCGCGACACCGATTCCAGCCGGCAAATACCGGTAGTCAGTTCAGACGCTGTTCCCCTCGCCGCCACGTCCAGCGCCGCACACGCTGCCAGCAGTTCCTCCGTCGTCGCAGTTGCCAAACAGCACAAATTCTCACTCGGTATAATCAGTCTGATCGTGGTTCTGTTGATTGCGGCCGCCAGCTACGGAATCTATGCGCTTCTTTCCCGCTCGGGCCCGGCTCCATTCCAGAATTTCTCAGTTAGCAAGATCACCGAGTCCGGCAAGGCCCTGCGTGTAGCCATCTCTCCCGATGGCAAATACATCTTGAGCGTATTAGCCGATGGATCCCAGCAAAGCCTCTGGCTGCGTAACGTTCCCACCAACAGCAACACTCAAGTCGTAGCGCCCGCGCAGGTCAACTATCTGGGCATGCATTTCTCCCCTGACGGCAACTACTTGTATTTCGTCCGCGATGAAGTCGGCAGCAACTCACTGCACTATCTTTACCGTACGCCCGTATTGGGAGGTGCTACCGAAAAGCTGGTCACGAATATCGACAGCAACGTCGCGTTCTCTCCCGATGGCAAGAAGATCCTCTACGAAACCGCGAATTATCCCAAGACCGGCCAATACGTAATCACCATCCGCTCGCTCGAATCCGGAGAGGAAACAAAGTTGAGCGATGGTCCCATGAGCGAGCAAGCCAACGATCCCGTCTGGTCCCCGAACGGCAAGACGATTGTCTGCGATGTCGCGCAGCCCGGCACCGCTCTCTCGGGGCTCGCCGCCATCGATGTCGCCAATGGCAAGAGTCATCTGTTTGCCACCTCAAAGGATGTCTTCTTCGTTCGGCCAATGTGGCTGCCGGATGGCAAAGGCCTGCTGGTCCTCGGCCAGCTCGCCTACGCGGCGCAGTGGCAGATCTTTTATGTCTCCTTTCCCGAAGGGAAGATTACCCCTGTCACCCGCGACACCAACTCCTACACCGATCTCAGCCTCTCAGCCGACGGACGCACCGCCGCCACAATCTTGCGGCAAGTTCACCTCTCCCAATCTGTGCTTGCGCTGAACGGCGCCAGCCCTGAGGAGCGTCCATTCGAAACTGGATCGATCAGCAACATGGTCACCTGGACCCGCGAAGGCAAGCTCCTGGTGTCCGGCGCGGCAGGCGGTCTGATGCTGGTGAATCCAGGCTCAGCCTCACAAGCTCCTTTCGCCCCTCAGGTCCCAGAAAGCAATTTTGCGCGCGCCTGCGCCGACGGCCACGTCGTCTTTTCCGCCGTCGATCTGAAACGGAGCGCGCTTGGGGTATTTTTTTCGAATGCGGACGGTAGCAATGTCAAAGAGATTACCTCTGGCAAGCTCGATGCATTCCCCGCCTGCACTCCCGACGGCAAGACGGTTCTCTACGAGGATGGCAACAATCTGTTGCAGAGAGTTTCGGTTGAAGGTGGAGCTTCGAAACAGGTATCCGATCTTCCGGTGTTCAGCCGCATCACGATCTCACCCGACGGGAGACTGGCCGCCTTCGTGACTTCGCTGCCCGATGAATCCCATGAAAAGCTGGCGGTCCTCCCCCTCGATTCCAGCCAGTCACCCCGGTACCTGACATTTGAACGGCCTCGGGTGGAGTTTTCCTTCAGTTTCACCTTGGGAGCTATCGCTTTCAGCCCCGACTCTAAAGGCATCGTCTACCCCACACGCACCGGCGACATCGACAACCTCTGGCTGCAACCTCTGGACGGCTCCCCCGGAAAGCAACTCACCAACTTCAAATCGGAATTCATCCGCGACTTCGATTTCTCCTTCGACGGCAAGCAGCTGGCCGTCATTCGAGGGCACCGCGAAGCCGACGTCGTCCTAATTCGCGACTCGGAAAAGTGATGCGACACAGACACCGTCGTGCACGCTCCAAATGATTACTCATACCGCAACGCCGCCATAGGTTCGACGCGCATCGCTCTCGCTGCAGGAACATAGCACGCCAGCATCGCAACCACCGCTAGTCCGGCTGCGACCGTCACAAAAGTCACTGGATCAGAGGGCTGTACTCCGTACAACAACTTCGTCATGAGGCGCGAGATCAAGAGAGCCCCCACGATGCCGTTCGCCGAACCCGCAACTGCGAGCCACATCCCCTGCCTGAGCACCAGCAGCAGGACATCCGAGCGGCTTGCTCCCAGCGACATCCGTACGCCTATCTCATGCGTCCGGCGCGAGGCTGAATAGCTGATCACTCCATAAATCCCCACCGCAGCCAGTACCAGCGCAACTGCCGCAAAAATCGTGAGCAACATCATCTCAAACCGGGCCGGCGCGTTTGCCTCGGCCACAACTCCATCCATCGTGACAACTTGTGAGATCGCGAGGTTATGGTCGAACGACCATGAGGCCTCCTTCATCGCGGAGATCACGGCCGCTGGATCGCCCGCCGAACGCGCCACCAGCGTGATGTAGTTCATGTGCTTTGACGCTTCCGATCCGGAATCGCCAATAAAGTCGTGATTCTGGAGCGCCGCCAAATACACTTCGGGCGTTGCGCGGTCCGTCCAGCTATCTTGCTTCGCGTCCTTGGCAATTCCAATCACGGTCAACCACGACGAGGGGTTCGACGTGTCGTCATCAAAACTAACTCGTTTTCCAATTGGATCTTCGCCCGGCCAATATTGTCTCGCAGCTTGTTCGTTGATGATGACTACTCCGGGCGCATTCACGTTATCGTCTTCAGTAATGTCGCGTCCTCGCACCAGCGGCAACCGCATGGTGGCAAAATATCCTGGCATCACAATGCGGTACACGGCATGCGGCGCTTCTCCAGGTCGAGGCTTCGCACGCCCCTCGATCGCAAAGTGCCATCCCCAGAGGTCGCCCGCCAGCGGCAAATGATTGATGGCTCCCGCTGCCTGCATGCCTGGCAAAGATCGAACTTTTTCCAGTAATTCGCGATAAAACAGTTCACGCCGCCCCGGATCTTCCTCCTTCGATCCCGAGATAGATACCACCATCGAAACCACATTGTGTGGATCGAATCCTGCGTCGACGGACTCGAGTGCGGCAAATGTCCGGATCATCAACCCCGCGCCCACCAGTAACATCAGCGCCAGCGCGAACTCTGAAATGACAAGCATGCTTCGCAACCGGTTTCGGCGGAACCCTTCGCTGTTGCCACGCCCACCTTCCTTCAGAGTCTCATTCACGTTCAACGATGAAGCCTGCAGCGCTGGAACAAGGCCAAAGCCCACGCTGGTCGAGATCGTCGCCGCCAGCAGGAACAAGGCCGCACGCAGGTCGACCGACACTGTTTGCACCCGGGGAATGTTCGCAGGACTCGCCGCCATCAATGCGCGGGTCGCAACCAGGGCTAATCCGAGTCCGGCGACTCCACCCATGGCGCCAAGCAGCAGGCTTTCGGTCAGAAATTGGCGGACAATGCGCTTGCGCCCCGCCCCGAATGCCGCTCTGATCGCCACTTCTTTCTGCCGTGTCGCGGCGCGTGCCAGAACCATATGCGCCACATTCGCACAAGTAATCAGCAGTACAAAAGCAACCGCACCGAGCAACACCAGTAGAGGAGTCTCGACTGGACCTACAACCTTTTCCTTCAGAGGTGTCACAACCACATGCCGGTTCGAGCCTGCATACTGCTGTTCGAGCCGCGCTGTAATCGAGGCAATCTCGGAGCGAGCCCGTGCCAGCGACACTCCGTCTTTGAGCCGCGCAAAAATCCGCAGGCTGTTGCCGCCGCGGTTATGGCTTCGCGCCCCAAAGGCGTCTGGCACCCACAACTCCGCGTTCGTCGCCCAGAAGGGAGCGAATTGAAATCCGCGTGGCATCACTCCGACCACGGCATAAGCGTCACCGTCCAGCACGATCTGTTTCCCTAGTACGTTGCGATCGCCCGAGAATCTGCGCTGCCACAGGCGATAACTGAGAATCACTTCACGATCCGCGCCGACGTTGTCTTCTCCTTCCACAAATAAACGTCCAAGGATCGGTTCGATACCCAGCATGGGGAAAAGATTCTGCGTCACCTTCAGCCCACCTACGTGTTCTGGGGCGTTGATCCCAGTCAGATTGGGAGACCAATATTCCGCCGCGCCCATGGCTGAGAAAGACTGACTCTGATCCCGCCAATCGATGTAATTGGCTACCGAGACGGGACCATCCCCGTTCATCAGGATGGTTACAAGGCGGCCGGAATCGCGATATGCCAACGGCCGCAGAAGGACCGCGTCCACAACGCTGAAGATTGCGGTGTTGGCGCCAATTCCCAGAGCCAGTACCGTCACAGCGATGGCTGTAAACGCCGGCGCCCGTAGCATGGCTCGCAGACCATGGCGCGCGTCCTGAAACAACGTCTCCAGAAAACTCACACCTACCGCATCGCGGCATTCTTCCTTCGTCGTTTCTAAGCCGCCGAACTCCAACCGCGCCTGCCGCACTGCCTCCTCTGGCGCCATGCCCCGGCTCACCAGATCTGCCGCGTGCGCCTTCATGTGGAACCGCATCTCTTCATCCATGTCCCGCTCCATTCGGGCCCGACGCACCATCGATGTTGTCCATGAAAAAAAACGGCTCCACAGATTCATAATTCCTCCGCGGTGGTCTGCAAAATGCCGGCAATCACTGCGGACATCTCGTTCCAGCGGTCGGCCTCTGATTGCAGCCGCCGCTTCCCGGCCGCGGTCAGCCGGTAATAACGCGCACGGCGGTTGTTCTCCGACTCTCCCCATTCGCTTTTGATCCAGCCGTGATGCTGAAGACGATAGAGAGCGGGATACAAAGAACCCTGCTGAATCTCCAACCGCTCTTTCGAAATCTGCTGGATTCGCAGCAGAATTCCATACCCGTGCAGCGGTCCCAGGGAGATCGCCTTCAAGATCAGCATGTCGAGAGTGCCCTGCAAAAGGTCGAGTTGTTTATCCACGGATCTCGTCTCCTAGACTATCTAGGAATACATCAAGCCCTCCTAGATCGTCAAGGAGAGCGAGCGTGGCTACGCTCAGGTTAAGATGATGGCTTGATTACAAAGCGGATGGACGCGCGCCTTCAGTCCTGTACCGTGTAGATCCACACCTCGGCGCCGCGACTGGCCCGGGCGGGCACTGCAACGTAGAGGCGGTCAAAAGCTTTCTTCCCGATTTTTCCAAAATAGCCCGCCGTCCTTGCCCCCACGTCAGTCGGAACCTTGGCCAGAAATTCGTAGTGATCGGCATCTTTCTGTTTGAAGATGCTGATGTAGCCTTCTCCCCCGGTGACGTATATGCGCTTGCGCGCCGCATCGTAATAGATGTCGTCGGAATCCTGCACGCAGCGGAGCGCCGCCAACACGTGCCCAGACGCGGTGTCAACCACCGCCATCCGGGGTGGCACGCGGGTAGCGACAAATATTCTGCGATCCGCCTCATCGAGTGCCATTGGAAAGTTGGCATCGAGTGTAAGCGCCCATCTTTTTATCTCCCGCGTCTTGCGGTTGATGACAACAATTTGTTTTAGGTCAGGCACATTTACGAAGATGTCGGGCCCTGCCGATTCCAGTTGAAAAGATTCCGGGTGCGCGCCCACCTTGTATTCCTCGTCCAGACGCTTGTTCGTGGTCGCGTCAATCATTCCAATAGCCGCAGATTCGCCATCTCCGTAGCCGACGTAGACACGCTTATCTGCCGGGTCATACCGCAGGTTGTCGGCATCGTCGTGAAAATCGATTGTGGTGATGAGGCCGAACGAACTTCCGTCGTAGATGTAAACCTTGCCCTCATCGCTGGCGACGAAGAGTTTATTTGTCTCCGGCGAATAAACCACACCTTGTGGCCTCGGCAGTCCCGTGATGGTATGGACGACCCTTTGAGCGCTCAGATCGATCACTTCCTCGGTGTTATTGCCTAGCGCAGAGACGAAAAGCCTGTTGTTGGGATCGAAGGCAAAATGGTCGATGCGTCCCTGCACATTAGGAAGCGGAATCGCACCTGTCAAAACCAGCGGCGCCGCGCTCGCTGAAGTCGAACTCTTTTGAGCAGCGGCCTGCAGCCCAAATCCGGCAACTAAAACTAGCATCAGACAACTTCCGACGTTCTTCATGCATGCCTCTCGAAACACCTGGAATCTAACATACCGGCCCGGACGCGCTTCAAACGGGATCTTCGGCCATGCCAAATTTGCGGCCTGTGAACATATGCTCCTGCTGTAGACAGTGCGCCAGCCAATTTCATTCGGAAACGGTGGGCTTGATTGGAGACGTGCCGGCGGTTGACACAAAGAAGCGTGGTTTCCGATTGACGACCATCCATCCGGAGATCAAGGGCCATATCCGCGGCCAGGGCGTTACGCAGTATATGGCATTCCTTAGGCACGACAGCGGGATTACACTTACCAGAAAGAATCTCGTAGCTATCGGAAAGGACGGCGCAGCCCTACATGGCGAACTATCTGGGGTCAGGTGACTGCACGCGCCGGGAGTTCCTCACTCGCGCCGCCGCGGCTTGGGCGCTTGCCTCGGTACCGGAAATCTGTTCTGCTGAGCAAGCGCGGACAAGACTGATCCTACTTGGTACGGGCGGCGGTCCACGGCCCACAAAGGCTAGAGCGGCACCGGGGCAGGTGATTGTCAGCCACGGTCTTGCCTACGTGATCGACTGTGGTGACGGCGTGCCGCGACAACTGGCGATGGCCGACGTCCCGCTCTCATCTTTGAGGCATATCTTCATCACCCACCAGCACTCGGATCACAATGCAGACTATGGCAATCTCATTTTGCTTGCCTGGACTGCCGGTCTACGCACTCGCGTTGACACCTGGGGCCCTCCACCGCTCAACCGCATGACGCGGCTGTTCTTTGAAATGAACAAGTACGACATTGACGTGCGAACCTCGAACGAAGGGCGCATTCCTCTCGCGCCTCTGGTTCACGTCCACGAACTGCGGACTGGAGGCGAAGTGATGCGAGACGACCACATGAGGGTGACGTCGGCCCTGGTCGATCACCCACCGGTTGTTCCAGCTTTTGGGTACCGATTCGACGCGCCGGACCGCTCCATTGTTATTTCCGGAGATACGGCGCCGTCTGAAAATGTGGTAAAGCTTGCCCATGGCGCCGACGTGTTGGTGCACTCTGTGATGTATCCTGCCGCCATTGACCGCCTGGTCTCACGCGTGCCCAATGCGGCCGCGCTCAAGGCGAGTATTCTTGCGCATCAAACCTCAGCCGAACAGGCCGGTCGTGTCGCTCACGCCGCCGGTGTCAATACCCTTGTGCTGTCTCACTTCGTGCCGCAGGACGACCCCCAGGTAACCGACCAGATGTGGGCCGATGCCGCCCGAATCCATTTCCAGGGACGGATAATCGTCGGAAGAGATCTCCTGGAAATCTGACGCATCGATAGAACAAAGTGTGCCGTCCTCATTTTCCGCCTGCACTCATCATCAAATTCGCGTTCCCCACAACTTCTCCGCAGCAATTCTTTTCTCCTGTATAGTCAACCCGATCCGTTTGCAGCTGACAGTTTCCTTGCAGAACCGATTTCGTGGAAGAGCAGGCCGTTAAACCGTGCGGCTTAACTAGTGGGGGCAAACATATGGCTGGGCAAACAATCGATCTCCGAACGAATCCTTCTGACGAGACCATCCGGCTAGGTCCGCTCATAGTTCGCTTCCTGCTTACGGAGGAAAACTCGACCGGTACGCTCGCAGCTTTTGAACTCACGGTCCCAGGAGCACAGCGTTTGGCAGCTCCCGCCCACAGCCACGATCATTACGAAGAGACGATCTACGGTATCGACGGAGTGTTGACCTGGACTGTCGACGGAAAACAAATCGACGTTGGTTCCGGAGAGGCACTCTGCATTCCGCGCCGCGCCATTCACCGTTTCGATAACAATGGAGCACAGCACGCAAAGGTCCTCTGCGTGATCACCCCAGCGGCCATCGGTCCGCAATATTTCCGCGAATCTGCCGAGGTCATCAACGCGGCAGCCGGAGGTCCGCCGGATCGCGCGAAGATGGCGGACATCATGCGTCGCCACGGCCTCACCCCAGCTCCGGTGTAAATATAGGCAACCAACGCGTCCAAGTTGTCGCCGCACTGCCGTCCGGTGCTGTCCGGTTTTGGACGGTACCAGCCGACTTCGGACAAATCGGATGTGTCAACCAGCTATTAGCTGCATCACAGTTATAAAGATAGCCTGAGGAAAAGATTGGAGATCGGGCTGCTGTTTCTTCTCGCATTGGAACAACAGCCTGGCAACGGGCTGTCTGTCTCGCACGTTTAATTCAACCACGAGCGCTTCTCTCAAAGCCTGATCTGGGGAGGACGAATGATGGGGTCATTGGGCCAGGACCTTCGATATGCGCTGCGCCAGTTGCGCAAGAGCCCGGGCTTTACCGCCAGCTCGGTAATTGCGCTCGCATTAGGAACTGGTGGGACGACAGTTATCTTTAGTGTCGTTTACGCTGCCCTACTTCAGCCGCTTCCTTACGCGGACAGCCAGCGGCTGGTTACTGTCCACGTTGATGACGCCCATAAGCGCGATTCAAACGGAAGAAATTACTTCCTGACCACGGATTTCCTGGAAATTCAGCGCGAGAACCATGTTTTTGACGAGGTCATTGGGGTTCACCCCCGAGATGCGGTGCTGACCGGCACTGGCAGCCCGGAACGCTTCGATTGTGCCCTTGTTACCGCCAATACTTTCTCCGCCCTCGGCGTGCCGGCCATCCTTGGCCGGACACCCACAATCGAAGATGTAAGGCCCGATTCGCCTCGCGTTGTCGTTCTGAGCTACAAGGTTTTTGAGCGCAATTTCGGCAAGGATCCCGGCGTGGTAGGTAGAACCATCGTGCTGGACGAGCAGCCGACTACGGTGATCGGGGTCATGCCACCAAGTTTTGCGTGGTGGAACGGGGATATTTGGATACCTCTCGCCCTGGATCGCATCACGGGAAATATGTATGACCGGACATTCTGGCTCTATGGCCGGCTCAAACCGCATGTTTCCATGCGAAAGGCTGCCGCCGACCTAGATGTCATTCTCAGACATCTCGCATCATCGTCTCCGCAAGACTATCCGCGGGAACCCTCCGCCGGGCTCGAAACCTACGCGGATTCCATCGTTTCGGGCTTTCGTCCCACATTGCTTCTGTTGTTAGCTGGAGTCAGTGTGCTGCTGCTGATTGCCTGTGGCAATGTCGCAAGCCTGCTTCTGGCTAGAGCAACTGCTCGGGAGCGGGAAATCGCCATCCGATCTGTGCTCGGCGCCAGCCATAGCAGGTTGGTTCGGCAATTGCTCGTAGAAAGCGCAGTGCTATCCGCCGCCGGGGCGGTCGGCGCACTCGGGTTGGCATCGGTGGCGACGAGCGTCGCGTCTTCCGTCATTCCTCAAGGTAAGATTCCGATCGAGGCAGTGGTCCGTCTCAATCTTCCTGTGTTTTTCTGGACATTAGCAGTTGCGGCCGTTTCCTTGGTCTTCTTTGGACTCCTTCCCGCACTCCACACTGCCAGGTCCGACTTGAATGAACCACTCAAGACGGGGGCGAAGAATCTGAGTAGCAGTTTGAGGGGACGAAAGCTACAGCGAGTCTTTGTCATTTCGCAAATCGCAATGTCGGTTGTTCTTGCGCTAGGTGCAGGGCTAGTGGTGCGAAGTTTTGTGGCGCTCCGGGAAGTCAAACTCGGATTCGATCCAGATCACGTGCTCAGCTTCCGTATTGTCTTGCCCGATCAACAATACGGAACAGGCCAACAGAAGGCACGATTCTTCAGGAGCTTTCTGCCGGCGCTACGCGCCCTGCCAGCCGTTTCGTCTGTAACCGAGACGAGCACCCTGCCTCCTTATGGCGGCATTCCGGGAGGGGTTGAGGTCCGTGGCTACCCGAACCAGAACCCTGATGGTGCCCTGCTCTTTCTCATCAGCGACCAGTATTTCGACGTTCTTAATGTTCCTTTGTTGGAGGGAAGGCCTCTTTCCGAGCAGGAAATCTTTGAAGAAAGGAAGGTGGCGATCATAAACCGAACCTTCGCGCGTCAATATTTCGGGGCTACCGACGCGTTGGGCAAGATGGTGAAATTCAGATTCCTCGAAAAAGTCCCAGAGAAGATCGATTCGTGGTTTGAGGTCGTCGGAGTAGTGGCGGATCAGAAAAACCAAGGTCTGCAGGAGCCTGCCCATCCTGCGGCCTACATCCCGTTCACCATAACCGGATTCGGCAATAGGGGAGTTCTACTGCGACTGGCCGGAGACCCGCATGCTCTTTCGTTTTCGAGTATTCAAGCCAAACTGCGGGCCATAGATAGCAGCCTTGTCACGGAATCGTACGGAACCCTCCGTGAGTTTATATCGATAACATCGTTTTCCCAGCCACGCTTCTTGCTGATGCTCCTCATCGTCTTTTCGACGACCGGTCTGACGCTCGTAAGTATCGGCGTGTATGGGATCATCTCCTACACGGTTGAGAGACAAACACAAGAAATCGGACTGCGTCTCGCGCTCGGCGCGCAACGTCAGGGAATTCTTCAGCGAGTAATCGGCGAGGCGTTGGCCCTTGCCGGGGCCGGAGTAATAGTTGGCATAATGGGAGGCTTAGCGGTCAGCCGCACAATGTCAAGTGTGTTGTACGGTGTTCGGTCGAATGATCCGGCTACGTTTGCTTCGGTTCCTGTGCTTGTCGCCATAGTGGCGTTCTTGGCTAGTTACATTCCCGCTCGCCGGGCAGCGAAAGTCGATCCCATGGTGGCGCTCCGGCGCGAGTAACGCGTCTTTCCCTGGAAGAGTTGACACACCCTAACGCAAGCGGGAGAGTCGCCGGCGTTTGTCCTGATTTCTTGCAGAACTGTTTTCGTGGAGGGCCTCGGGTTAAAGCCGTGCCGCCAAAGGCTACAAGGACGCGGGTTTTAGCCCCTGAGGCGCTTGTCAAACCGGCGCCCTCAATCAATTATCGCTCGTCCTCATTTTCCACGTGCCCGCATCGACAAACTCGCGTTTCCCACAACTTCTCCACAGCAATTCTTGTCCGGTATATTCTTCTCAACCCGTTTGTAGCTGACAATTCTCTTGGAGAACTTTGTCTGCTCGGCGCTCAACCTGAAAGCTGAGAGCTGAGGGCTGATAGCTAAGATAATGTCGAACCCCGGCGATTTCGCGTACACCCTCAAGCAGCAGGCGGATATCGTCCGCATCATCGGCGATTACGTCAAGCTCAAGAAGGCCGGCGCCCAGAATTACTCCGGACTCTGCCCCTTCCACGGTGAAAAAACGCCATCGTTCTCCGTCCACGCCACACGCCAGTTTTTTCATTGTTTCGGCTGCGGAGTTTCAGGCGATGTTTTCAACTTCATTATGAAGATTGAAAACATCACTTTCCCGGAAGCCGTGCGCCTCGTCGCGCAAAGGCTGAACATCCCTCTTCCGAAAGCAAGCTATTCCACTCCGGGCGAAGCGAAAGAAGCCCGGCTCCGCGGACAAATCCTCGACGTCCACGAGCGCGCTGTGGCTTTCTTTCAGGAATGTCTGCGCCGTCCCGAAGGCGCCCGCGCCCGCGAATACCTCGTCGGACGCGGTCTCAACGACGAACTGATCGCGAAGTTCCGCATCGGCTACGCCCCCGATTCCGGATTCTTACTCCGCGACCGCCTGAAAAACGAATTCCCCGAAGAAGTCCTCCGCGAAAGCGGCCTGTTTTCCTGGAAGCAAGATGAGGCTTTGTCATCCCGAGCGGAGGTGAGCCGCTCGGCAACGAGCGGCCTACCGCAGTCGAGGGACCTTATGTCCCCGGCTGCCGGCTCTGATTCTCCGGAACTCGAGGGCCGTGGGCAAACGACCAACGACCAACGACCAGCGACAACCTCAGGACTCGCGACTCAGGACTCTCGACTCGCGATGTACTCCAAATTCCGCAACCGCGTAATGTTCCCCATCGCCAGCGAAGCCGGCAAAGTTATCGCCTTCACCGGACGCACTCTCTCCACCGATGAAAAAGCCGGCCCGAAATATCTGAACTCGCCCGAAACGCCGATCTATTCCAAGTCCCGCGTCCTCTTCAATCTCGATCAGGCGAAGGAGTGGATCAAGAAGTTCGACTACGCCATCCTCGTCGAAGGCCAAATGGATTGCATCTCCGTCTTCGCCGCCGGATTCCACAACGTCATCGCCAGTTCTGGCACCGCGTTCACCGAGTTGCAGTCCAAGCTGCTCGGCCGCTTCACAAAAAACGTCGTCGTCAACTTCGATCCCGATACAGCCGGAGCGAAAGCCACCGAGCGCACCCTTGGACTTCTCGTCGAAGAAGAGTTCAACATAAAAGTCCTGACCCTTGAGCAGGGATTCGATCCCGACCTCTACATCCGCCGCAAAGGCAAAGACGCTTACGAAGACGCGCTCCGCCATTCGCAGAAATATTTCGATTACTTGATTGAACGCGCTCGCGCGCAGTTCCCAGTACGCAGCGCCGAGGGCAAGCACAAAGCCGTCAACTATCTCCTGCCGCACATCCAGCGCGTCCCCAGCCGCATCATGCGCGACGAACTCGCACAGGAGATCGCGCAGAAACTTCAGATCGATTCAGCCGTTCTCCGCCAGGAGTTGCGCCACACCGCAGCCACTCGCTCCGCCGCCACGGTCAAGGCCCCCGCCGAAGCCCAGGTCACCGACGCCGAGAAAGTTCTGATCCGCGCCCTCGCCTCCGCCCGCCAGATGCAGCCCGGCGAGGAGCATCTTTCCGCCCGCGACGGCGCCGAAGAAGAATTCGATCCCGCACGCCAGGCCCAGTACGTCCTGCTGAATGAAGGCCTGCATCAGGGACTGGCTACCGAGTCTCTCGCCGAGTCCCTGCTCAACATGGGATCCGAAGTCGCCGACATCCTCGAAGTTCCCGCGAGCGAAAGTGACCGCCGCATGCTTGCCTCGATCCTCTTGAAAGAAGAGGAAGAGCTCACTGCCGAGATCTTGGAGGCCGCAGTTCGCGCCCTGCGCCGCATCCACCTCAAGCGTCAGCAGGAGCAGGTGCAGCAGGAACTGAAAAAGCCCGGCCTTTCTGCCGATAGAGATCGCTTGCGGGAGTTGCTGGCGGAACTGGAGCGCATCAGCCGGGCACTGCGCGATCCAAGCCTGGCCGAGGATGGCCTGAAAGCTGTCAAAAGCCGCAAAAGTGCTTGAAACAAAAGGCTCTCAAAAGCCATCTAAAGGAAATAAGGGGAATGCTGCAAGCGGGCCGCATAAGGCGGGCAACCGATAGACGAGTCAGGCTAACTATGCTAAACTCAATAGGTTTGTGCTAGGCGCACAATCCCGCTACACCCACATTCCCACCTTTGAAGGAACTTTATCACACGCTCCTCGTGAGCGGAGTTGACAGTTTAAGGACACCTCTTGGCTCTTGACGACAAGTACGACGACATAAAAAAGCTGATCGACACAGGCAAAGAAAAGGGATACCTAACGTATGACCAGGTCAACGACCTCATACCGCATGACGTGCACAGTCCCGAAGACCTCGACGATCTGCTGACAACTATCGGTACGCAAGGCATCGACGTTCTCGAAGGACCGAAGCTTCCTTCGCAGGGACTCGATAAAAAAGGTTTCGAAGACTTAGAAGAAGGCGAGGACGTCGAGCTCGATCTGACGCCCGGCGCCCTGGAAAAAACCAACGATCCCGTCCGCATGTACCTGCGCGAGATGGGAACTGTGCCGCTGCTGACGCGCGAAGGCGAAGTCGAAATCGCCAAGCGCATCGAACGCGGCCAGATCCGCGTGCTCAAGGCGCTGTCGCGGTCGCCCATCGTCATCCGCGAACTGCTCACGCTCGGCGAAGACCTCAAGAAGAACGTTCGCTCGATCAAGGAAGTCGTGACCTTCGACGAAGAAGAGATCACGGACGAGATCCTGCAGAACCGCCTGAATGAGTTCACCGGCAAGATCGACGACATGGCCAAGCTGTACAAAAAGGCCCAGGTCCTCGAAGAGAAGTTCCAGGAAGTTTCAAAAACGAAGAAGCCGAAGGATCACCGCCGCGCGCGCCGCAAGCTGGCTCGCGCGATCGTGGCCACTTCGATTGCCGTCCGCAAACTCGGATTTACCAACACCGAGCGCAAGCGGCTGATCGAGCGGCTCAACAAAACCGTCGACGGCATGCGCTCGCTCGACCGGCAGGCGACGAACCTCGAACGCAAGGCCGACTCGACCCGCAGCGAAGAGCAGAAGAAAGAATATCGCCGACAGGCGCGCGCGATTCGCGGCGAGGTTGAGAAACTCGAGCTGGAAACCGGCGTGTTGTTCCAGGAACTCAAGCGCACACAGCGCGAGATCATCCAGGGCGACATGGACGCGGAGCAGGCCAAGCGCGAGTTGATCGAGGCCAACCTGCGGCTCGTGGTTTCAATCGCGAAGAAGTACACGAACCGTGGACTGCAGTTCCTCGACCTGATTCAGGAAGGCAACATCGGACTGATGAAGGCCGTCGACAAATTCGAATACCGCCGTGGTTACAAATTTTCGACGTATGCCACGTGGTGGATTCGGCAGGCCATCACCCGCGCGATTGCCGATCAGGCGCGCACGATCCGCATCCCGGTACACATGATCGAAACGATCAACAAGCTGATCCGCACGTCGCGTCAGCTGGTGCAGGAACTGGGACGCGAACCTACGTCGGAAGAGATTGCCAAGCGCATGGACATTCCAGTCGCGAAAGTGCGCAAGGTGCTCAAGATCGCACAGGAACCGATCTCACTCGAAACGCCGATTGGCGAAGAGGAAGATTCGCACCTGGGCGACTTTATCGAAGACCGCGGCGTGGTTTCTCCGGCCGAGGCGGTGATCAACGTGAACCTGAAGGACCAGACGGGACAGGTCCTGCGCACGCTGACTCCGCGCGAGGAGAAAGTCATCAAGATGCGCTTCGGACTCGAAGACGGCAGCGAGCATACTTTGGAAGAGGTCGGGCAGAGCTTCGCGGTCACGCGCGAACGCATCCGCCAGATCGAAGCCAAGGCTCTGCGGAAGCTGCGGCATCCATCGCGCTCGCGGAAGTTGCGGGCATTTATGGATGGGGTGCGGGACTAGGAAAGCTTTCAACACAGAGTACGCGGAGTACGCAGAGGAAATTTCTTTAGATAAGGGCACGGTCTTCTGGCCGTGCCTTTTTTCATTCCAAAATGGAACGCTTCCCGCTAATTTACTGCGGCATCGCCGTTCGTTGGGATTGAAGTAGTCATACAATCTACATCGGGCAAGCAGACGTTTAGGAGGGCATTGCCAGTGGGTACTGGACGATGTTTGCCAAATATCGAGTGGCTTTGCAGCCATTAGGGTTCGACTCCCTTGCCCTCCACGGGTCACTCGACAGAAGTTTCTTGACATCGGATGTATGGCGTTTATCATAGTAAGTGTTTGGCAAACATCGTCTGGTATCTGAAGCCCCAAGTGACTCTCGGGGCTTTTGCTTTTTGTTTATAAATCTGCCCTATCGCGTGGCCGTGTCGAACGGTATCTAAGTAAATCCGCGAAATGCTCCCAAAATATCCTCCAAGAGTCCACAGCGCGAAAGCCGCAAGGGCGGTCGGATGGTCGATAATCGTCCAGTTCTCGTGGATGACAGAAAAGAACGAATCCATCAAATCGGGGACGTCTTTGAAATGCGGAGGAATGTGATTTCCAACTCTGATTGGACCCGGTCTGTAACGTCCACCGAGCTGACATATGTTCGAAACGGCAGCATAGTTCAGGGCCCAAAGAGTGTACTTGTCAAATGCCTCGATGCCTTTCGCGAGACCAATTTCGATGCAGTTTGCTAAGAGGTCATACTGGCGGAGGAGATTTTGTTCTTGGATCTTTGTGTACAGAGCAGGATCGTCTTTTTCTCTAACTGACATTCAAGTAAAACGCCGCTGCTTAGGGCAGCAGCTTTATGTGTTCTGATGCGGCTTTGATGCTTTCCTTCGTGATGCGGTGTTCTGAGCTTTGTGGCGCATTGCCATAAGCGAAGCTGATTCTTTGTTCCTTCAACTCTGCTTCGCTGACTACGAGTTGCCGTGATCTCTCGAGGATCTGGGCGAGTTCGGGATCCGGGGCCACGTCGCGCAAGAATTGTTTTCGGTCTGCCATTTTATTCACCTCCCTTTGAGGGAGATCATCATACGCTTTCTTTTCGCCTAATTTTACCACTGTTTTTCCACAAGATTTACGTTCTAGGATCGTTGTCGCGCGAATCGCGATTTGTATTCCCATTTTGGGAATCGATTCTTCATTTTCTTGCGAATTTGCTTGTGTTTGAGTTCTCAGAAAATTCCAATTGAGAGATTAGGCGGCGTTCGCAAATTCCCCACTTCTGGCAAATTCGGCCAGAAGCGGGGCACCCAGTTTCTTGGGCATCTGGACGATTTTTTTCGATCGCTGCCTGAATTTTTTCTGCTGTTGGAGCGGAGGATGGGAGCTGTTGCAGGATGAAGAAGCGGAAACCGAGAATTCTTAAAGACAAGAAAGAGCGGGGCGAGTGGGCGGAGTCGGTGTTTCTGGCGCGGGCCAGCGAGCACGGGTTGCCGGTGAGCAAACCGTGGGGAGATTCGAGAAGTTTTGATTGTGTGGTGGGGCGTCCGGGAAAGTTTGTGGCGGTGCAGGTGAAGTGCACCGTTTTCAGGAATCCGGAGGGCGAGGGTTACATCTGCTCGACCAGCAGCAGTCACCAGCCGTACCGCAAGGGAGCGTTCGATTTCTTTGCCGCGTTTGTGATCCCGGAGGATGCGTGGTACATCATTCCGGCGAGATTGATTCTGGGACTGAAGTCGATTTCGCTGTGCACTGGGGAGGGCGGCGAAGCGAAGTACGAAGAGTATCGGGAGGCGTGGCATCTGTTGCGGGCGGCGGCGGGGTGTGTGGAAAGCCTCGGAAGCTCGGAGGCAAGCGAGGCGGCTCGTGACGACGAAGTTGCTGTGGACCAGACGCCGATGGGTCCGGGAGTGCAGCGGATGCAGACGGCTTTCAAATTTTTCAGGAACTATCTGGAGAAGAAGGGGCCGTCATAACAGGGTGGCGCTGGCGCGCTGTGCGGGCACTGTGATTGATAACTCAAAATCCCCATCCTAACTCGCAAAGAACGCGAGTTAAGGATGGGGCACCCCGACGATTTCTCAGTTTGAAGAATCCCAAAGTCAAAATCCCCACTTCTCCCAACATCTGGGAGAAGTGGGGCACCCTTCGACTTTTCTTGTCAGCGCGAAAAATCAAAACCCATATTCACGATTGCATGGGCCACGGGCGGTTGGCCGATTCCAGGCTGCGCGCAGCGGGGAGAGTGCCGATCTCGGAGTCGTCCTCGGCTAGCAGCAGGATCGCTACGCTGAGGAGTTCGATCTCTTTTTCCAGCTGACGGAATTCTTCCTGCTTACGGCGGAGTCCGGAGAAGAGTTGGTTGGGCGTGCACGTCGCCGGTCTCTTCGTCGGCGGCGTCTTCGTCATCGACGCGCTCGGCATTAATACTGCGCTCTGAGCGGGCATCGCGATCGGCTGCGATGTCGTCTGCGGCTGGCGCGAAACCTGGCTCGGCATCGACATGAGTTGGCGTTTCGTCTCATCGTCGGGCGGAAGCTGGCTGAGGAACTCGAGTCCGAGGAGGTCTCCGCGGCGGTGGCGGACGATGGCGTTGACGCGC
>DATEJO010000292.1:0-27226 GCA_035277905.1 Candidatus Sulfotelmatobacter sp.
TCGTTGGCGACTTCCCTGCTGCTTTCAATTTGAATCGGGAGCCAGATGAATCATTCGTTTTGGACAAAAGGTATACGTTCTTGTTCTCTTTTGCTGATTAGCGCTTTCGTATCGCTGAGCTACATCGCCGCTCAACAGCGCACGCCCCCTGCGCCACCGACGCCCGGGCCGATGTTGAGCGATGGAACGATGAGCCTGGAAACTCCCGAGCTCGAATTGAGCCTGGTGCGCTCTTCACAGACGGTCGCCGCTCTGCATCCGACGCAGGATAAAAGTTTCGACTTCACGCCGGGTGACTTGCTGGACCAACGCTCGCGGGACGGTTACTACCATTTGGGCGACATCGACCTGCGGCTGCGCGAGGGCACTTCAGGCGATTGGAAGAGCTACTCGACCGCGCTTGCGCGTACACCGGTAACCGGGCTTCCCGCTTCGGGAAATATTCTCGCCGCCGCCGATCTTTCGCCAACTTTGCCCGCGGATATTCCCGTGCAGATCACTCGGAGTTGGGAGGTCGAAGATGGAAAGCTCGTATTGCGGTTTGCTTTGAAAAACAAGACGTCGCAGCCGGTTCAGATCGGGTCGCTCGGCATTCCGATGGTATTCGACAACGTTTTGAATAATCGAACGCTCGAGCAGGCGCACGCCATCTGCTCCTTTTACGATCCGTACATTGGAATGGACGCCGGATACCTCCAGGTCACGCGCCTGAATGGCCATGGCCCCGCGCTGCTCGTGGTTCCCGACGGCAAGACGCCGTTCGAGGCTTACAGTCCCATATTGGGACCGCGCCGAAATCGTGGATCGAGTGCTCCGCCGGCGCCCCAGATCTTTACCGATCCAACTCCGCGTGGAATGACATTCGAGGGCTTCTACGACTGGATGGTCCACACCACTGCCTTCGCGGAAAATGAATGGAAAAACGCGCAGCAGTGGAATCCGCCGACCGAGCTTACGCTCGCACCGGGAGAGTCGAAGAGCTACGGCCTCAAATTCTTAGTTTCCGATTCCATTCGCGACATTGAATCCACGCTGGCGGCGAATCGGCGACCAATTGCGGTGGGAATTCCAGGATATGTGGTACCAACCGATCTCGATGTGCGGCTTTTCCTTAACTACGCACAGCCCGTGCGTTCCATTTTGGTCGAGCCTGCTGGAGCACTAACCTGGCACAGCGACGCTCCGACGAAAGATGGATGGAAAGCTTTCACGTTGAGGGGACACACATGGGGTCGCGCTCGGCTGGTCGTCACTTATGAAGACGGACTCGTCCAGGCAATTCATTATGACGTGATCAAACCTGAACGCGAAGCGGTGGCAGACCTTGGTCGCTTCCTCACCACGAAGCAATGGTTCGTCGATCCGAATGATCCGTTCCACCGTGGTCCCTCGGCAATCAGTTATGACCGAGAAGCGAATCAAATGGTCAAGCAAGACAGCCGTGTCTGGATCGCGGGCCTAAGCGACGAAGCCGGCGCGGGTTCGTGGCTCGCGCTAATGATGAAGGAGTTCGGGGAGCCGGACAAGCAGGAGCTTGCCAAAGTGCAGCAGTTCGTCGACGGAGTGCTGTGGGGACATCTGCAATACAGCGACGGCGAGAAACAGTATGGAGTCCGCAAAAGTCTCTTCTACTATCAACCCGATGAGCTTCCACCGAATTACTATCGCGACGATTTGAACTGGCACAGTTGGACAAGCTGGAGCAAGAAAGCCTCAGAACAGGTGGATCGCTCGTTTGACTACCCGCACGTCGCCGCCGCGTATTGGGTAATGTATCGGCTGGCGCGAGATCACCAGGGCCTGGTCACAAACCATGACTGGCGCTGGTATCTGTCGCATGCCTATGAGACTTCCATGGCAATGACGAAGTTTGCCGGCGGCTATGCCCGATTTGGACAGATGGAAGGCGACATCTTTGTGAAGATCCTCGACGATCTTCGCCGCGAAGGCATGACGACGGAAGCTCAGAGTCTTGAGGCGAAGATGCGCGAACGCGCCGATCGCTGGAAGCAAGAGCCGTATCCGTTTGGCAGCGAGATGCCGTGGGACTCTACGGGCCAGGAAGAGGTCGATGCCTGGACAAAATTCTTTGGCTTCGAAGAAAAGGCCGAAGTTACTCTCGACGCCATTTTGGGATATATGCCTACGGTGCCACACTGGGGATACAACGGCAGCGCCCGGCGTTTCTGGGACTTCTTGTATGCAGGAAAGTATCCGCGATTGGAGCGTCAACTCCATCATTACGGCTCCGGACTCAATGCCATTCCCGTGCTCGCGGCATATCGAGAGCATCCCGACGACTTCTATTTGCTTCGCGTCGGATACGGAGGCACGATGGGCGCTCTCACCAACATCGATCAGGATGGCTTTGCCTCGTGCGCCTTCCACGCCTTCCCCGACATGCTTAAGTTCGATCCCTATTCGGGAGACTACGGTCCGAACTTCTTCGGTCACGCACTGAACACGGCGACGTACATCGTCAATCATCCCGAGTTCGGCTGGGTTGCATTCGGCGCAAATCTAACAACCCAGAATGGGATCGTCAAAGCGAAGCCGCTCGATTCATTTCGGAACAGGATCTATCTCGCGCCGGTCGGATTGTGGCTGACGCTCGATTCAGGACAGTTTTCGGACGTCGAGTTCGATTCGCGCACGAACAAGGTGCGAGTCGGTTTGGCTCCGCGTAGCGAGGGAACGGCAAAGGCGCTGCTGCGCATCGAGCAACCGGCGAAGCCGAACTCAGCCAAAGCTTATGAACTCACCAGATCATTCCCGACCGAGCGCGGCGCACACGCTGTTCCTCTTGGAGCTGCGGTTACCTGGGTGGAACTGCGAGAGAAGTGACCAGGGACGGATCGACTAAGACGATGCCGGCCCGGTTGATTCGCGGACCACGAGCTCAGGATCGATGAGCAGCTCGCGGGTGTTCGACTCTGTCTCTTCCGAGACGAGTCTTTCGAAGGCAATGTGCCCAATTCGGTCTCTGGGAATGTGGACAGAGGTGAGCGAAGGCGAGCAGAATTCGGCCAGCCGGATATTGTCAAAGCCGGTGACTGAAATCTCCTGCGGCACGCGAACGCCATGTTCGCGCAAATAGCGCAAGACTCCCACGGCCATAAAATCGTTCACGCAGACGATCGCGGTGGGCCGCTCGGAAGAGCTGATAAGTTCATGCGCAGCGTGACGGCCACCTTCGAGGCCATCGTCAGCGGCCACGGTTCGTACGGCCTGGCAGCCGAATTCCTGAACGGTTTCAAGAAACGACTGACGGCGATCCCCGATTGGCCGCAGCGTTGAGTGATGGCCGACGAAGGCCATCCGTCGATGCCCTATGCTGTGCAGGTACTGCACAATCCGATGCATGCCTTTGCGGTAATCGACACGCACATTGGTGATGTTCTCGGCCGTTGAGCCGACATCGTAAAAAACTGTAGGAATGTGGCTATCGATAATCAAACGAATGAGATCGCCGTGCATTTCGGAAACGATTGCCGCCAGTCCGGCGACGCGCCATCCGATCATCAGTCGGATGCTGGAGAGCAACTGCTCAGGACTGTAATCGGTATTGGCAACGACGACTTCGTAGCCGCGTGCATGCGAATCCGATTGCAGCGTGTGCAGGATATCGAGGAAGAAGGGATTGTCCATGTTGGAGACGATGATCCCTAACGTCCGACTGCTTCCCCGTGCCAGTGAACGCGCGTGCAGGTTGGGATGATACTTGAGCTCGGCCGCGGCCTTCATGACTCGAGCACGCGTGGTGTTCTTCACAACCGAGAGGTTGTTCAACACGCGGGAGACGGTCGCGACGGAGACGCCCGCTCTCTTCGCCACGGCTTGCAAATTCATATTTCCCGTTTTCGGCTTAATGATCTCGCGTCCTGGCTGGCAATCGGATTGTAAGGGCGCTATCGTCTCATTCTCAAGCGGTGTTGTTAAGAATGTTTCCATGATCAGCGGCTTGGGTTCCCTGAAGCTGGAAATTCTCCGGGCACGTCGGGGATTTCGTGATTGCGTGATTCGTGACTTCGCGATTGAAAGGCAGAAAATCGCAAGATTCTTACTGCGCACTCCCAAAATCTGCCACGCCAACCTTAATCAGCGTATTCCGCGGACGCCTCGCCTCGGCTGCGCGCGCCGCCGGATCGGTTGCTGTGAGGGGCGGTTTTTCGGTCCATACTCCGTAAACGCGTCCGTTTAGCGCGGCGAGCCCTGTGTAGTCGCCCATGAACGCTTCATAGGCGCGGAATGGTTCCGTGGTCCATGCGTAGTTCTTGAAGGAATGGCCGCCATCAGTGGAGCGCGCCAGGGTCATCGTTTGCTGCTCATTTCGCTCAGCATTGCGACGGTCATAAAACAACACGTAGGCATCGCCTGTCGCAGGATCGACGGCCATCCACTGAAAGTATTGATCGGCGCCGTTGTGTTGCGGGTCATCGTTCACACGCACGGGCGCCGACCACGATCGCCCTTCGTCGTCGGAGGTTGCGCAAAACACATCTACATCGCCGTTGCGGTAGTCGCTCCAGGTCACGTAAAGACGGCCATGTTTTCCCGCCTTCGGCGCGAGTGCGATTTGGGGAAAGCCGTTCGCACGAGCGACGTCCTGCACCTTGAACATGATGGGCGCCGTCTGGACGATCTTATGCGGCTTGTCGAAACTCTCGCCGCCATCGCGTGAGATGGCGAGCATCATGTCATTTCCGTCGTTCCAAACGACGTACAGCGCGCCATCTGGCGCTACTACACCATCGAAGCCCTCCAATGAGCCGTTATCGTCGCGGGGCAGGCCGCGATGGGTGTCAATCTCGATTGGCTTTGACCAGGTATCGCCACCGTCGGTCGAACGGGTAAACAAGATTTGCGAATCCTGCAGCGTCCAGCGCGTCCAGCCCACGTAAAGATTTCCCTTGTATTTGCCTTTAGTCGTATCCGAAACGATGTATGGTTTGTCTTCCCAAGGCGGATTTTGTTCGCTGCTGTCGTGCGCGATGATAGGGATGTCATTCGCTTCCCATGTCTTGCCGCCATCGAGCGATCGGCGCACGTAGAGTCCATTGCGCGAGGAGTTGTGTCCCCAGTAGTCGTACGTTCCCAGCTTGTCGAAAGCCATGTAGCAGATGATCGCGTGCCCGTGCGTATCAAAGACAACCGATACGTCTCCGGACACCCGGTAGCGCGTTGACTCGACGCCGGTGGCGACTTGCCAGTGGTTGCCGCTGTCGGTGGAGTACGCCGCGTGCGCGTTGTCCTGAAAGACAGCGACTACTTGCTCAGGATTCCTGGGATTAATCGCAATTCCTGGCTCGGTGAAGTATCCGGGTTCCGGAGTCAGCGCGGAAACAGAGGAGCCGGGGGCAGTGGGTAATTCTTGAGAATGTAAAGTCGCTGCCTGACTCAGAACCAGCAGCAGCGAAAAAGCAAGAAGACAGTTTCGCAGGAGAGCTTTAGAAAAGGTCATCGGTTCCCTTCGAGGTCCGCATGGCTGAGCGCAACAATCACCTGTTTGCACGAGAAGCGACATTGTATAAAATATCCATGTCAGCAGCACAGAAAAACTGTGACTTCAAAAAGCCTGCCTCGCCGAAACGCTCTGAAGTTGCTGGGCGGTGCAATTGCCGCAAGCTGCTTCGATTTTCCCGCACTGCTCTTCGCAGAAGAACAAATCAAGATTGCCGGCCGCGCGGCACGGATTTCCGTCGCCTCAATCAGTCCTCACACCGTGCGAATTCGCATTACCGAATCTGGTGCGGCCAGTACCCTAAACGACGGAGCGGTGCTTGAAGCGCAGCTGCGACAGCCGGCAACGCGCAAAAGCATTGCCGGCCCGCGTGTCTCCATCGAGCACAGTCCTTTGGCGATCAAGATTTCCGACAGCGCCGGCAGGCCCGTGCAGCAACTCGGAATCGATGAAGAGACCGGCGCGGTAACGTTTACGCTCGGCGATGGTCCCATCTTGGGAATGGGTGAAGGCGGCCCGCAGTTCGACCGGCGCGGGAATCTCGATCCCATGCGGAGCGGACAGGGTGGTTACCATCTCCGTACTCACGGTGGACGCGTTCCCATCCAGTGGCTGATCGGAACGTCGGGCTGGGCGATGTTCGTGCATCAGCCGCTCGGCTCTTTCGATCTCACTGGCTCCGAAGGCAAGTTCACGGTAAGAGATCCCCAGCCCGCCCTGCCGATTGACATCTTCGTTGTCGCCGCAGCGGAGCCCGCGCAGGCGATGGTCGAATACGCGCGCATCACCGGACATCCGGAAATGCCGCCGCTATGGTCGCTCGGCTACCAGCAGTCGCATCGCACCATCATCAGCCGCGATGAGATTCTCTCCGTCGCGCGCACCTTTCGCGAAAAGAAGCTGCCGTGCGACGCTCTGATCTATCTGGGAACAGGGTTTTGTCCGTCGGGCTGGAATACCGAAAATGGATCGTTCCAGTTCAATCGACGGGTATTTCCCGATCCCAAAGAGATACTCGACGAATTCCACCGCATGAACTTCCGCGTGGTGCTGCACGCGGTAATCCTCACACGCACGTTGCAAGGGACCGTCCGCGACGCTTGCAGCCTGCCGCGATTTGATGAAACCGAAGTGAGTTGCTACTGGGACGCGCATCGCAAGGATTTTGCCCTCGGAGTGGACGGATGGTGGCCGGACGAAGGTGATCCGCTCGACGCGGCCTCGCGCCTCACGCGCAATCGCATGTACTACGAGGGGCCGCAGCTCGATCGTCCGAACCAGAGACCTTATGCTCTGCATCGCAACGGATATGCGGGAATGCAGCGCTACGCTCCGTTCTTGTGGTCGGGCGACGTGTACTCCACCTGGGAGACGCTGCGAAATCACGTTCCCATCGGTATCAATACTGGGCTTTCAGGAATCCCATTTTGGGGCACGGACACCGGCGGCTTCGTTCCTACAAAAGAATTTAACGGAGAGCTTTTCGTGCGCTGGTTTCAATTCAGCGCATTCTGTCCGCTCTTCCGCGGACATGGTCGCGATTGGAAGCTGCGTTTGCCGTGGCAATGGAACACCGGCGAGCTTGGACCAAATGAAATCAGCAACTACGGAGAAGCGGCGAATCCCGATCCGAGTGAATTGCACAATCCCGATGTCGAGCCGATCTGCCGCAAATACCTGGAGCTACGCTATCGACTGCTTCCCTACCTCTACACTGCGGTGCGCGAGAGTCACGAAACCGGACTGCCGATCATGCGCGCCCTGTGGCTGCATTATCCGAACGACTCCAAGGCGGTCAGCCGCGGCGATGAATATCTGTGGGGACGCGACATTCTGGTAGCCCCGGTAACGGAAAAAGGCGCAACTTCGAAGACCGTTTATCTGCCAGAGGGAGGCTGGTATGACTTCTGGACGGAAGAAAGAGTCGAAGGTGGCCGCGAGGTGAATCGTCCGGTGAATCTGGCGACCATACCGCTGTACGTTCGCGCCGGCGTAATCCTTCCATTCGGGCCGATCAAGCAATTCACGACCGAAAAATCTGAAGAGCCGCTGACGCTCGTGGTTTATCCCGGAGCAGAGGCTGAGGGCACGATGTACGAGGACGACGGCAGCAGCTTTGACTATCGTCGCGGCGAATGGATGAAACTTGGCGCACGCTGGGATAGCGGCCAGCACAAGCTCTCGGTTCACATGCTTCCGGGGTCGCGCATGCTGCCGCCATTGCGGCGCAAAATGGAGTTTCGCGTAGTTCCCGAAAGGGGAACACGCACATTTCAATTTGAAGGCCGACCGGTAACGGTATCGATCTGATGAGCGACTTACTTCTGTTCGAAGTTCTGCTGGCAATCGTTGCCGTACGTAAACGAGTGCAGCGTGAAATCTCGCGCTTCGGGCGAAAGCGTCAGCAGATGCGATGCCAGCGCCGGGTTCTTGATCACGTAATACATCCTCGGCTCGGCGACTTCAATGTAAGAACCGCGCGCGTCAGTCTTTACGTCCACTCCCGCGGCATCGCCCAGCGGCGCGCCGTCCTGCAGGAGATCGACCCGGATCGGCTTCTTGGGATTGTCCACGCTCATGACGGCATAGACCGACCGGGCGTGATACCGGAGCGTCGCTTTGTTCTCGTGCTTATCGGCAGAAGTAACGCCATCGTGATCAGTGCGCCAACTGCCATCGAGGATCACGCGCCCGTCGTCCGGCTCCTGGTTAGCCTTGAAGTGGACCACGTATCCGTCCTCGTACTTCTCGTGGTTCTCGAGCGCGCCTCGGCCGAACCAGTCGCCGACGTAAGTCTCTTCGGTGACGCGTCCACACTGCGGAGCAAAAGTATTCTCGTCAGGATCGAGAGGAATTTGCGCGATTTCCGGATGTTGCGGCAACAACAGCTCGCGAATTTTGGCTTCCATCGGCTCGTTGTTGCCCTCTCCTTCGATGTGCATCACGATCTCGCCACTAGGGTCGATCAGATAGCGGTTCGGCCACGATTCGGATTTGTAGGCCTTCCAGATGGAACCATTCACGTCGGCGACAATCGGCCACGGCAACTGGAACCGCTGTGCTGCGCGGCGGACGTTCTCCGGCTTATATCCGATCGCGAACTCACCGAAATGCACGCCGATGATCTCGAAGCCATACGGATGGTATTTCGCGTACCAGCGCTTGAGCACAGCAAAATCGCGGATGCAATTGATGCAGGTGTACTCCCAGAAGTCGATGAGAACGACGCGTCCGCGATACGCCTTGATCGAATGCGGCACCTTGGCGCCGCTGTCGAGCCAAACCGCGTCGGAGGAAAAATCCGGAGCGCGCTCGGCGGCATGCGCTGCGGTGGCAAGGAGGACTACGAGAACAAATGAGAGGAATCTCTGCATACTTTCCTTACGGACTTTTTCAATTCTATGCAATCGCTTTCATTGAACGAATTGAAGCCAACTAACGTTATTTTACGATTGCGCGGTGCGGGAAGATGCGTACAATCTGTAAACGATTACACAAGCGCAATCGCGAATTTGGAAGCTCGGCTTCTACTTAATCTGCTGCGGATTCCTTAGCCCGCAGCGCGGAGCAATTCATAATGACACTCAATAATGTTTCCCGTAGAAAATTCATGGCTGGCGCCGCTGCCATAGCCGGCGCCGCTGCGCTTCCTTCTTCAGCCACCAGCCTGTTCGCGCAAGATCCTGTGGTCAACTCGATCGACAGCACCGGTAAGCCGATGAACCGCGAGCGCGTGCCCTGGGCCGCAGTTCCCTTTCCCATGAAGCAGGTTCGTCTGCTCGATGGAACTTGCTCCCGCGTGCAGGAGAAGAACCGGCAGTATCTGCACTCGCTGCCAAACGATCGATTGGCGCATTCATTCAGAATCACAGCCGGCCTGCCTTCGTCTGCTGAACCATTCGGCGGCTGGGAGAAGCCGGATGTTGAGCTACGCGGACACTTCACCGGTGGTCATTATCTCTCGGCCGTGGCGCTGACGTATGTCAGCACGGGCGATGAAGATTTGAAGAAGAAGGGTGACGCGCTGGTCTCGGATCTTCGCAAGTGCCAGGTCGCGAACAGGAATGGATACCTCAGCGCATTTCCTGACGAGTTATTCGATCGTCTCCGCGAGCGTGTTCGCGTGTGGGCGCCGTTTTACACGATCCACAAGATCATGGCCGGCATGCTCGATATGTATGTGCACACCGGCAACACCGAAGCGCTCCAGGTTGCCGAAGATATGGCTGACTGGGTGGGAATGTGGTCAGGTCCGCTGAGTTATGACCACATGCAGCGAGTGCTCGGCACTGAGTACGGTGGCATGGGAGAAGTTCTCTGCAATCTGTATGCAGTGACGGGAAAATTCCAGTACCTCGGTATGGCACGCCGATTCGATAAGAAAGCCTTCTTTGAGCCGCTGGAAAATCATCGCGATGAGTTGAAGGGATTGCATGTGAACACGCATATCCCGCAAGTGATCGCGGCGGCTCGCGCATATGAACTCACGCACGATTCGCACTATCACGATATCGCGCAGTACTTCTGGAATGAGGTCGTTAGCGAGCGCTCGTACTGCAACGGTGGCACCAGCAACGGCGAAGGCTGGCAGACGGATCCCGGCAAGCTCTCGACCCAACTTGGTCCGAGCACTACCGAAGACTGCTGCGCCTATAACATGTTGAAGCTCACGCGGCACCTGTTCGGCTGGGCCCCCGAAGCGCGCTACATGGATTATTACGAGCGCGTAGTCTTCAATCATCGACTCGGCACGATGGATCCCGAAACGGGAACAACGATGTATTACTACCCAATGGGCGTGAATCTCTGGAAGACCTACGCCACGCCGACGGATTCTTTCTGGTGTTGCAACGGAACCGGCGTCGAAGAGTTCGGGAAGCTCAACGACACGATTTATTTCCACGACGACAACTCCATCTACGTCAATCTCTATGTGCCGTCGGAAGTGAGCTGGCCGGAGAAGAAGCTCAGGCTCCGGCAGGATACAGATTTCCCGCGCCAGCAAGGCACAAAGCTCACCATCACCGCTCAGCAGCCCGCAGACGTGCCCATCCGCCTGCGCATTCCATATTGGGCCAACGGCGGGAGCGTGAAGATCAACGGCCGTCCCCTGCCCGTCTTTTCGAGCCCAAGCAGCTATCTCACGCTGCGCGGTCCGTGGAAGAACAACGATACCATCGAGCTAAGCCTGCCAATGGCGCTTCACAGCTCCGAGATGCCGGACGACCACACAGTCCAGGCCCCGATGTATGGACCGCTCGTCCTCGCCGCCAAGCATGAAGAAGCTCCGAAAGATCGCTGGTACGGAGATACCGGACCGTTCGAGCATCGAGAGCGCGGATCAGGCCCGCGTCCCATTCCGGAACTACCGGGAGCAAAAGGCAAAGTAGACGATGTATCGAGCTGGGTGCGCGCAGGAAGTCAGCCATTGACGTTCGAAGCGGCCGCAGAGTCCGGCACGCAAGGGTTGGTGCCGGTGAACGACATCGTGCACGAACGCTATGACGTGTACTGGAAGATAACGCCAACTGGTGGAGAGATGCCGCGCACGTCTACAACATAACTGAACTGCTGCGAGTCAGTACCATTCCCGGCAGGGAATGGGTCGGCGTTGGAGGCTCCTCTACACCCATTCGTTACCCGCGAACGGTACTGACCCCGCGAGTCCAGGCTCCTCTATCTCAGCATCGCCCTAATCATTCCCACCCGGAGTTGTGCTGGTCGCTTTGCTTGGAGCCGCAATACCGAGGGGTATTGCTCCATGTTGGAGCAGTGCGCGATTGAATGCAGGCAGATGCTGATCAATTAAGTCCTTGTATTCTGCCTCGACACCAGTAAGCTCCTGTTCGATTTCGTTGAGCAAAGCGACGCTGGTATCTGTAGGCGCAAAGTCCTCGCCGCCGGCTACGTCGCCAGCGCCTGGGCCGATCTCGCCATTTAACCAAAGCAGGTTGTAGTAGACCTTGTAAGCTTCAACGTAATATTTATCATCGCTTGTGGTAAGTGCTTTGGAGACGAGCTTGTACTCTACATTCTGCATGCGGTGATCCATGTCCTGGATAGACTTCACCATCTCTTGATTCTTACTTTCAGAGTACATCCGGTCCAGATCACCCAACTGCTTGCGCGACCATTCCAGATTGTTGATCATGTCGGCGGTCTTGGTTACATCGTCGCGGATGCGCAACTGCAGCTTTACTGAGCGCTGAATATCTTCGTCGCAAGTGGCGATCTTCGGATCGCGCAAGACGTCGAGAGTCTGCGTAAATGACTGGCCATCGACGGTCAGCTTCACTGTGTACTTTCCAGGAGCGACGAGCGGGCCCGCTGGGTTTGTCTCCATGCCCCAGTGCGTGATGGGACGCCAATCCTGTCCTCGGAAGCGCGGCTCTTCCCAAATGTGTGGGTTCTCCGATGGCGTGGTACGCAGTCGCACGGCGTGCGGACCTTCGTAGTGCAGATCCCAGAAGCTGCGATTCAGTCCAGCGTGTGCCGCAGGCTCGAGCGTGCGAACGACCTGTCCGGAAGAATCGAGGATGTCGATTTGGGCGCGGCCTTTCGGTGCGGACTTGAGTTCAAAATCGATCAATGCCCTCGGATTGCGCGAGAACCTGTATGCAGCTCGATTGGCAAAGAGTCGAACGGCCGCCTCGCTGGAATTTCCAGCCATTTGTTCGAGAGAACTAATGTCATCGAGGATATAAAGACCGCGGCCGTAAGTTGAGACTACAAGATCATGAAATCTTTTTTGAACAACAATCCAGGAAACGGTCGCATGCGGCAGTCCGGTTTGCAGATTCGTCCAGTGCTCCCCGCCGTCGAGTGAGTAGTAGAGTGCATTGCCGGTTCCGGCGAAGAGTAGTCCCTTCTTATTGGGATCTTCTGCGACCGTGCGAACGTACGAAAGTGGGCCTTTCGGAATGCCTGCGGAGATGAGAGTCCAGGATTTTCCAAAGTTCGTTGTTTTGTAAATAAACGGATCGCGATTATCCATCAAGTGATAATCAACCGCGACATAGGCAGTGCCCGCGTCGAAAAACGAAGGTTGGATGCTGGTGACAGCTCCCCAGGGAGGCATCTGCATATTACTCGTAACGTCGTTCCAGTGGCTGCCATCGCGCGTGTACCACACTTTGCCGTCGTTCGTACCTACCCAGACCAGGTTCTTTTCGACCGTTGAAGGAGCGATCGCAAAGACTACCTCGCCATAAAACTGTCCAAGGTTATCGCCAACAATGCCGCCGGAAGAAACGATGCGGCTTGGATCGTGAGTTGAGAGATCGGGGCTAATTACGCTCCAACTCTGGCCGGCGTTTGTAGTTTTGAAGATCACCTGACAGCCGTAATAGACGGTGTTGTGATCGAAGGGATCGATCGCCAGAGGCGGTGTCCAATGGCAACGATACTTGCTCTCGTTCGGAGCCGAATCGAGCGTGTGCCGCCACGGACTTACCGAGCGCGCCTCCTTGATTCGTGCGTCGTAACGCGTAACTTCATCGCCGTAACAGGATGCCCAGACGATGTTGGTGTCAGTCGGATCAGGAATTGTGAAACCCGACTCGCACCCGCCCAAACGATGATCCCAACCGGCATCGCCGTTGAATCCAAAGCCGGAGGACGTGCTCGGGCCGCGCATCGTGCCATCGTCCTGCATGTTGCTGTAAACGTAGTAAGGAACCTGGTCATCCACGGCGACGTGATACATCTGTCCAATCGGTAGAGTTACCCGCTGGAAGCCGCGACCGTGCACCTGCGTGATGATCAGTCCGGCATCGTTGGTAATCACAAAACGGTCGGCATTCTGGGGGTCGATCCAGATATCGTGATTGTCGCCGCCCCAGGGGACCGTCTCGAAGGTCTCGCCTCCATCTAACGAACGATGGAAGCTGCTGTTGGAAATGAGAACTTCATTTTCATTGCTCGGCGAAACGGCGATCCGGATGTAGTAACCGGCCCGGCCAATCAGCGATCTGTCCCAATTTGAAACTCGCCAATTGCGCCCGGCATCGTCGGAGCGCCACACCGATCCTTGATCGGTAGTTTGAATCAGGGCGTAGACACGGTTGGAATCACTGGGAGCAATTGCGACATCGATTTTTCCCACCGGGGAGTGCGGCAATCCGTGTCCGTCGACTTTTTCCCATTTGCTGCCGCCATCACGCGAAACGTAAATGCCGCTTCCCGGTCCGCCACTGAATTCGCCATAGGTGTGCATCACAACCTGCCATGTACCAGCGATAAGAAGGCGCGGATTTTGCGGATCGATCGACAGGCCGGAGCATCCGGTGTTCTCGTCAACAAAGAGCACGCGGTCCCAATGCTCTCCGCCGTCGATCGTGCGATAGACGCCACGTTCCTGCTGGGGGCCGGTCAATCGACCTTCGGCGCAAACGAAAACAGTATTGGCATCGGAAGGATTAATGAGGATGCGTGCGATGCGTCCGGTCTGATCGAGTCCCATATGCGTCCAGGACTTTCCCGCATCGACGGACTTGTACACGCCGTTTCCGGTTACATCGCTATCGCGAATGGCCCATGGCTCTCCCGTACCTGCCCACACCGTGGATTTGTCGGAAGGCGCTACTGCCAGCGCGCCGATCGCCGCCACAGGTTCATCGTCAAAAATCGGCTCCCAGCGATTACCGCCATCGACCGATTTCCAAATTCCGCCTGATGCGGCTCCGGCGTAGTACGTACTCGGATCACCGGCGATGCCTGCAATGGCAGCAATGCGATTGCCCACGACCGGGCCAATGAATCGAAACCGAAAACCCGCCTCGTTGCCGCTACCCCGGCGGCGCTGCGCCATCATAGTGGCTGCGAAGAGGGTGATCACAAGAATGACAAACAGCGATTTCAGGAAAGACTTGGAGGGCGTCGCCATGTGCTTCGCTTTCCTTTCTCTACAGACTGGTAAGTAAGCTTGAGAACTTCTAACTCAACGCCTCGCGCGAGAGCGCGCCGTTCACCGTGCGCCAAATGCCCAGCGGATTCCCATTCTGCAACTCTTGAGGAAGAGTCCCATCGGGAAAATTCTGAAAGCATACCGGCCGCGCGAACCGCAGGATCGCCTGTGTACCCACGGAAGTGAAACGCGCGTCCGACGTGGAAGGATATGGTCCGCCGTGCACCATAGCATGACTGACTTCCACACCGGTTGGATATCCGTTAAAGACTAGACGCCCGACTTTGTTTTCCAGAATCTCGATCAAGTCCGCGTATTCGCGCAAGTCCTGCTCCGTGCCATGAATGGTTGCAGTCAAATGTCCTTCGAGTCCCTCGGCAAACCGAAGTAATTTGGCACGTTCCTGATAACGCACCACCAGAGTAGACGGCCCGAAGAGTTCCTCAGCAAGATCGTGGTCCGATAACACCGCCTCCAGATCGGTTTCGAACAGAGTCGCGGTAGCGCCGAATCCGGCGCCTTTTTGCTTTGACGATGCAACCTGACGCAGTTTCGTCCGGCGTTCCAAGCCGCGCTCATAGGATTTGCATATACCTGCGGTAAGCAGAACGTGGTCGGAAGCCGCGCTGGTAAGTTCTCTCAGCTTTGCAGATAACTGTTCTGCCCCTTTATCCGACCCGAGAAGAACTAACCCTGGCTTCGTGCAGAATTGCCCCGCTCCGAGTGTGAAAGAGCCGTAGAGCCCAGTTGCAATCTGGTCCGCTCTTTCAGTTGCAGCGTGCGGCAGGACGAAAACTGGATTTGTACTGCTCATTTCAGCGAAGAACGGAATCGGTTTAGGGCGAGCAGCAGCCAGATCCATCAGAGCGCGGCCGCCGACGCGAGAGCCCGTAAATCCCCCGGCTTTGATGGCGGGATGCTGCACGAGCGCACGTCCCACTTCGGTACCGGAATCGAACAGCAGCGAGAAAATTCCTTCGGGAGCGCCTCCCTGGCGACAAGCTTCGATGATGGCTCGTCCGACCATCTCTCCTGCTCCGGGGTGCGCCGGGTGAGCCTTAACTACTACTGGATTCCCAGCGGCGAGAGCTGATGCGGTATCGCCTCCTGCGACGGAAAACGCTAGAGGAAAATTACTCGCGCCAAAGACAGCAACCGGCCCAATCGGACGCAGCATCGAGCGGATGTCCGGCTTTGGCAGGGGCTTCCGATTCGGATCTGCGCGGTCGATCCGCGCATTCACCCAGGAGCCTTCCTCGACCAGCAAAGCAAAGAGCCGCAGTTGGTTGCAGGTGCGCGCGAGCTCGCCTTTCAGTCGATCCTGACCTAAAGCGGTTTCAAGAGCTGTACGATCGATGAGCTCCTGTCCGAGAGCTTCGATCGCACTTGCGATCTGGTTCAGCAGTGTCGCCTTCTGCTTTCCTGTCCAACGGCTGTAGCTTCGAAAGGCGGATTCGGCAATCTTTGCCGCGCGGTCTACGTCGGCGGCACTGGCCGCGTGAAAATCGGGAGGAACCGCCTGCCCAGTGACAGGATTCATCGCCCGAAACGGAGTTCCATTCCGGTACGGAGCTTCGAAACCGATGAGTGATTGGCCGCGCAGTTCCATCATCGGCTTTTCTCAACGTTGCAGGACTGCAGCGGCGCTCGACCCAGCAGTGACTTTCGGCCGGTTGGCGAGTGCCTGCTTCACGACCGCACGAGTTTCTTCCAACTCTTTTCCGACTAGCTGCAGGCGTGGTGGCCGAACGCGACTGTTGCCCATTCCCACCATTTCCTGTACTAACTTGATGAGTTGAACAAACTTGGGAACTGTATCCATGCGCAAAAGAGGTAAGAACCAGTAATACAGTTCGAGCGCTTTTTCGCGATTGCCCTTCATTGCATACTCGAAGAGATCCACTGACTCCCGTGGAAGGGCGTTGACCAGTCCAGCGATCCAGCCGACCGCGCCCACGCCAATAGCCTCAACAATCGCGTCATCGACGCCAACAAAAACCTGCATGCCGCCGTTCATCAGCGCGCGAATCGCACTCACTCGGCGAACATCGGCGCTCGATTCTTTCACCGCGTGTAGATTGGAGTGCTCGGCCGCAAGTTGCGCAACCTGTTCGGGCAGGAAGTCAGTGCCATACGCAATAGGATTGTTGTAAAGCATCGTCGAGAGCGGAGTTGCGCGGAGCACGGCGGAGATGTGCGCCATCATCTCTCGCGGGTCACCTTGATAGACGTAGGGCGGCAACACCATCAAGCCATCGCAGCCCAAATCGGCCGCCTGCTTTGCCAATGCAACCGATTCTGCCGTGCTCAGCGAGGAGATCGATGCGACAACGGGAGCGCGTCCACGAACGGCCGCGATGCACGTACGCACGACGGCGAGCTTTTCATCGAAGCTTAGCGTGGCGCCCTCGCCGAGAGATCCGAGGGCGACGATTCCTGTGCAGCCGTTGTCGATCAGCCAGCGGCAATGCTCAGCCATAAAGCCGTGATCAACGCGCAAAGATTCATCAAAGCAGGTAGTGATTGCCGGCATCACGCTGCGCCATTTCATTGTGTTCGCTCCTTAGACCCTGACCTCGGGCGCACTCTCTTTAGTTCCCATGAGACTTTCCACTCGCGCCTCAAAAGCTGGTGGACGTACCGATTCGGCACCCCATCCAAACATGAACTTTGTCGCGGCGCCACATATACGTCCCTGACAGGGACCCATGCCGCATCGCGTGTACAACTTTGCTTCGCGCCAGCTTCGGCAGTGTGCCAGCCGGTCGAACGCCACATCTTCGCAACGACAGATAAACGTGTCGTTACGCGCCAGCTTTTTGAGCTCTGGGCGCAATGCAAACGCCTTCTCCAGTGCATTTGCGAAGTCGCGGTGACGCGCTCGTTCTGGAAACATCCGCTGCGCCTTCTGCTGCTGCCCTGCGGCTGCGAATCCTGCAATTTGCCCTTCAACAATGGCGAGATCTACGCCCCCGATCCCGGTCGGCTCTCCAGCGCAATAGACCTCCGCGATGGAACTCTGCTGCAATTCGTTCACGGCAACAGTTCCATCCTTGACCTCGCAACCGAGCAAACTCGCGAGTTCGAGATTGGGTACGAGGTGGAAACCGCACGCCAGGTAGTCGCATTCGATCTCGAACGTTCTTGATCCCTGCTGGAAAACAACACTGCGAAGACGATCGTCGCCCTTTGCTTCTACCGGCCAACAGCCAAATCGAAACGGAGTGCCGGCCAAACTCCCGAATATTCCGAGTGCTTGCGCCAATTTTCCGGAATGCCGCAACAGAACGCTTGCAAAACGAAGCAGAGAGTTACGTGAGGCCTGCTCGGCCACCAGTTGTACCCTTGCGCCGTGTCGTTTCAGATACACGGCAACGGGCAACAGCAAAGGTCCTGTTCCGGCGACAACGACGCGCTTTTCCCGAATTGGCATTCCTGCTTTTGCCAGCGCCTGCAGACCGCCGGCTCCCATTACGTTTGGCAGCGTCCACCCAGGAAACGGCAGGAACCGCTCACGGGCGCCGGTGCAGAGGATCAAGCGCGAGTAGCGAATCTCGCGCATCCCGTCGGCGCTCTCCGCAACCAGAACTCCTGGACGCAGCTGGTCAAAAATGCGAAAGCCGCGCACGATCTCGACACTGGAATGCTGAAGGCGTTCAGTCCATCTCCGCGCCTCGCGCACGGATGGATTGGCTTCTTCTCCTCGCCAGATCTGTCCGCCGAGTGCAGGGTTGTCGTCCACGAGAAGCACGCTCGCGCCGCAGTCGGCAGCGCTCACAGCCGCGGCCATGCCTGCCGGTCCTCCTCCTACAACGACAATGTCCTGACTTTCTCTATTCATCGGTATCGATCTGCATTCCTTGCTTGCACAGCGTCTGGCAGCTCTTCACGTGGCGCACGCCGTCGACAGTGACTCGACATTCGAAGCAAACTCCCATGCCACATAGCGGACCTCGCGGCCGTCCCGAAACCGAACGGCGGAAACTGGACTGTCCTGCGATGAAGACGACTGCCGCAACCGTCGTCCCAATAGGCACGGTCAAGGTCTTCCCGTTTAGGGAAACTGCGAGAGCATCAGGCATAGACGTGCTCCCTTGAGTAGCGCGACGGCAGGTACGGCTCGAAGGGGATTTCAGGCTTGCGTCCGAGAATCTGGTCGACCAGCAGCTTTGCCGTTCCCAGCGAAGTCGTGATGCCGAGTCCTTCGTGACCGGTCGCAAACCACACGTTTGGCTTTTTTGTCGAAGGACCGATGAGCGGCAATTTGTCAGGGGTGGCTGCGCGAAACCCTGTCCAGCAGCGCACTACGGCTTTCTGTTTCAAATCGGGCATGTACTCGCAGGCACGCGCCAGCATCGCGCGAATCATCTGGTGATCGATGCCTCCGTCCTCCGCGCCGTATTGACGAGACGAGCCGATCAAGACCTGTCCGGTTGCGCGTGGCTGCACGTTGAAAGCCGCAGAGTCGCTCGTGACGGAGTGCGCACTCTTCAGGTAGCCAAGCTCTACGAGCTGATGCCGAACAAAGCCGGGATAGCGATCGGTAATGGCCAAATGTCCCTTGCGCTTTTTGATTTCGAGAGCCGTATCGAGCTCCGGAGCCCAAGCGCCGGTCGCGACCACGGTAATTCCCGGATTGAAACTGCTGCCGTCGCGGAGACTGAATCCCGCTTCGCTTAGAGCAGTAACTCTCCCTTGAATTGCGCTGGCCCCGCAGCTTCGCGCCTGCGACCACAACCAGCGCGCGGCGGTGGGCGGATAGAGCACTCCGTCTTCGGGAACGAGCAGCCCGCCCGCTAAGCCTTTGCGCAAGTAGGGCTCGGCTTCCGCGAGAGCGCGAGCGTCGAGAATCTCGCATGGCACGCGGCGCGCGCTGAAGTAAGCCTGCTTACGGCGGACTTCGATCATTTCTTCTTCATCCGCAGCCACCCAGATCGTCCCAGTGGTTTCAAACTCAACATCTTTGGGAAGCGCGTTCTTCATTCGCAGCCACAGCTGCTGCGAATAGCGCGTGAGCTCGAACTGCGCGTCGGAGTCGTCCATGGCAACAATGTGCCCCATGCCTGCCGCCGTCGCGCCCCCGCCAACGATTCCTTCTTCGATGATCGCCGTCTTTAGTCCCGCCTGCGAGCACTCCAACGCGCAGGCTGTGCCGACGATTCCAGCACCAACGACTACGACATCGAAATTCGGTGACATCAATGACTCGCTACCATCTCGTGAGCGGTTCCCGGTGCGGGAATCCCATAACAAAAAGGATCGCGCTCATCGAGCACGAGGTATCCTTCACCATTCACGAACGCCGAGCCGGTGATGCTCGGAATCACCTCACCGTTCTGCACCGTGATTGAAGCCTCAAACAAACTCCCGATAATGCTCTCTTGTCTCCACTTCTGGCCGGGCTGAAGCTTGCCATCCGCATAAAGACACGCGACTTTGGCGCTTGTGCCTGTGCCACACGGCGATCGGTCATAAGCTTTTCCCGGACACAGAACGAAGTTCCTGCTATCGGCATCGGAACGATCAGCCGCCTCGAAGACCTCCACGTGATCGATCTCTGCTCCATCTCTCCCAGTAATTCCGTTCGCGGAGAGAGCCTGTCGAACAGCCCAGGTAAAGTCGATAAGCTGTTCCAGGTTATTCATAGAAAGCTCGAGCCGATTATTCTTCACAAGAAAAAACCAGTTTCCACCCCAAGCCACATCGCCGATCACCGTCCCAAATTTTGGGACTTTCACTTTCACGTTGTCCTTGAAGCGGTAGCTGGGAACGTTGTTGATGGTCACTTCCCCAGACTCATGCAGAGTTGCGGTAACCACGCCCGGAGGGGTTTCAATCTTGTGACGTCCTGGGGTGATGCGGCCCAGGTATGCAAGAGTAGTTACCAGGCCGATGGTCCCGTGCCCACACATCCCGAGATATCCAACATTATTAAAGAAGATGACGCCGGCTTCGCACGAAGGATCGGAAGGCTCGCAAAGCAAAGCTCCAACGACAGCATCTGAGCCGCGAGGTTCGTTCACCACCGCCGAACGAAACCAGTCGAACTCGCCGCGAAATACCTCTAAACGCTTGCGCAGTGGTCCTTTACCCAGATTTGGAGCACCGGATACCACCACTCTGGTAGGCTCTCCGGCGGTGTGGGAATCGACGAACTGAATGCGGCGTAGGTTCTGGCTCACAGAGATCACCTAAGCGAAGCCTGGAGACAAGCTTCAATGAAAAAGGAGCATGGCAGGCTTCTGCATTTTCCTGTATATAGTATCCAACGTCAAGAGGTTCTCACGATGAACTCGCCCGCTCCCACCCACGCTGCGCCATCGAGCACCTTGCCTGACTCCGGGTTTAAACGCAGTTTAGGCCTATTCGACTCGATTATGGTCGTCGTGGGTGTGATGATCGGGTCGGGCATCTTCATTGTTTCAGCCGAGATGTCACGCGAGATCGGGAGCGCCGGCTGGCTGCTCGTAGCGTGGGCCTTCGCCGGGGTGCTCACCATTGCAGGCGCGCTTTCCTATGGAGAGCTAGCCGCCATGATGCCCCGCGCCGGAGGCATGTACGTTTATCTCCGCGAGGCATTCTCTCCCCTGTGGGGATTCCTATACGGCTGGACACTCTGCACCGTCATCCAGACAGGAACCATCGCGGCGGTGTCCATCGCCTTCGCCCGATTCACCGGCGTGCTGTTCCCGTCGATTTCGGAAAGCCACTACATCGTTCAACCGTTTCGGGTTTCGACGCACTATGCCCTGTCGCTCTCGACCGCCCAGGTTGTGGCGATCTTGCTGATCGTCGTGCTCACCTGGATGAACACGCGGGGAATCGAATATGGACGACTGGTCCAAAACGTATTCACCATCGCGAAAACGGGAGCGCTAGCCGCGCTGATTGCGCTGGGCATCTTTTTCGGAACAAACGCCGCGGCGGCGAAGGCAAACTTCAGCCATGCCTGGACAATTCAAGGCACCACAACGCCATTTCTTGGCGGACTAACTGCCGCGACCGGCTTCGGACTGCTGGTCGCACTCTGCATCTCGCAAACCGGTTCGCTGTTCTCCGCGGATTCCTGGCACGACATCACCTTTGCCGCCGGCGAGGTCAAAGATCCGCGCCGAACGCTTCCGCTGGCGCTCGGCATCGGAACATCGGTCGTGATCGTGTTGTATCTGCTCGCGAATGTGGCCTATTTGCTGACGCTTCCGCTTGCCGCGATCCAAAATGCGCCTGCCGACCGCGTGGCCACGGCGGTCCTGAGAACCATCTTCCCAAGTCTCGGCGCGCCGCTGATGGCCGCCGCCATCATGATCTCGACCCTGGGATGCGTAAACGCCCTAACTCTGGCCGGGGCACGCGCCTATTTCGCGATGGCCGAGGATGGCCTCTTCTTCCCTGCTGCCGGGCGCCTGAATAAAGCCCGGGTTCCGGGATGGGCGCTTATCGTTCAAGGCATCTGGTCGGCATTCCTGGTCCTGCCGCGCACCTACGATCCAGCGACAGGCCAATATGGGAATCTCTACAGCAACCTGCTGGAATACGTGATCTCAGCCGCCCTGATCTTCTACATCCTGACGATCGCCGGCGTCTTCCGCCTGCGCAGGACCAAACCCAATGTCGAACGTCCCTATCGCGCCTTTGGCTACCCCGTCATTCCCGGGCTATACATTTGCGGCGCCGCTCTCATTTTGGGAATGCTGTTTGTATTTCGTCCCGCGACCACTTGGCCGGGCCTGCTGATCATAGGGTTGGGCCTGCCTGCATATTTCCTGCTGGCCCGAAGGCAATCGCGATCAGTTCTAGGTCGGGAAGCGAAGGTGCAGTAAACTATGGAGAATCGCGCATTTATGATCACCCCGCAAAACGCGTCTGCTAACAGCATTCCCCGAACATCTCTCACTTCGGTCGTAGCGGAAAAGCTCCGCGAAAAAATTGTGCAAGGCGAGATCCAGGAGGGCGAGCAGTTGCGCCAGGACGCCATCGCTCAGGAATTCGCCGTCAGTCGAATCCCAGTTCGGGAAGCGCTTCGCCAGCTTGAGGCTGAAGGACTCATTACCATCGTTCCCCATAAGGGCGCTGTTGTCTCTCTTCTCTCGTGTGACGAGATCGAAGAGCTCTTCGAAATTCGCGCGGTACTCGAGCCCGAGGTTCTTCGCGCCTCCATTCCCAATTTGAAAGAGTCGGATTTCGCTGCAGCAGAAAGGATTCTGGAAACGTACGACAATTCGCTCGGCAATGAAGGCGACATCAGCGAATGGGGACGCCTGAACTGGCAATTCCACTCCACGCTCTACGCCGGCGCGCACCGCCCGCAGTTCATGAATGTGATTCGCAACATCAATTTCAACGGCGAACGCTACATCCGCTTGCAACTGTATCTCACCCGCGCATTAGAGCGCGCGCGCAAAGAGCACCACATGCTGCTCTCGCTCTGCCGCAAGCGCCAAATCGATCGCGCCTGCGAACTGCTTGCCTCGCACATCCGTACGGCAGGCAAATCACTCAGCCAGTTTGTTACCGAGCACCGCCAGCAGAAAGAACAGGGCGGAGTCACGAACGTGAGCTCGTCGGCCTCGGCGTAAAGTCCAGAAGTCAGTACCGTTCGCGGGTAGCGAATGGGTGAGTGCAGCCGTATCGCAACTCCATATGTAACTTGTCGCGCTCGGCTCAACAAAAATATCCAAGCATCGCGATCCTCAATTGCGCGAAGAAGAGCACGAGAATGCCAGGCCCAAACGGGCCGGAGGGTCCGGACCAGTAAGGAACCAGCACCCCCACGATAGCCTCGGGTATGGAGTGAAAGACTGAACACGGAGGACACTGAGGGACACAGAGGAATGCTATGGTGGGAGCTCGGAACCGCCGGAATTCTCTCTATGTGCTGGAACACTAAACAAATCCTCTGTGCCCTCCGTGTCCTCCGTGTTGAATGTTTTCGTTTTTACCGCGATACCGCCAGCTTCAACAACACCACGCCATGCGCGGGAACGCTGGTCGAATAGCCATCCGCCGAGACTGGCACCTCCGCATGCTTCCATAGATCGCGCGCCTGCACCTTCCGCCGAGTCAGCCCGATGTTGTCCCACTTCACGTCGATGGTCTGTGCCTGATCTGCCTTGTTGAACAGTCCAAGCGCCACTGATCCGTCGTGCAGCAGGCGAGTCACGATCACTGCGGTTGCCTCCGGATCGGAGAGCCGCCGCGCGGGATTGGCGTCTACATCCTGATCGATGGCGATTACCTCTTTATTCATCAAAATCGACTTCGTCTCCTCTGACATTGTGCGTATATCGTTGCCGGCGAGCAGCGGTGCCGCCAACATCGACCACAAGCTCATGTGCGTCCGATATTCGTCCGCGTTCATGCCGCCGTTGCCGATCTCGAGCATATCGGGATCGTTCCAGTGACCGGGACGAATGTAAGGAGCGATATCGAACTGGGCGAAGCCAATCTTCGACATCGACTCCCAGTGATCGCTGATATCTCCAGTTGTCCGCCAGAGATTGCCGCCAACTTTGGTTCCCCATGTCCACACATCGTTAATCCCATATTGGCACAGGCTATAGACGATGGGACGACGCGAGCGCAGCAGAAACTCTCCCATTTTTTGATACACCGCCTGCATTTCGTCGTTCTTGTAGATTTGCGAGGCGCTGCACCAGTCGTATTTCAGATAGTCGAAGCCCCATTGCGCGTACGTGTGAGCGTCCTGCTCCTCGTGTCCGTAGCTGCCTGCGTAGCCGGCGCAGGTCTTCGGACCGGGCGACGAGTAGAGTCCAATCTTCAGACCCTTGGAATGTACATATTCGGTAAGCGCCTTCATATCGGGAAATTTCGTGTTGCTGGTGATGTTGCCCTGCGCGTCGCGCTGCCCTTCCCAGGTGTCGTCGATGTTTACGTAGATGTAGCCGGCATCCTTCATACCGGTGGAGACCATCGCGTCCGCCATGTCCCTTATGGTCTTGTCATCGACTTTGCCCGCAAACTTGTTCCAACTGTTCCAGCCCATCGGAGGTGTGCGGACCAGAGCATTGTCCGGAACATCGTGCAGCGGAGGCAGCGGTATCTTGGCCGGAGGCTTCGTAGCCTCCTCGGTGGTTCTCTCCGCGACCCCTTTCCGTGGCTCTCTGCCCGGAAATTGCGAGGTCATCTCGATCTTGTCGTTCTGCACGGTGCCGTCGTAGACGACCTGGCGCGCTCGTTCGCCGGTGCCGAAGGTAGTTTCAAAATGAAGCTTGCCGTCTTTATAGGTTCCGGCTGTGATGGGAATCTCGCGATTTCCGAACATGAGTTTGCCGCTGATGTTCTCTCCGGTTTGCTTCAATTCGAAAAACGTCTCGCGAAAGTTGCCGTCGCCGGTTGGAGAGCGGAATACCCAGAAGCCGGATAGATCGGTCTGGGCGAGGAGCAGGGTGGATGACAGCAGGAGTATTGCAACCACTGTGGCGTGTAGAAATGAAGGCTTTCGGCCTTGAATCATTGTTTTCTCCGAAAAATCAAAACATGACACGGATCCCACGGATGAAACGGATAGCACGGATAAATCACAAAAATCCAAGTCAATCGGCAAACAAGCTCACTCTAGAAATCCGTGTAATCCGTGGCATCCGTGAAATCCGTGTCGTGTTTTGACTTTGACTTAAACAAAAAAGCACCCACCGAACCTGCCCCCTGACAGGCTCGATGAGTGCTGCGTGCAAAGCTCGCCAACTTAGAAGATGAAGTTGGCACGAAGCTCGATTTGACGCGCTCCGATGTTGCTGACTGGGTTGATGGTCGCGCTACCAGTGGTCAACAATCCACTGCTGCGTGGGTTGCCTACCCCGCCAGTGCCTCCTGCAAAGTCTCTATTGCCGAAAACAGGGTGGTTCCACGCATTCAAGAACACGCCTTGAAGGTTGAAGCGGAACCGTTCTCCGATGGGCACATTCTTCGTGATACTAACGTCCTGGAAGAAGCCGTGCGGCCCATAGAGAATCAGCCCCTGGTTATAAGTTCCGGGAGTTGTATTTGAATCAATGAACTGAGTGTTTGTTCCAGTGATTGAACAACCGGAAACCCACTGTTGCAAACAAGCAGGCTTACTGACGCCCAAGTACTTAGGATCAATAAGAGTGACAAAAGTCGCACCCGGAATGCGATGCACGCCGACTGAGCTCTGTATCTGCGAAGGCGTTACACCTTTGAGCACCACGCCGCCATCAGCCTGACTATTGAAGGTATCGTAGCCGCCCGAGATGCGGAAGGGGAACCCGCTCTGGATGGTTGCAATCGTCCCAACATTCCAGCCGCCGATGATCTTGTCGAGGACAGCGTTGCTGTTCGCAAAGGCTTTCCCGCGCCCAAAAGGTAGGTCGGCCGTGGCATCGAGGTGCACGACGTGGTGCACATCGAATGTCGCCGGCATGTAGCTGGACCGTAAGTTGCGCAGCGAGAAGGTGGTGTAATTACCCAGCCAGTCGTTGCCGCTACCGCCAGCCAAGTATCCAAGACTCTTGCTCCACGTGTAGTTGGCATCGAACTGCATGCCATGCCATGCCTGTTGGCGTAAGTCCACCTGTAGCGCGTGATAGTTCGAGTAACCCGAATCCGACATGTAAGCGGTATTACCCGCGCCGTTTCCAGTTCGGGTCGCATAAGGATTCGCCTGGAAGAAGTTGATGGGATAGCCTGCACCCGCGCCGGTGAAGCCGAGATTCGTGGCACAAGGAGTGAACCCCGCTCCGACGAGGTTGCAGAAATACGGAGCCGCACCAGCCGCGCTCGTAAGCCGACCGGCAAACGAACCTGCCGCGCCCGTATTGAGATAGTTGATAAAGGTACTGCTGCCGAATCCGTTGTTGTTGGACACACCATTGAACGCTGCTTGAATGATGGGCAGCGGAACGGTTCCAGCCGCAGGATTTAAGTTTGCGAACGAATTTCCTCCGTTGATCTTCAGGTTGTTCTGTGCGTTTTGGAATTCCTTCAAGAATCCATTCTCGAAGATATTTACTTCGTTCGTGTTGAGCGCAACCCACTCTTTCAGTCCACGATTTCCGTTATATCGAATTTCAAGCACTCTGGACCGGCCAAGCTTGCGCTGAATGCCGAAGTTCCAGTTCTGGAGATATGGCTGGGCGATGTTCGGCTTAATGCCAGTCACGTTAATGCCGCAAGAACCGCCGGCGCCGGCGGTGTATGTAAACTGCGACTCGGGAGCACTCTTCTGGAAGCCTGCCGGAGTAATCGCGTACGGAGGCAAGGTATCGCCGAGTGCAAGGCTACCAGGCGTGAAGTTGCCCGTTCCAGTGACATTGCTGGCGTTCAGAGCAAAGTTCTGGTAGTAGAACGATCCGCAGTTCGAAGCATAGTTCCACACATACTGGTAAGGAATCGTGAAGCGACGCAGCGAGTAGCCGCCACGAAGCACCGTCGATTCGTCACCCAGTAGAGCACCCAGAATGCCGCCTTCCTTTTTGGGATTCCAGGCAAAGCCCAGCGACGGCTGCGGCGCCACATTCCATCCGTTGTACGCATGCGGACGCGATTGCAACGTTGGACTGAGATTGCCGTTTAGCGCGCCCGGCTTGAACACATCACCGGGTGCGGTAGGTCCAAAGATGGAGCTCTGGTCAGCATTGTGGTATTCCGAGGTGAGGTCGTAATCGTCACCGGTAAAGTCCCAACGCAATCCATAATTGACAGTCAGGTTCGGACGCAGCTTCCAGGAGTCCTGCGCGAAGAGCCCCCAAGAGGAAGCAACTTCGTTGAGGGCAAATGAGCCAATCCCGTGGAAATAGTCCTGGTTCTTGACGCTGAAAGGGTAAAGACCAGTAACGCTGCTGATCCTGCCGGTCAACTGAGCGTACAGGTTCTGGGCCTCT